>NZ_SMJZ01000285.1 GCF_004348345.1 Nonomuraea longispora
GAGCTGCGGGACGCGGTGATCGTGTTGCTGCTGGCGACGGTGGGGCCGCGGGTGTCGGAGCTGGTCCGCGCCAATGTGGAGGATTTCTTCACCAACGACGGGGTGCGCTACTGGCGGATCTTCGGCAAGGGCGGGCGGACGCGGGACGTGCCGTTGCCGCAGGATGTGGCGCGGGTGTTGCAGGACTATCTGGCGCGGGGGCGGCCGGCGGTGCAGGACAAGGCGTTGTTGTTGTCGTGGCGGGGGCGGCGGCTGGCGCGGGGTGATGTGCAGGCGGTCATCGACCGGGTGCAGGCGCGGGTCGACCCGGATCAGCGGCGGTCGGTGACGCCGCATGGGCTGCGGCACACGACGGCGACGCATCTGCTGGCCGACGCGGTCGACATGGACGCGGTGCGGCGGGTGCTGGGGCACAGTGACCTGTCGACGCTGGGGCGTTACCGTGATGAGCTGCCGGGTGAGCTGGAGGTGGCGATGCGGGCCCATCCCCTGCTGCGGGGCGAGCCGGGCGACGGCTCCGGGTGAACGGGGGCACGCCGCCGGGCGGCGTTCTCCTTTCTTCGGCGAGCGCACGTCGTACGGCGTGAAGGATGAGCTCGTGCGCGGCCGGGCGGGTCCCGGCCGGCGGCGGCACCGGCTCCTCCCCCGGCTGTGAAACCTGCGCGCCCGCGTTCACGCCCAGCCTTGCAACCGACATCGGCATGCTGCCGCCGCGCGTGGGAGGAGATCCCGCCAAGGTCAGGAGCACGGCAACAGGACCTTTTCAGGGACTGATCGAGCCCGCCCGTGAGGGCGCGCTGGAAGAGGTGCGTCCAGGCGACTGATCAGCGCGGGCCTGACCGCCTGACGCGGCCGGTGAGGCGGGCTCTGTTCGCCGGACCCCGAGTACGCCGGTGCGATAACTATACCGGTGTCCGGGTATAGAGTGGTGGTCATGGTGCGACCTCCGCTGACCCCTGAAGAGCGGCTCCGTGGCGAGCAGCTCGGCTCCACCTTGCGTCAGGCCCGCGGCGAGCGCAGCATCGTCGAGGTGGCCGCGGCGGCGGGCATGTCCGCCGAAACCCTCCGCAAGATCGAGACCGGACGCATCGCCACCCCGGCGTTCTTCACGATAGCCGCGCTGGCCGACGTGCTCGACGTCTCCCTGGACCAGCTGGCCGTGCGCTCCGCCCCCGCCCCGACGTGATGGTGGAGGGCGGTGGCGGGTTCACCAGGGATGGCTACGGGGCCGGTGCGTGGTCCGCGGTCGTGGCCGTGCTCTCCCGGGTGGCGCCGAGGCAGCCGGCTGGCTGAACGAGCGCGATGCGGCCGACCGGGCGGCGCAGGCGGCTCAGGCGGCGCAGTTCGTGAAGCCGCTCGGCCGGATCGGGCCAGAAGCCCGCGTTGTTGACGGCGGGGACGGCATCGAGCTGTCGCGGTCTCGGCCGGAGGAAGGGGGGCGGGCACGTGTCCCCGCCACCTTCACTTTATAGCAGAGCGGCGCGCCTCATGAGACATCGGAAAGTGGTTCATACTTGCCCGTTGCGAACGGCCCGACGACCGATGGAGCAGTGAAATTGGGTTACGTGATGGGTTTCGAGCAGATCGGCTCGGCGAATCTCGCGGACGTGGGCGGTAAGGGAGTGCACCTGGGTGAGCTGTCGCGTATCGACGGCGTCCGCGTGCCGGACGGCTTCTGCGTCACCACGGAGGCCTTCCAGCGGGTCGTGGCCGGGGCGGCGCGGGTGGGCGCCCGGCTGGACGAGCTGGCGGGCGTGGACGCGGACGACCGGGCGGCGATCGGCACGCTGAGCGCCGGGCTGCGCGGCGAGATCGAGGGCGTCGAGATTCCCGGCGATCTGGCGGCGGAGGTCGGCGCGTCGCTGGCCCGGCTCGGGGAGCACACCCCTTGCGCGGTGCGTTCCAGCGCGACGGCCGAGGACCTGCCGGGCACCTCGTTCGCCGGCCAGCAGGACTCGTACCTGAACGTCGTGGGCCTGGCGGCGGTCCTGCGGCACGTGCGCAGGTGCTGGGCCTCGCTGTTCACCGAGCGGGCGGTGACCTACCGGCGCCGTAACGGCATCGACGACCGTACGGTGCGGATGGCGGTGGTGGTGCAGCGGATGGTGTTCCCGGACGCGGCCGGGATGGTGTTCACCGCCGACCCCGTGACCTCGAACCGGAAGGTCGCCACGGTGGAGGCCGGTTGGGGGCTCGGCGAGGCGCTGGTGTCAGGTGTGGTCGCCGGGGACGTCTACACGGTGCGTGACGGCCAGGTCGTCGACGTGGCAGTCGCCGTCAAGGAGCGCCGCGTCGAGGCGTCGCCGCAGGGAGGCACCCGGGACGTGGCCGTGGAGGAGGGCCTGCGGCGGCAGCCGGCTCTGAGCCAGGAGCAGGCGGTGCGGCTGGTGCGGCTGGGCCGGCGCATCGAGGCGTACTTCGGCCGGCCCCAGGACATCGAGTGGTGCCTGGCCGGCGGCGAGTTCCACATCGTGCAGAGCCGGCCGATCACCACGCTGTTCCCGCTGCCCGCGGTCGATGACGAGGACAACCACCTCTATGTGTCCGTCGGGCACCAGCAGATGATGACCGACGCGATGAAGCCGCTGGGGCTGTCGGTGTGGCAGCTGACGACCCCGCGGCCGATGCACGAGGCGGGCGGGCGGTTGTTCGTCGACGTGGCGCCCGTGCTGGCGACGCCCGCGGGCCGCGCGAGCCTGCTGGACACGTTGGGCAGGTCCGATCCGCTCATCCGGGACGCGATGCAGAGCGTCGTGGACCGCGGCGACTTCCTGCCCTCGCTCCCCGACGACGCCTCACCCGCCGTGCCCGCCGCCGTGCCCGCCGCCGTGCCCGCCGGCGGGCCGGCCGATCCGGTGGAGGCCGATCCGGACCTCGTCACCGAGCTGATCCGGCGCGGTGAATCGTCCGTGGCGACCCTGAAGCGCGAGATCGAGGATCTGTCGGGGCCGGCTTTGGTGGAGTTCATCGTGGCCGACATCGGGGAGCTCAGGCGGGTGTTGTTCGATCCGCTGAGCCACCGGGTGATCATGGCGGCGATGGAGGCGGCGTGGTGGCTCAACGACCGTCTCGAGGCGTGGCTGGGCGTGAAGAACGCCGCCGACGTGCTCACCCAGTCGGTCCCCCGTAATGTCACCTCGGAGATGGGGCCGGCGCTGCTGGAGGTCGCGGACGTCGTGCGTCCGCACGCGCAGGTCGTGGCGTTCCTGCACCGGGTGGCGGACGAGGGCCGGGAAGGCGACGGCTGGCTGGAGGAGCTGTCCGGGCTGCCTGGCGGGCGGCAGGCGGGTGAGGCCATCCGTGGCTACCTGGGCACGTACGGCATGCGCTGCGCGGGCGAGATCGACATCACCAGGACGCGCTGGAGCGAGCGGCCCGCCATGCTGGTGCCCGCCATCCTGGGCAACGTGAGGAACTTCGAGCCGGGCGCCGGTGAGCGGCACTTCGAACAGGGCCGCCAGGAGGCGCGGCGCGCGGCGCAGCAGCTGCTGGGGCGGCTGCGTGCCCTGCCCGACGGGGAGGGCAAGGCCGGGGAGACCGGGCGGATGATCGACCTTGTCCGCACCTTCGCCGGATACCGGGAATACCCGAAGTACTGCATGATCAGCCGCTATTTCGTCTACAAGCAGGCGTTGCTGCGCGAGGCCGGCCGTCTCGTCCGGTCCGGCGTCCTGCGCGAGCGCGACGACATCTTCTTCCTGCGGCTCGAGGAGGTACGGGACGTCGTACGCACCGGCAAGGCGGACTCCGCGCTCGTGGAGGAACGGCGGGAGGCGTTCCGCTCCTACGAGACGCTCACGCCACCGCGGGTCTTCACCTCCGACGGCGAGGTCATCACCGGCAGCTACCGGCGGGCCGACGCCCCGCCCGGCACGCTGGCCGGGCTGCCCGTCTCGGCGGGGACGGTCGAGGGGCGGGCCCGGGTCCTCATGGACATGACGCGGGCCGACCTCGAACCGGGCGACATCCTGGTCACCGCCTACACCGACCCCAGCTGGACGCCACTGTTCGTCGCGGTCGCCGGGCTGGTGACGGAGGTGGGCGGCCTCATGACGCACGGCGCGGTCATCGCGCGGGAGTACGGCCTGCCCGCCGTCGTGGGAGTCGAACAGGCGACCCGGTTGATCCGTGACGGGCAGCGGATCCGCGTCCACGGCACCGACGGGTACGTCGAGCTCCTTGACTGATCCCGCCGGTCGCGCACCGGCGGGCCGCGGGCACGGCGAGCGCGGGCACGAGCCCCGGTGCGGTGGTCAGGGCGTGAAAGGGCGGACCGCCGTGACGGCGCTGAGCGGCAGCGGCCCGTACAGGTGGGGGAAGCCGTCCTCGACGCGCACGTCCAGGCCCGCCGGGGCGATGTCGAGGACGAGCAGCGGCTCGGCCACGGCGGTGTAGAAGGCGGCGTGGACGCCGCGCAGCTGGGCCATGTCGCGGCTGCAGTGGATGAAGCCCACCTCGTCGAGGGTGCGGCCCAGGGTGGAGACGCGGTACTCCCCCGCCTGGAGGGCGCCGTCCCAGTCGGCGCGCAGGGCCAGGTGGTGGATGGTCACGACGCCCATTCGCGGTCGAGCATGGCGTAGACGCTCTCGCTGCTCCACTCGCCCTTGACGATCTCGTTGTCGATGAGGGTGGCCTCGTGGCGCATGCCGAGTTTCTCCAGGACCCGGGCGGAGGCGGTGTTGCGGGCGTCGAGACGGCCGATGACGCGGTGCAGGCCGAGGTCGTCGAAGGCGAGGCGGAGCAGGGCGCGGCCGGCTTCGGCGGCGTAGCCGTGGCCGTGGTGGCCGGGGTGCAGGACGTAGCCGATCTCGCCCTGGCGGTGGGTCTTACTGGTCCAGATGAGCAGGCAGTTGCCGATGAGCTCGCCGCTGCCGGTCAGGGTGATGGCCAGGTCGAGCGCGTCGCCCTCGTCGAGGAGGGCGGTGTGGGTGATCTTCTTGTCGAGGAAGGCGCGGCTGGTGTCGCGGTCGCGGGGCTCCCAGTAGAGGTGGCGGGTGACGTCGGGCAGGCTTTCGTAGGCGTGCACGGCGTCGAGGTCGCCGGGGGTGAAGGGGCGCAGCGTGAGGCGTTCGGTGGTGAGGGGCAGATGGGGTTTGAGCACGCAGGCAGTGTAGGGAGGGATGGTGGAGGGGGCCAACACGTTATCGCCGGGCGGCCGGGTCAGTGGGCGCCGGCGAGGTTGAGGACGACGACGCCGCCGATGATGAGCAGGATGCCGCCGATCTTGAGCGGGGTGAGAGTCTCCCCCAGGAACAGGGCGCCGATGACAGCGATGGCGGCGGTGCCGGCCCCGGACCAGACGGCGTAGGCGGTGCCCACCTCGAGGTGGAGTTTCAGCGCCTGGGCCAGCAGGGCGAAGGAGACGATGTATCCGGCGGCGACGACGACGCTCCAGCCGAGGTGGGTGAAGCCGTTGCTGAGTTTGAGCGCGGAGGTGGCCAGCACCTCGGAGGCGATGGCGAGGGTGAGCAGGAGCCAGGCCATGGGCGGTTGTCCCCCAGATGACGAGTGGTGCGGGTTCTCCACTGTAGGCGTGCAGGCCGGGGCGTCCGGCGCCGCCGGGTGTACCGGCGGTGTGCGGGAATCGCTTGAAAACGCTGTCGAATACGTGTTCCACTGGGGGTGTGGCTTGGGACGCGCTTTCGCTGGTTGAGGCCGCCGACGATCGCCCGCTGATCGAGCGGCGCGCGGTGGCGCGCGGCGACTTCTACGAGCTGCAGGCCCGTACGATGATCGAGCGGGTGCCGCAGGCCGCGGGCATCACCCAGGAGTGGGCGCTTTCTCCTTACCGGGGTTGTGCGCACGCCTGCCTGGGCTGCGGCGCGCGTGGCGGGCACCGGCGGCTGGGGCTGGACGCGGGCGGCGATTTCGACACCCGGATCGTGGTCAAGCCCAACGCGGTGGCGCGGCTGCGGGCGGAGCTGGCGCGCTGGGACGGCCGGGAGCTGGCCGTCGGGATCAGCGGCGACTGCTACCAGGTGGCCGAGCAGACCTACCGGCTGATGCCCGGCGTGATCGGGGCGCTCACCCAAGCCGGGGTGCCGTTCACCGTCTACACCAAGAGCGCGCTGGTGCTGCGCGACGCCGGGCTGCTGGCGCGGGCGGGGGCGCGGGTGGCGGTGTCGATCGCGTTCGTCGACGAGCGCATCCGGCGGGCGGTCGAGCCGGGCGCGCCCGGCTCGCAGGCGCGGCTGGAGCTGGTGTCGGCGCTGGTGGAGGCGGGCGTGGACTGCCGGGTGCTGATGGCTCCGGTGCTGCCGCTGCTCAGTGACGCCGCCGACCAGCTGACGGCCACCGTGCGGCGCATCGCCGCGGCGGGCGCGCGGGCCGTGGAGCCGGTGGTGCTGCGGCTGCCGCCCGGCACCCGGGCGTGGTACACGCAGTGGCTGGCGCGGGCGCATCCGCACCTGGTGGAGCGCTACGAGGAGCTCTACGACCGCGCAGGCCTGCCCTCCGCCGTGTACGAGGAGCGCATCACGGGGCAGATCGCGCAGCTGTGCCGGGTGTACGGGATGGTCTGCGGGGCGCCGCCGGCTCGCGCGCCGCGGCCGCGGGCTGCGCAGCTCGCCCTCGTGTGAGCCCGCGCCGCCCCCGGGGCCTCCAGGGACGGTAAATAGCTGGACGGCGCTGCTAGCGTGCTCGCCATGGAGGTCATCGATTGCGAGGCGTTCGTCGAGCACGGCTTCGCCAAGGTCGAGGCGGTCGTGCCGCGCGAGGTGGGCGACGCGGCCAGGGCACTGCTGTGGCAGCGTATCGGCCTGTCACCCGACGACCCTTCGGGGTGGACCAAGCCGGTGGTGTGGACCGCCGACCTGACCGGTGAGGGGCCGTTCGGGCAGATCATGGGCAGTGGGCGGCTGCGCGCCGCGCTGGACGCGGTGGCCGGGCACGGCCGGTGGGTGCCGCGCGGCAGCGCCGGCAACATCCCGGTGCGGTTCCCGCGGGTGGCGCCGGCCGCCGACCGCGGGTGGCACATCGACGCCAACACGGTGCTGCCCGACGGCGGCTACGGGGTGAGCGGGCGGCCGCAGACGCTGCTGCTGCTGGTGCTGTTCTCCGAGGTGGGGCCGCATGACGCGCCGACCAGGATCCGCGCCGGCAGCCAGCGGGACGTGGCCGCGGTGCTGGACGAGCAGGTGCACGACCCGATGGAGCTGGGGCCGCTGCTGGACGCGACGGGGCGCGAGCGGCCGGTCGAGCTGGCCACGGGTCTGCCGGGAGATGTGTACGTGGTGCATCCGTTCACGGTCCACGCCGCGCAGGAGCATCTGGGTGAGCGGCCGCGGTTCATGGCGCAGGCCCCGGTGTTCCTGGCCGGGCCGCTGAGTCCGGGCGACGAGTCCCCGCTGGGCAGGGCCGTCGGCTGGTCGTGACCACCCCCTCGTGACCGTCTCGCCCGTGACCGTCCCGCCCGTGGGGAAGCTGCCGACCGACTTGTCGGGGATGAGAAGCGGGCGCGCCATCGCCATCGCCGTCTCCCGCGTCCCCGCCGCCGGCCCGGGACGGCGGGGCGTGATGATGTCCACCCACGGGGGCCCTGGCGTGTCCGGACTGGCCGCCACCGTCGCTTTCGCCGCCATCGGCCCGCCGGCCGTGCGGCGGGCCTTCGCCCCGTACGACCTGACCGGGTTCGGCCCGCGCGGAACCGGCAGGAGCAAGCCGGCCCCTCGGCCGGGTGACAGGCCGGGCGTCACGGCGGAGAGGGGCCGCCGGGGTGTCACCGCCGGGTGTCACGGCCGGAGCGGAAGGCGGCCAGCTCCTCGGCGGCCTCGTTCAGGTCTTTGGCCGTGTCGATGGCGCGCCAGTACACCCCTTGCGGCAGCTCGTAGCCCGCCAGGCGGCGCCGGCGGGCCAGTTGGGGGAACGTGCTGCGCTCGTGGTCGCCCCGGTCGGGGAGCATCGAGGTGAACGCGGCGGTGAAGACGTAGACGCCGGCGTTGACCGGGTACGGCGACGGCGGGGCCTCGACGAAGTCCGAGACGTTGCCGAACCGGTCGACCTCGACGGTGCCCCACGGCAGCCGGGGCCGCGCCAGGGCGAGCGTGGCGTGCGCGTCGCGCTCCTGGTGGAAGGCCGCCATGGCGCGCAGGCCGAAACGGGTCCAGATGTCGCCGTTGGTGGCGTACCAGGGCTCGCCGGGGCGGGGCAGAGCGGCGGCGGCGAACTTCAGGCCGCCGCCGCGCCCGAGCGCCTCGGTCTCCACCACCGGGTCGACCTTCAGCGGCAGGCTCGCCGTGGCCAGCCAGTCGAGCACCACCTCGGCCAGGTAGCCGCAGGACACGACGGCGTCGGTCACGCCTTCAGCGGCCAGCCATTCCAGCTGGTGGCCGATGATGGGCAGGCCGGTGCCGGGGATCTCGACCATCGGCTTGGGCCGGGTGTCGGTGTAGGGGCGCAGGCGTGAGCCCTGCCCGCCGGCCAGGATCACGGCCTGGGTCACCGGGGCGGAGGAGGGCGGCGACGCGCCGGCGGACGGGATGAGGGGGGTGCGGGCCGGGGTTTCAGGT
>NZ_SMJZ01000286.1 GCF_004348345.1 Nonomuraea longispora
CGTTCGTGCTCTGGCTGCCGCCGCGCGGCGGGATGCCGGGTTCGCCGCCCGAGGACAACCCGCTCGTCTGAAGCGTCGTAGGGCGCCCCGTCATCGGCAGGCAGGGGCGCCCGTCCGCGCGCCCGGGACAACGCCTCGCCTTTCCGCGCCTTTCCCAAGAATTGGTTTAAACCAATTGGTCTAATCCAATTTCTCGACTTCTGGCCGTACAATTGGATTAGACCTGTTCAAGGCCGTTCACCTGCGTAAATGCCAACTAGTGAGAGGGGTGCAGTTTCGTCATCAATTTCGTCGGTAGAGTCCGGTGCAGAGGCGTCGGATTGGAGCTGTGGTGGCCAAGTACGTTTACGATTTCCCCGAGGGCAACAGGAATCTCAAGGATCTTCTCGGCGGTAAGGGAGCCAACCTCGCCGAAATGACCAACCTCGGGCTCCCCGTTCCTCCCGGATTCACGATCACCACCGAGGCCTGCCGCCACTACCTGGCGGAAGGCTCGACACCGGGAGGTCTGGAGCAGGAAGTCGCGGAGCATCTGGACGCGCTCGAGAGCCGAATGGGCAGGAAACTCGGGCAGGCCGACGACCCGCTGCTCGTCAGCGTGCGCTCCGGGGCGAAATTCTCCATGCCGGGCATGATGGAGACGGTGCTCAACATCGGGCTCAACGACGAGTCGGTGCACGGCCTGGCCAAGCAGGCGGGCGGCAACGAACGTTTCGCGTGGGACTCCTACCGCCGGCTCATCCAGATGTTCGGCAAGACCGTGCTCGGGATCGACGGCGAGCTGTTCGAGCGGGCGCTCGACGCCGTCAAGGGCAAGCGCCAGGACACCGACCTCGACGCTGGTGAGCTGCAGCGGCTCGTGGAGACGTACAAGGGCGTCGTGCGCGAGCAGACGGGCGGCGACTTCCCCGCCGACCCGCGCGAGCAGATGCGCCTGGCCGTCGCCGCCGTCTTCGACTCGTGGAACGCGCCACGCGCCATCCTCTACCGCCGCCAGGAACGTATCCCCGCCGACCTCGGCACCGCCGTGAACGTCATGGCCATGGTCTTCGGCAACTACGGTGACGACTCCGGCACCGGCGTCGCCTTCACCCGCGACCCCGGCTCGGGCCTGCAGGGCGTCTACGGCGACTACCTGCAGAACGCCCAGGGCGAGGACGTGGTGGCCGGCATCCGCAACACGATCCCGCTCCAGGAGCTCGAACGCCTCGACAAGCACGCGTACGGCGAGCTGCTCGCCATCATGGAGACCCTGGAGAACCACTACAGGGACCTGTGCGACATCGAGTTCACGATCGAGCGCGGCAAGCTCTGGATGTTGCAGACGCGCGTCGGCAAGCGCACGGCGGCGGCCGCCTTCTGTATCGCCACCCAGCTCGTCGACCAGGGCCTGATCACGCTTGACGAAGCCGTCACCCGTGTTACCGGCGACCAGCTGGCCCAGCTCATGTTCCCGCGCTTCGACGCCGGCGCCGACAGGAAGACGATCGCCAAAGGCATGAACGCCTCACCCGGCGCCGCCGTCGGCAGGGCCGTCTTCTGCTCCGAGCGGGCCATCGAGCTGTCGGAGCAGGGCGAGGACGTCATCCTGGTCCGGCGCGAGACCAATCCCGACGACCTGGCCGGCATGATCGCCGCCAGGGGCATCCTGACGAGCCGCGGCGGCAAGACCTCCCACGCGGCCGTGGTCGCCCGCGGCATGGGCAAGACGTGCGTGTGCGGGGCCGAGGACCTGGAGGTGTCCACGGACGAGCGCAGGTTCACCGCGCCGGGCGGCGTGGTCGTCTCCGAGGGCGACCTCATCTCCATCGACGGGACCACGGGGGAGGTGTTCCTCGGGGAGGTGCCCGTGGCCGACTCGGAGGTCGTCGAATACTTCGAGGGCGCCGAGCCGGACGGCGAGCTGGTCAGGGCCGTCGACCGGATCATGCGCCACGCGGACGCCAACCGCCGGCTGGGCGTACGCGCCAACGCGGACACCCCGCGGGACGCGGCGCGGGCCCGACGGTTCGGCGCGCAGGGGATCGGGTTGTGCCGTACCGAGCACATGTTCCTGGGGGAGCGCAGGCGGCTGGTGGAGGACCTGGTGCTGGCGTCGGACGGCGACGAACGCCAGGCGGCGCTGGACGCCCTGGAGCCCCTCCAGAAAGCCGACTTCGTAGCCATATTTCAGGCGATGGACGGTGATCCCGTCACCATCCGCCTCATCGACCCTCCCCTGCACGAGTTCCTCCCCGACATCGTGGACCTGTCCGTCAGGGTCGCCACGTCACCGGACGCCACCGACAAGGACCGCAGGCTGCTCGCCGCCGTCAAGCGCCTGCACGAGCAGAACCCGATGCTCGGCCTGCGCGGCGTACGCCTCGGCCTCGTGATCCCCGGCCTGTTCGCCATGCAGGTCCGCGCCATCGTCCAGGCCTCCAAGGAGGTGCCGGGCTCCCGGCCGGAGATCATGATCCCGCTGGTGGCCGCCGTACAGGAGCTGGAGTCCGTACGCGAGGAGGCCGTCAAGATTCTCGCCGAGGCCGGCGTCGACGCCCTGATCGGCACCATGATCGAAGTCCCGAGGGCGGCGCTGACCGCGGGCAGGATCGCCGAGGCGGCGGAGTTCTTCTCCTTCGGCACGAACGACCTCACCCAGATGTCCTGGGGCTTCTCCAGGGACGACGTGGAGGCGTCGTTCTTCTCGCGCTACCTCGACCTCGGCATCTTCGGCACCTCTCCCTTCGAGACCATCGACCGGGAGGGCGTCGGCCGCCTGATCGAGATCGCGGCCGAGCAGGGCAGGGCCGCCCGGCCCGGCCTGCACCTGGGCATCTGCGGCGAACACGGCGGCGACCCCGGCTCCGTGCACTTCTGCCACGAGGTGGGGCTGGACTACGTCTCCTGCAGCCCGTTCCGCATCCCGGTGGCCCGCCTGGAAGCCGGCCGCGCCGCGCTGAAGGACACCGGCACCCGCCGGAACGACTGACCGCCCTTGCCCGACCCTCAACGTAATCCTACTCTTACTTTAAGTGACTGCGGGTGGGAGGGAACTACATGGGTGGTAAGCACGGTGGCGGCAAACACGGTGGTGGCAGGGGCAACGCCGGTGAGGGTGGAAACGCCGGCGGCAAGGGTTGACGGCCGACGTCGCCGGCAAGATCGAGGCGCTGGCCGACGCGGTCAGCGCCATCGTCCCGTGCGGGCCGCGCGTACGCGCGGCCCTGCACGCCGTGCCCCGGCACGAGTTCGTCCCGGCCGTCGGGCTGGCCTTCTTCGGTGACGGTGACGTCCGCGTCATCGACCGCGAGACGGACCCCGCCACGTGGTGGGACGCCGTCTACGGCGACACCAGCATCGTCACCCAGCTCGACGACGGAGCCACGGACCTCACCTCGGGCGGAGGCGACTACACGTCCTCGGCCTCCGCACCGAGCACCGTCGCGAGCCTGCTCCACCTGCTGGACGTCGAGCCGGGGCACCGCGTCATGGAGGTCGGCACCGGCACCGGTTGGACGGCCTGCCTGCTGTCCCACCTCGTCGGCGAGCAAGGGAGCGTGACCTCTGTCGAGGTCGATCCGCAGGTCGCTCACCAGGCCGCCCGCTCCGTGCGCACCGTCGGCGCTCGCCCGCTGTTGCTCGCCGGCGACGGCGCGGCCGGGCACCGGCAAGCAGCCCCGTACGACCGGGTGCATGTCACCTGCGGCGTCCGTGACGTTCCCTATGCCTGGATCGAGCAGTGCCGGCCCGGCGCTGTGATCGTGGTGCCGTACTGTCCCGGTTTCGGCGAGGGCCACGAGCTGCGCCTGACCGTCACGCCGGACGGCGCGGCGCACGGGCGCTTCGCCGGCTATGCCGACTACATGATGATGCGTTCCCAGCGGGACCCCGCCGACCGGCCGCCGCGCGGTTCCGAGGCTAGGCGTCGTTCGACGACCGGCATCGATCCGCGCACGATCGCCTTCGCCCCCGCAGGCGCCGACCTGGCCATCGCGGCGCTGACAGGGCTGACCTCCGAAGGCGGCGCCGACCGGGACGAGGACGGCGAGCTGTACCGGTTGTGGTTGTCGGACCCCGCCGATCCCTACGCCTGGGGAACGGTGAAGTGGCGTCCGGGCAGCACCGAGTACGAGGTCCACCAGGTAGGCGAGCGCCCTCTGTGGGACGAGGTGACCGCCGCCTACTTCCGGTGGGTGGGCTGGGGCGGGCCCGGACGGGACCGGTTCGGGATGACGGTTACCCAGGGCGGCCAGTACGTCTGGCTGGACCGCCCGGAGCGCGGCCTGCCGTAGCCGTCAGGACGGGACGGCGCCGAGCTGGCGCAGTTGGGTCAGGATGTCCACGACCCCCCACAGTTCGACGATCCGGCCGTTCGCGAAGCGGTAGACGAAGATCTCGTTGTACGCGACCGAGCGGCCGGTCGGCGGCAGCCCCCTGAACTCGCCCTGGTGGGTGCCGGTGACCGTGTGCCTGGAGACCAGCCGGTCACCTTCGGCGATCACGTCCTCGACCTCCACGTGGATGTCGGGGAAAGCGCTGAGAAGCACCGTCCACACCTCTTTGAGCGCCTGCGTCCCCGTCACGTCCGTCGGCACGGGAGCGTGGAAGATCACGTCAGGATGGAAGACCTCGTCGATCGTCGCCGCGATGAGCCGGGCATCGCCGCTGTTGAAGGCCTTGTGAAAACGCTGGAACGTCGCCTTGTAGCTGGACATGGGGGATTCCTCCGGGCGTGGACGATGTCTCACCGGATCGACGACGCAGCGGTCCGGAATGTGAGGCGGTGTCCCCGTCACGCCCCGCAAGTACGGCGGATCGCGCGGATCACACCCCGGAGCCAGACGCCGAGCGTGACGATGCTCGCGGCGCCGAGGATGGTGATCAGCAGCCAGTCGGCGGAACCCGTCGCCGGGTAGACGGTGTACGGGTTGCCGGTGTCCACGGCGGGGATGGCGTCGCCCACCCGCTCCAGGTCGCCGCCCGTCGACAGCGTGACGCGCCGCGGGGGCGCCGAGCCGTCCCCGGCGGTGAAGTAGCCCACCCACGAACAGGAGCGGCCGCCGCAGTCGTGCTCGGTGGCGGTGAAGACGCCGGTGACGCCGGAACCGAACTGGGCGGTGTAGGCGGGCACCACGTCGCGTACGGCCAGGAACAGCAGCATGCCCGCGAGTACCGGCGCCCCCACCCACCAGAGCCAGCGCACCTGATCACCTTCCTTGCGGGACCGCCGGGCGGACGTCCATCAGCTCGACCGGGTCGCGGGCTCGTCGTGCCAGTCGGGGAGCGTCACGGTGCCGGAGATCCAGTCGCGCCGCAGGACGGCGTAGCCGACCGAGTCGTGCGGGGTGCCGCCGCCCGGGGCCGGCCAGGCCTCGCGGTAGTGCGCCTCCTTGGCGTACCCGCTCCTGCGCAGGGTTGCGCGCATGGCGTGGTTGTCCTGGCGGGTCGTGGCCTCGATCCGCGTGACGTGCGGAAATTCGGTGAACAGGTAGGAGGTCAGCCACGCGACCGCGGCCGTGCCGAGGCCCTTGCCGCGCCGGTCGGCGCGGATCCGCAGGTCGAACATGGGCGTGTCGTCGGCGAGGTCCTGCAGCCGCACCAGGCCGGCGCGCTCCCCGTCGGCCAGCACCCAGAACGTCCTGCTCTCGTCGTTCCAGTAGAGCCCGCTCCCCGCCCGCTGCCTGACCGTCTCCGCGTCCTGGGTGCCCGCGTGGAAGGGCCAGTGGCTGCCTGTCAGGAAGTGCGCCAGCGCGTCGACGTCGCCGGAGGAGTAGGGGGTGAACTCGATGCTCATCGTCGGATGGTGTCACGCGGCCGCCCGGCCGGTCACGCGGGGTTTCCGCGAGGTCAGGAATACCCCCAGGCCTTGGCGTACTTGGCGAGCTCGGGCGAGAGCGCGTCGGTGTTGTCGAAGGTGCGGGCGGGCTGGATCCGCCCGGACTTGATGGTGTCGCTGCGGTCTCCCAGGTTCGGTACGAACCGGCCCTGATCGTGCTTGCTGTAGTCGAGCATCTCCGGCTCCCACGCCACACCCAGGTACGCGCAGACGTCGCGGGTGACCCGCTCCGGTTCGGCGGTGAGCTCCTCGTAGCGCAGGGTCAGCCCGTCGAGCGTGCGGCGGGCCTCCTCCATGGGCTTGAAGTACTTCAGCGCGTTCGTCTCCAGCGCTTCGCGGGTCGAGGTGTTGCCCTTGCGGTTCTGCAGCGAGGACACCACGCCCTCCGGGTGACGTAGCAGGAAGAGGAACTTGGCCTTCGGCCAGGCGTAGTGCAGCCGTTCCCAGACGAAGACGTTGCCCGGCGTCTTGTCGACGATGATCTCCTTGCCACTGCGCTCCAGCTCCAGCTCCAGGATGCGGTCCCACAACACGTGCTCCAGCTCCACCTTGTCCATCCCGAGCTCCTGCATGGACTGCTCCGAGAAGTCGGGCGTCAGCTGCACGCCGATGGTGCGCAGGTGCAGCTCGTGCGGGGCCCGGATACGGGAGTGGCTGTTCAGCAGCATGCGCAGCAGCGTGGAGCCGGAGCGCACCGAGGCGATCACGAAGACCGGGGAGTCCACCTGCCGCGGCAGGATCGGGATGGAGTAGTCGACCACGTGCGTGCGCTTCGGGGGACGCGGGCGGGAGACCTTCATCGGACTCGTCTCCGGCGGCGTCAGCTGGCGTGGAGGGCGCAGCGCCTCGTTCAGGAGCCGAAACCTTCTCTTGATGCCGGTTCTCACAACGCCCATGCGCGCCTGCGACCCTCTCTCTCCCCGCGCGTTCCCCATTCCCCCCGGGAATGGGCAGCCGAAACCAGAGGTAACGGCCGCCGTAGTCGGACAAAAGTAACGTATAGGGCCAGCGTCAGAAAGACATTGGCGGAGGTTCACAGCGCACTCTCAGGTACGGGCGGCCAGGCCCGTTTGCGCAGTCACGCTTACCCGGCAGGTAATCGACGGGTGTGTCCGGGCCGGGCAGGCTGTGCGGCATGAGGCAAGAGACGAAGGACACCCGCGGCACCGTGCGGGAACTGCTGCGGCGCATCGCGGAGGGCGACCACGACGGCGCGGCGGACCTGTTCGCCGAGCCCGTCGACTGGCGGCTCAGCTGGCCCGAGGAAGGGTGCCCGCAGGTGCCCTGGATCCGGCCCCGATCGAGCAGGGCCGAGGTGGCCGACCACTTCCGCGTGCTGGAGGCTCACCACGTGCCCGAGCTGAACGGCACGTCCGTCGACCGGGTCCTGGTCGACGGGGCCGACGCCGTGGTGCTCGGGGAGATCGCGCAGACCGCGAGAGGAAGCGGCACCGCCTACAGGTCGCCGTTCGCGCTGCACCTCACCGTCGAGGACGGTCTGATCACCCGCTACCACATCTATGAGGACAGCCTCACGGTCGCGGGCGCCCTGGCCACCGCGAGCCCCTGAGCAGGAGCCCGCGCGGGCCGGTCGCTTGTGGAGTCCATGAAAGGAAGCCGCGGTCCGGCCGATGGAGCGGCGTCCCCCGGCCTGATCGGGCAGGCTGGGACGCATGTCCGAAACACACCTGCCCGGCGGGTACGTGAACGCCGTCGTCCGGGTCGGCGACACCGTCCGCCGCCCGCCCGCGCACCGGGCCGCGTACGTGCACGAGCTGCTGCTCCTGCTGGAACGCGGCGGATGGCCGGGCGCGCCGAGATTCCTGGGGACGGACGAGCGCGGGCGCGAGATCCTCAGCTTCGTGGACGGCCACGTGGCCTGGGAGGACGTCCAGCCCGACGGCGTCACCTCCGACGAGAGCCTGGCACGGGTGGCGGAGCTCGTACGCGCGTTCCACGACCTGACCGCGGGCACATCCCTGGCCGGCGACGACGAGGTCGTCTGCCACAACGACCTGTCCCCGAAGAACACCGTCTACCGCGACGAGGGCGCGGGCCTGCGGCCGGTGGCGTTCATCGACTGGGACATCGCGGCGCCGGGACGGCGGATCCACGACGTGGCGCACGTCTGCTGGCAGTACCTCGGCCTCGGTCCAGGAGCCGTCGACGCCGGGAGGCGGATCCGGCTCATCTGCGACGCGTACGGGCTGCGTGGGCGGGGTGGCCTGGTGGAGGCGATCCTGTGGTGGCAGGACCGCTGCGCGCGCGGCATCGAGACGGACGCGGCCGCCGGGATGCCGCACGCGATCAGACTGCGTGACGACGGGGTGGTGGCCCGGATCCGCGCCTGCCACGACTGGGTCGCCGAGCACCGGGCCGAGCTGGAACGCCCGCTGCGCTGACGGCGGCGCCCGGCCGTTCCTGGGCTGTCGCAACCGGGGCTCGGTGATGACGTCGATCGCCCGCTACCTCTGACGTGGCCAAGGCCGATCGCCCGTACGGGAAACGGCCAAGACCTCAACGGGGGGCGTCCGGGTTCGGGTCGCCCAACGTGTGCGGCACCGGCTCGCCCTCCGAGAACAACCAGGAGTCTCCGGAGGTGTCCGGGGCTGCGGGGCCGGGCCCGTCAGCCGCGGGTTCTGGGGCGGCAGGTCGCCAGGTGTCCGGGGTGGCGGG
>NZ_SMJZ01000287.1 GCF_004348345.1 Nonomuraea longispora
GTGTGGGGTGCGGCCCCCTGCTCCAGCTCCCCGGGGCGGCCGGGGAGCTGGAGCCCGTTCATCCGGTGGCCGGCCGTTCTGCCGTGACGTGCGGTGTGGCCCCCGCTAAACCGTCAAGGCGCACATGGCCGACTTTCCTCACTAATAGGACGCCCCGAGTGGCACGAAGGTTCACACGTCAGGCCTCGCTCCTGAACCGTTCCCAGGCCGACTGCCGGGTCATGCCGAGCGACGTGCCGATGCGCTCCCAGCTGACGTCCCTGGTGCGCAGGTGTGCCACCCAGTCGCGCAGATTGTCGTCGACCTGCGCCTGCACCGCGGCGATCTTGGGCAGGTGGTCGAGAATCTGCTCGTCGGTCATGGACTCCCACATGGGCAGCCGCGGCTCGGGCGACGGTGTGCGGCGGTCCTGCTCGATGATGTCGTTGCAGAGGCTGATGCATTCGTCGCAGATGTGCACGCCGGGACCGGCGATCACCTTGCTCACGTCCGAGCTCTTCTTGTGGCAGAACGAGCAGCGGACTCTGTCATTCCAGTCAGGCATGGCCTGACGATAGCCCGTCAGGCTACCCCTGACAAGCCTGGCCGGCGATCCGGCTCGACCTGCGCCCGCATGATGGCCTGCCGCTCGTCGGTGATCTTGCCGCAGATCGTCACGTACGCGTCCAGGACCTTGGAGTAGGACCGTCGAGCCTGTTCGAGCTGCTCGCGCAGGGCGCGCACGCGGTCGGCGTGGCCGTGCCGCTCGGCCTCGGCGAGCAGCGTGCGGGCCTCGTCCACGATTTCAGCCGCCCGCATCCTCGTGTGGCGCAGCAGGGCCGAACATTCGTGCAGTTCTCCCAGTCGCGCCGAGGAGACGATGAACTCTGCGGCGTGCACGGCGGAGCCGTCGGCCGTGCGCCTGCGGAGATCTGATGCCATTTCACGCCACCTCCCGGTCAAGGATGCCTAACTGTAGACGCGCGGCCCGGCCCTGAGGATCACTCACGTCGGCGAGGGGTGTCTCAATGCTCCCCGCGGAGAGGTTTCTTCCCCCCGGAGGGAAAACCTCGTCCCTGAATACGATTCGGCGCCGTGCGAATGAGGTATTTGGCGACCTTTGTCGGCTCATGTTGAAGAAATGCGGCGAACCGCCGGTGTTAGCAAAAGACGGAGTGCAAGACCTCCGATCGCCCCCCGGGGACAGGGCCGTTCGTCACATACTGGAACCGAATGGCGGCGCAACGTGAGCGGGCGGTGTTGGCGATGTCGGCTACGGAGAACGGCGATGACGCGGTTGACGTCAGCGTCGTCATCCCGGTGCACAACTGCCGGGCCTACCTCGACCGGTGCCTCACCGCGGCGCTCGTCCAGCGGGTGAAGAAGGAGCTGATCGTCGTCGACGACGGCTCCACCGACGGCAGCGGCGAACTCCTCGACCTCTACGCCTCCTATCACCCGTCCACCGTCAAGGTGATCCACATCGACGGCAGCGGCGGCGCGGGCCGGCCGCGCAACGTCGGCCTGGAGCACGCCACCGGCCGGTACGTCTTCTTCTGCGACGCCGACGACCACCTCGGCCCGGAGGCGCTGGAGCGGATGGTCGCCATGGCCGACAGGAACGACTCCGACATCGTGCTCGGCAGGATCGTGGGACACGGCCGCAGGGCGCCCGTGTCGATGTTCCAGCACAGCGCCGACCGGGTGGAGCTGGGCGACGGCAACGTCTACAACAGCCTGTGCTGCTTCAAGCTGTTCAGCAGGGAACTGCTCGAACGCCACCAAATCCGGTTCGGGGAGGGCATGCCCGTCGGCGAGGACATCCTCTTCACCGTGCACGCCTACTGCCACGCCGGGGTGATCTCCGTGGTGGCCGACTACGACTGCTACCACCTGATGGCCAGGCCCGACGGCACCAGCATCATGCAGCGGGCCGGCAGCAGGGACCCGCTCGCCTGGCTGGCCATGATCAGGGAGCCGATCCGGCTCATGTCCGGGCACATCGAGCCGGGCCCCCTCCGTGACCACCTGCTGCGCAGGCACTTCAGGCTCGACGTGTTCACCCAGCTCGGGTCCGCGTTCCTGGACAGCGACGACGTACGGCGCAAGGACATCGCGCGTGAGGTGGCGGCCCTGTGCGACGAGTGGTACACGCCGGGCGTGCACGAGCGGCTCAACAGCATCGACCGGCAGCGGGCGACCGCGCTCGACGACATCGACCGCCTCGTGCGCCTGGCCCGCATCGAGAGCGCCACCGTACGCCGCCGGCTGACCGGGGTGTGCTGGGACGGCGACCACCTGGTGATGACGGGTTCCGCGGGGCTGCACGGCATCGCCAGGGACCACGGCCTGGCCGTGGTGCTGCGCGCGCGGCACGACCCGGCCGCCGAGGTGGTCATCCCCGCCGAGCGGAAGGGCGGCGAGTTCACCGTACGCGTGGACGTGTCGGCGCTCGCCTCCGGGATCTGGGACCTGCGGGTGGCGGTCGAGGTCGAGGGCGCGCTGCGGTTCGGCCGGCTGGGCGCGGACCGCGAGATCGGCGTCAGCCGGCCGATGCCCCGGATGATCGGCGGCGTCGTGGTCCTGCCCTACTTCACCAGGGACAACGGCAACCTCAGCATCGACGTGGGCGGGCACGTGGTGGCCGTGCCCGGCGGCGCCCGGGTCATCAGGACGCGGTGGGGCCTGGGGCAGCGGCTGCTCATCGACGGAGAGGTCAGCGTCGTCGACACCGCGCCCGCGGCCGTGGCGCTGCGGCGGATCGTCTGGCGGGAGCGGCGCTACGGGCGCGAGCGGGCCGAGCCGGTGACGGCGCTGCCGGGTGGCGGGTTCGCGGCGGGGCTGGCGGTCGGCCGGCTGCCGCCGGGCACCTGGGACGCGTACCTGGAGCTCGACCTGGGCGGGCCGGCGGCGCGGTTCAGGATCGAGGCGGACGCGGGCGCGCTCGTGGGCCCGCGCCGGTGGTGGTGGGCGGCGCTGCGGAGGAGCGTGCGGCCGTACACGACGCGGGGGCGGCTGAGCACGGTGGTGCGGAGGCTGACGGCGCGGGCGGTGATCAACAGGATTATTCGCTAATTGCCATATATGTGCAGGTGCAAGTCAATGTCCTAAAGTAGGTACGTTGTACCGTCTCATCCGGTTCCCGGAGGTAGTGCCGTGCACGTACCCGATGGCTTCTTCAACGCAGTGACATCGATCTCGGCGGGAGTCGTGGCGGCCGCGGGAGTCGCCGTATGCCTGCGGGGGGCACGGCGCGAACTCGACGACAGGACCGCCCCCATGGCCGGGCTCGTCGCCGCGTTCATCTTCGCCGTCCAGATGCTCAACTTCCCCGTCGCCGCGGGCACCAGCGGCCACCTGCTGGGCGGTGCGCTGGCCGCGATACTCGTCGGGCCCTACACGGGTGTTCTGTGCATGGCCGTGGTCCTGCTCGTCCAGGGCGTGTTCTTCGCCGACGGAGGGCTGACCGCGCTCGGCATCAACATCACGCTCATGGGCGTCGTCACCGTGCTGGTCGGCTGGGGCGTCTTCAAGCTGGTCACCGGGCTGGCGAAGGGCCAGGTGGTGGTGGCCGCGTTCCTGGCCGCGCTGGTCTCCGTGCCGGTCTCCGCGCTGGCGTTCACGCTGCTGTTCTGGATCGGCGGGACCGCGCCGATCGAGGTGGGCACGGTGGCCGCCGCGATGGGCGGCGTGCACCTGCTGATCGGCATCGGCGAGGGCCTGATCACCGCCGCCACCGTCGGCGCCGTGCTCGCCGTACGGCCCGACCTCGTGTACGCCGCCCGCGGCCTGGCCAAGCCGCTGGTCCTGCGCGGGGCCGAGGGCGCCGGCGCCACCGTGGGCGAGCCCGAGCCTGCCCCGGAGGCCCGCGGCGCGCTCAGGCCGTTCCTGCTCGGCGGCGTCGGCGTGACGCTCGTGCTGGCCGGGCTCGTGTCGTTCTTCGCCTCGTCGTCACCCGACGGGCTGGAGGCGGTGGCCGAGGAGAAGGGCTTTATCGACCAGGCGGCCGACCACCTGTTCGGCTCGTGGACGCTGGCCGACTACGGCGAGGTCGGCGGCATCCCCGTCGGCGTCGCCGGCGTCATCGGCGTCGGCCTGGTGCTGGTCGTCGCCGGGGCGGTGGCCTACGCCGCGCGCGGACGCGGTCAGGCCAAGGTGTGACACGTGGGCGCCGGGCACCGTCACCAGCTCTACCTGCCGGGCGGTTCGGTGGTGCACCGGCTGCCGCCGCAGTGCAAGCTGCTGGCGGTCCTCGCCTTCGCCCTCGTCGTGGTGGCCACGCCGCGTGAGCGGTTCTGGTGCTTCGGGGCCTACGCGGCGCTGCTCGGCGGCGTCGCGCTGGCCGCGCGGGTGCCGGTGGGCCACATGGCGCGGCGGATGGTGATCGAGGTGCCCTTCGTGCTGTTCGCCCTGCTCATCCCGGTCATCGGGCTGGGCGAGCGGATCACGGTGATGGGGCTGTCGCTGAGCGTTCCCGGGCTCTGGGCGGCCTGGAACATCCTGGCCAAGGCGACGCTCGGCGTGGCCGCCTCGGTGCTGCTGGCGTCCACCACCGAGCCGCGGGAGGTGCTGATCGGAGCGCAGCGGCTGAGGTTGCCGAGTCTGCTGGTGCAGATCGCCATGTTCATGCTGAGATATCTGGACGTGATCATGGATGAGATGCGGCGGATGCGGGTGGCGCGGGAGTCTCGCGGGTTTGAGGCGCGAAATTTCCGGCAGATCCCGGTGGTCGCCCGGTCCGCCGGGTCACTGTTCATCCGGTCGTACGAACGGGGGGAGCGAGTGCATCTCGCGATGCTCAGCCGGGGATACTCGGGGCGGATGCCGATGATCAACGATATTTCGGCATCTGTGGGCCAGTGGGGCATGGCGCTCGCTCTGCCCGCCGCGGCCCTCGCAGTGTTGGGACTGTCCCTGTGAACTCTCTGGAAGTCAGGCAACTCGCCTATGCCTACCCCGACGGCACGCAGGCGCTCTACGGCGTCGACCTGTCCATCGCCCGCGGCGAGCGGGTGGCCCTGCTCGGACCGAACGGCGCCGGCAAGACCACGCTCGTCATGCACCTCAACGGCATTCTCACCGCCGGGCACGGCAGCGTCACCGTGGCGGGCACCCCCGTGCGCAAGGACACCCTCGCCGAGATCAGGCAGCGGGTCGGCCTCGTCTTCCAGGACCCCGACGACCAGCTGTTCATGCCCACCGTCAGGGACGACGTGGCGTTCGGCCCGGCCAACGCCGGCCTGCGCGGCGAGGACCTCGACCGCGTGGTCAAGGGCGCCCTGGAACGGGTCGGCATGCTGGACGCCGCCGACCGGCCGCCGCACCACCTGTCGTTCGGGCAGCGGCGCAGGGTGGCGGTCGCGACCGTGCTCGCCATGGAGCCGGAGATCCTGGTCCTCGACGAGCCCTCGTCCAACCTCGACCCGGCCGCCCGCAGGGAGTTGGCGGAGATCCTGCGCTCCCTGGACGTGACGGTGCTCATGGTCACGCACGACCTGCCGTACGCGCTGGAGTTGTGTGAGCGCGCGCTCATCCTGTCCGACGGGGTGATCGCCGCGGACGCCCCCACGCGTACGCTGCTCTCCGATGCCGAACTGCTGGCCAGGCACCGCCTGGAGCTCCCGTACGGCTTCGCCATCCCCGTCATGTGAGCCGGTTTGACGCGCGAAGCCCGCCTGCATCCGGCTCTTCGTAGTTTGTGCATGCCCGCTCTCCGGGGATGTCGAAGTACAGTGGCTCATCGAGGAGGGGCCAAATGAAGCTGCGGCTTGCACGACACGCCCTGGGTGATGCCGTGGTGGTGGCCGTTGAGGGTGAGCTCGACTTGTTCACCGCGCCGTTCCTGCGCGATGAGGTGCGTGACGCCATCAAACAGGACGGCGCCAGGCTCGTGCTCGACCTGCAGCAGCTGTCGTTCATGGATTCGAGCGGCCTGTCGGTGCTGATCGAGGCCTGGCGGCTGGCGACGGGGGAGGGCGGTGGCGTGTCCCTCGCGGCGCCGCAGGCGCCGGTGGCGCGCATCCTCCGCACGACTGGCCTCGACCGGCGGATCAAGGTGTACGCCGACGTCGACAGCGCCGTGGGAGCGATTTAGCGGCCCCGAGTAGAACTTCATTCGGTCGGCGCGTTAGGGTCCGGGATATGGACGTGAACGGATCTGCAGCAATCATCTCAGGCGGCGCCAGCGGCCTCGGTGAGGCCACCGCCCGCGAGCTGGCGAGGGCCGGCGCCACCGTGGTCGTCGCCGACCTCAACGAGGAGCGCGGCAAGGCCGTCGCCGACGAGATCGGCGGCGTCTTCGCGAGGACCGATGTGGCGGACGACGCCCAGGTGCAGGCGGCCGTGGACGCCGCCGTGGCGACAGGCAAGCCGCTGCGCGTCATCGTCAACAGCGCCGGCATCGGGTGGGCGGAGCGCACGGTCAACCGCGAGGGCAAACCGCACAATCCGGCCTCCTACCGCAAGGTCATCGAGGTCAACCTGATCGGCACGTTCAACCTCATGCGCATCGGGTCCGCCGCCGTCGCCAAGACCGAGCCGGCCGACGCCGACGGGCAGCGCGGCGTGGTGATCAACACGGCCTCCGTGGCGGCGCTGGAGGGTCAGACCGGGCAGCTCGCCTACTCCGCCTCCAAGGGCGGCATCGTCGGCATGACGGTGCCGGCCGCGCGCGACCTGGCGGCGATCGGCGTCCGGGTCAACACGATCTGCCCCGGCATCATCGACACGCCCATCTACGGCTTCAACGACAACGCCGAGGAGTTCAAGGCCAAGCTGGTCGCGCCGGTGGTGTTCCCCAAGCGCATGGGCAGGGCCGGCGAGTTCGCGCACCTCGTACGGTCGTTGATCGAGAACGACTACATGAACGCCGAGGTCGTTCGCTTCGACGGCGGCATCCGCTTCCAGCCCAAGTGACCCGTCGGAAGGGGTGTCATGTCTGACGAAGTGCTCGTCGAGGAGTCAGGGAACGTCGCGATCCTCACGATCAACCGGCCGAAGGCGCGCAACGCCGTCAACGGGGCGGTGGCGCGGGGGATCGCGGACGCCCTGGACGCGCTGGACGCCCGTCCTGAAATTTCGGCGTACGTGTTGACCGGTGCCGGTGGCACCTTCTGTGCGGGGATGGACCTGAAGGGCTTCCTGTCCGGCGACTTCCCGGTGGTGGAGGGGCGCGGCTTCGGCGGGCTGACCGAGTCGCCGCCGAAGAAGCCGCTGGTGGCCGCCGTCGAGGGCTACGCGCTCGCGGGCGGGTTCGAGATGGCGCTGGCGTGCGACGTCATCGTGGCGTCGTCGGCGGCCACGTTCGGGCTGCCCGAGCCCAAACGCGGACTGGTCGCCGGCGCCGGCGGCATCATGCGCCTGCCTCGCAGGATCCCCTACCACGTGGCCATGGAGATCGCCCTGACCGGCGACCACTACCCGGCCTCCCGCCTGTACGAGCTCGGCCTGGTCAACCGCATCACCGAGCCGGGCGCGGCCCTGGAGGGCGCGCTCGAACTCGCCGGCAAGATCGCCGGCAACGCTCCGCTGGCACTCGCCGCGACCAAGAAGGTGATCATCGAGTCGCAGGACTGGTCGCGCGAGGAGATGTTCAAGAAGCAGGGCGCGATCATCAACCCGGTGTTCGGCTCGAAGGACGCCATGGAGGGTGCCGCCGCCTTCGCGGAGAAGCGCGCGCCCCGGTGGAAGGGCGAATAGTCCTGCCCCTCCCGCTCCCCGGAGACGGGAGGGGCGTCTTTACGCACGCGTAGCTCTTCCTGGTTACGGTAAAGAAAGAGGGCAACGACTCCGGGAGAGGCGCATGAGCGACTATTCGGGTTCACGATTCGATTCGGCCAGACGCGGCGCCGGCGTCCTCCTGTCAGGTGCGCTGAGCATGCTGATCATCATGGGCGTTCTGCTCGGCGTGATGTGGATCCTCGAGGGCGTCGACGTCGTGCTCAACGGCTCGCTCGACCAGTACGGCATCGTCGGCTGGGACCCTGACGGCCTGGTCGGCATCCTGCTCGCGCCATTCCTGCACGGCGGCTTCGGTCACCTCATGGCCAACTCGCTGCCCCTGCTGATCCTCGGCTTCCTTGCGGGGCTCCGCGACGTCGGCAAGTTCCTCTGGGCCAGCCTGATGATCGTCCTGATCGGCGGCCTGGGCACGTGGGTGACCAGCCCCGGCGTGGTGACGATCGGGGCCAGCGGCCTGGTGTTCGGCTATTTCGGCTTCATCCTGGCGCGCGGCCTCTTCGACCGCAGCCTGCTCGACTTCGCCATCGCGATCGGCGTGGGCGTCGCCTACTGGGGCATCCTGGCCGGCCTGCTGCCCAACCAGCCGGGCATCTCCTGGCAGGGTCACCTGTTCGGGCTGATCGGCGGTGTGGTGGCCGCCTGGGTGCTGCGGCGCAAACGCGAGATCACCACGAGCCCGTACTGACGCGAACGCCCTCCCCCGGCGAGCCGGGGGAGGGC
>NZ_SMJZ01000288.1 GCF_004348345.1 Nonomuraea longispora
GCCTTGGGGAGCGGGGCGGGTTCGAGGAGTTTGGCGAGCTTGCTGGAGGAGGCCGACGGGGTCGCGCCCGCCTTCCTGAGCCGCTTGCCGACCTTGGCCAGCAGCGCCTTTTTGCCGTCTTCGAGCAGCTCGGCCTCGACCTCGCGCCACCGCACGACCATGGGCTCCTCGCCGAGGACGGTGCCCTTGACGTGGTCGTCGGCGATCTCGACGAGCCTGACGTCGCCGTCGAACAGGACCGTGACGCTCCTGCGCGTGTCGAGTCGGGCGACGGGCTGCAGCTCGGCGCCGCGGGTGAAGGCGCGGACGAGCTCGGCCAGTTCCGCCGGCACGATCTTGGTGCTGCGGGTGAGGGGCTGGGTGATCTCCTGACGCACGCCCTTGGCCTTGGGCAGCTTCAGGTGCCAGCCGGGATCGGCGCCGCCTCGCCGTCGTCTGAGGGTGACGCCGCGGGAGGCCAGCCGCAGGTCGGGCGTGTCATAGTAAAGGGCCACGAGCTGGTAAGTCTTCGGACCGACAACCTCGGCCAGCCCACTCAGGTCCGGAATTTCGTACTCTGCGGGGACATCGAACTTGTCCTCGATCTCGATACCCACTACACCTCGCCAAAGTCCGATTTCGGACCATAATGCCACCTCTAGGTGAACATCACACGAATTGCAGGAGCTCGATTCTGTTGCCCACCGGGTCGGGTACGTAGATGCGGCGGAAACCGGGAAAGAGGTCGTCCGGCACGGCTCCGGGGAGCTTCGCGGCCGCAGGCCGAGCACACCCGCGTAGAACTCCCGCAGCAGCGGCTCGCCCCCGCGGGCGCGGCGAGCTGAACGTGATGCACCGCTCTGGTCATCGCCGTTCTCCTCCTCATTTCTGCAGCACGACGAAGATCCTTCTGAACGGAAACGGCGTGCCGAAATTCCTGGCCGGATAGGCGTCGGCGAGCAGCTGGGCCAGATCGCGCTTGAACCGCCGCTGTTCGTCCGGGGCGAGACGGTCGAGAACCGGGCGCAGCGCGGTGCCGGACACCCAGTCGAGCACCGGATTCTCGCCTTGCAGCACGTGGATGTAGGTCGTCTCCCACGCGTCGACCTGGGCGCCGCCCTGGTTGAGCAGGTCGAGATAGTCGAGGGGGTCGCCGACCGGATTGCCCCTGAGCACGTCGCCGAGCCGGTCGGACCAGGCGCGGGAGGCGCACAACTCGCGGATCGCGACGTGGCTGGGCGCGTCGAAGTTGCCCGGCACCTGGAAGGCCAGCCAGCCTCCAGGCGCCAGTTCCTCGACCCAGTGCTCCAGCACGGAACGATGCTCGGGCACCCACTGCAGCACGGCGTTGGAGACGATCACGTCCACCGGCCGGTCGGGCCGCCAGGTGGCCACGTCGGCCACCGCGAACCTGGCCTTCGTCTCCAGCCGCCGCGCCTTGGCGATCATCGTCGGCGAGGAGTCGAAACCCTCCACGGTCGCACCCGGCCAGCGCACCCCCAGATGGGCGGTGAGCTCGCCACTTCCGCAGCCGGCGTCCACCACGTAGTCGGGATCGACCGCCCCCACCCTGGAGATCAGCTCGATGAACGGCCTCGACCGCTCGTCCGCGTAGACGGCGTACGTTACCGGGTCCCAGATATCTCTTGACATGAAGATAATTGATATCGAGAGAGATATCTCGATGTCAAGACAGTACACTTCTTTGTCATGACCGAGGATGCTAGAGACGAGGTCGACCGCCTCGTCGCGGCTTGGCGAACAGAGCGCCCCGACCTCGACGTCGAACCACTCCAGGTGCTCTCCAGGGTGTCACGACTGGCCAAGCATCTCGACCGGGCTCGACGGGCGGCGTTCGCCGAACACGACCTGGAGCCGTGGGAGTTCGACGTGCTGACCGCACTGCGAAGGGCCGGCAAACCGTACGAACTCAGCCCAGGCGCCCTGCTGCGGGCCACACTTGTGACCTCCGGCACCATGACCAACCGCATCGACCGACTCGCCCAGGCCGGCCTCGTACGGCGCCGTCCCGACCCCGAGGATCGGCGTGGCGTGCTCGTCTCCCTCACCGAAACCGGCCTCGCCCGCGTCGACGCCGCCTTCTCCGACCTGCTCCGCCGCGAACACGACCTGCTCTCCAACCTCGGCCCCACCGACCAGCGCGCCCTCGCCGGCCTCCTCCGCACCCTCCTCGCCCCGTTCGACTCACCCCTCTGAAACCCACGGCCCACCGGCCGGCACATGAAGCAGTCCCCCAGCCGCCCGTTCACCCCGCCTCCCAGAACTCCTCGCAAGCAACATCGCTGAATAGGAATTTGCGGCGGGGTCCTGAACGATCAGGGGGTGGGATCAGTCGCCGAGGCGGTCGGCGGTCTCCAGCCACTCGGCTTCGACGGACTCCTTCTGGGCGGTGATCTCGCGGAGCTCGGCGTCGAGGGTGCCGAGCCTGGCATAGTCGGTGGCCGCTTCGGCCATGGCGGCGTGCAGCTCGGACTCCCGGTCGCTCAGCTTGCCGAGCTGGCGTTCGAGGCGGCCCAGCTCCTTGCGGAGTTCGCGCTCCTCCTTGGCGGAAAGCCCACTCGAAGCGGCCTGAGCCGGACCCGCAGCCGACGCCGCGGAGCCCTGGGCGGCGGCGCCGGGGCTCGTGGTCGTCGTGGTGGTCGTGACGCTGGCCACGCGGGCCGTCAGAGCCGTGCCGGCGGCGCGGCGTTCGAGATATTCGTCGACCCCGCCGGGGAGCAGCGACAACGTGCCGTCGCCCAGCAGCGCCACGCAACGATCGGTCACCCGCTCAAGGAAGTAGCGGTCGTGGCTGACCAGGATCAGCGTGCCGGGCCAGGCGTCCAGCAGGTCTTCCAGCTCGTTGAGCGTCTCGATGTCGAGGTCGTTGGTGGGCTCGTCGAGCAGCAGCACGTTAGGGTCGTCCATGAGGAGCCTGAGCAGCTGCAGCCGCCGTCGCTCGCCACCCGACAGGGAGCCGACGATCTTCCACTGCGCCTCGCCCTTGAACCCCAGACGTTCGAGCAGCTGGGACGCCGACCACTCCTTCTTGCCGACCTGGAGATACTTACGTATCTCCTCCACCGACTCCAGCACCCGCCGCTCCGGGTCGAGCTCGGCCAGCTCCTGCGACAGGTGCGCCAGGCGTACCGTCTTGCCCCTGACCACGCGGCCGTCGTCCGGCTTGACCGTGCCGGCGAGCAGCCGCAACACCGACGACTTGCCCGACCCGTTGACCCCGATCAGTCCGATCCGGTCACCCGGGCCGAACTGCCACGTCAGGTGGTCGAGCACCAGCGGCCCGCTGCCGGGCCCGCCCGCGTGCAGGGTGACGTCCTCCAGGTCGTAGACGGTCTTGCCGAGGCGGGCCGCGGCGAACCGCATCAACTCCACGGTCTCCCGCGCCGGCGGCTCGTTCGCGATCAGCGCCTGGGCGGCCTCGACGCGGAACTTCGGCTTGGACGTACGGGCGGGCGGACCGCGCCGCAACCACGCGATCTCCTTACGCATGAGATTCTGGCGGCGTTCTTCGGCGGCCTGGGCGATCCGCGCGCGCTCCGCCTTCGCCAGCACGTAAGCGGCATATCCGCCCTCATACCGTTCGACCCGTCCGTCCACGACCTCCCACGTACGGGTGGACACCGCGTCGAGGAACCACCGGTCGTGCGTCACGACCACCAGCGCGCTCTTCCGGCCGGCCAGATGCCCGGCCAGCCAGGCGATGGCCTCGATGTCGAGGTGGTTGGTGGGCTCGTCGAGCATGATGAGGTCATGGTCGTCGATGAGCAACTGCGCCAGCGCCGTACGCCTGCGCTCGCCACCGGACAGGTCGGCGGCCCTGGCCTCCAGGTCGAGGTCGCCGATCAGGTTGGACAGGATCTCGCGAACCCGCTGATCCCCGGCCCACTCGTGCTCCGCGAGCCCGCCGAGCACGATCTCCTTCACGGTTGCGTCAGGGGCGAGCGTGTCCTGCTGCGACAGGAAGCCCACGCGCAGCCCGCGGTTGTGGGTGACCCGACCGGTGTCCGGCCGCACTGCCCCGGCGATGACGGACAGCAGGGTCGTCTTACCGCCCCCGTTGCGCCCGACGACCCCGATGCGCTCCCCTGCCTCTACGCCCAGGGAGATGTCGCTGAGGAGTGGTTTGGGCCCGTAAGCATGTGAAACCGACTCAAGGTTGACCAGATTCATGGCATACCCAGCGTATCGGCTCGCCGCCGGCCGCCCGACAGCAAAGAGCCATCCGCCCTTCCTGACGGCCTCCGCCACCGCGACGTCCCGCTCGCCCAGCCTTCGCACGGAGCGACGGCGGTCAGACGGTGAGCGGCATCGGCGGCCACCGTACGGAGAAGCCCTCGCGCTGCGGCGGAGAACCGTGTCAGCAGCCGCCGTACGGAGTGCGGTGGCTGTCCGTGCGGTGGGGGTGGTCAGAGGAGGGTGGCTCCGGCGACGGGGCCGTGGGCGGCGACGGCGGTGTGGGCAGCGCCTGTCGTGGTGAGACCGCGGGCCAGGTCGCGGGCGTGCAGGGCGTCGATGGCCAGGAACGCGCACGTCGGACCGGAGCCGGAGACGATCGCCCCCAGCGCCCCGTGCTGGCGCCCTGCTTCGAGGGTCGGCGCGAGCTCCGGGCGGAGGCTGAGCGCGGCCTCCTGGAGGTCGTTGCTCAGGTGGGCACCCAGAGCGTAGGCGTCACCGGTGCCCAGTGCCTCCATCAGGGAATCGTCGAGTTGAGGCCAGGGCACCTCGGCGGCCGAAGCCTCCCTGAGGCGGTCGCATTCCGCGTAGACGCGGGCTGTGGAGAGCCCGCCGTCCGCCAGCGCGAACACCCAGTGGAACGTGCCCCCGGTGGGCAACTCGCTCAGCTGCTCGCCGCGCCCCGTGCCCACCGCAGTGCCCCCGAGCAGCGAGAACGGCACGTCGCTCCCGAGGTCGGCGCCGATCTCCATGAGGTCTTCGAAGGGCAGCCCGAGCCCCCACAGCTCATTGCAGGCCACCAGCGCACCCGCCGCGTCGGCGCTGCCACCCGCCATCCCTCCGGCGACCGGGATGTCCTTCTGGATGAGCAGGTCGGCGCCGTAGCCGCGGCCCGCGTGCTTGGCGAGCGCACGGGCGGCCCTGATCGCCAGGTTGCTGTCGTCGACCGGCACCTGACCGGACCACTTCCCCGACACCGACACGGTGATCGCCTCGGACTCCTTGGCCGTCACCTCATCGAAGATCGACACAGCGTGAAAGACGTTGACCAGGTCGTGGAAGCCGTCCTCCCTGAGCGGGCCGACAGAAAGTTGCACGTTGACCTTCGCAGGCACACGCACGGTCACCGAACTCATCGATCTTCTGCCACTTCCATCACTTGCCGCGGTCAAGGACACTCGATGGTATCGGGGCCCGCCGCCCTGACATGCGGTTGTCTCAAGGTGACTGCTCCGTTCCCCAAGGAAGCGGCTTCTCGCTGAGCCGCTTCCGCGGCCTGGCGACGGGCGAGCCCTGCCCTGAGGATGTCGGTCGCCGCGTTCACATGGGTAGGGCTCTTGGGTCAGGTGGTCGGTTTGGTGAGCGAGGAGGGTGGGGGCGTTGGCTGATGTGACGGTGATCGAGGTGCCGCAGTGGCGGGGATCGGGAGCTCCCACGGCACAACGGTTGATGGAAGGCGCGCGGTTGCTCGCCGACATGGTGAACGCCGATCACCGGGTGTCGGTGGACGCTGATGACGATCTCGTCGAAACCGCCGCCAGGGTGCGGGAAGCGGTCCAGCGGGTGCGTGGTGGGCTGATGGTCACCGCGGGTGGCGACTGCGGGGTCGAGTTGGAGCCTGTGGCCGCGGCCCGGAAGCGGTTCGGGGATCGGCTGGTGGTCGTCTGGTTCGACGCTCATGGGGATCTCAACACGCCTGTTTCATCGCCTTCCGGGGCTTATCACGGGATGGTGCTGCGTGCGCTCACCGGAGAGGGGCCCGAAGGGCTCGTGCCGGAGGTGGCGGTGCGGCCGGAGCGGATCGTGCTGGCCGGGGTGCGCGATCTCGATGCCCCGGAGGTGGAGTTCGTCAGGACTCGAGGGATCCGCCATGTCCGGGAGCCGGATGCCGCAGCCCTTGTGGAGGCGATCGCGGCTTGCCACGCGACCCCGGCCGGCACGACCGTCACGGTTCCCCACGAAACCACGGGCAACGCGACGCCCACGGCTCATCACGGGGCGTCGGCCGAAGTCGGGGACGGAGCTTCTGGTGCGGCGGCTGTTTATGTGCATATTGATCTCGATGTGCTCGATCCGCAGGTCTTCGCGAGCGTGGGTTGCCCGGCGCCTGGTGGACTGCATCCCGATCAGTTCCTTGCTCTGGTCGGCGCCATCGCCGAACGGTATGAGGTGGCGGGCCTCGGGATCACGGAGTATGAGCCGTCCGGGAAGGAGGATCAGGAGTTGCTCACCGGTCTGGTCGGGCAGTTGGTCGATGTCTGCTCGGGACGGCGAGGGGCAGGCCCGCTGTAGCCCGAGCAGGGCGACGTGGATAGCGGTCAGCCCGGGCGTACGGCGCCACGGAACGCGGTGCGGAAGTAGGGCGAGCGGAGGAAGTCGACCTTTCGCACCACGTCGCCCGTCTTCGGAGCATGGATCATGACGCCGCCTCCGAGGAACAGGGCCACGTGGGTGGGGTCGCCCGTGCCGCCGCCGAAGAACAGCAGGTCGCCTCGGCGGCGAGCGCTCAGCGGGATCCTGCGGCCCTGGCGGAACTGGGCGCCGGTGTAGTGGCTCAGTCGTACCCCGGCCTTCGACCAGGCGTAGAGGGTCAGGCCGCTGCAGTCGAAGCCGGTCGTGGCGGCTCCCCGCCCGATGCCGATGGTGGGACCCTTCGCTGAGCCTCCGCCCCAGGAGAAGGAGACGCCCAACTGGCCGAGGGCCGCGGCGGCGGCTATCTCGCCTCTGGTCGGGGTGCGTTTGAGTTGTGCCAGGGCGGGATCGGGGACTGCGACGAGAGCGGTGCACAGGCCGCCGCCGAGGGCGAGCCAGACGAGAGCGATGCGTCGGAACATGGGGCCTCCCTTGTTCGTACGTGAGTTCGGGAGACCAGGATGATGTGGCGGGGTGAGGGGGGTGGAGCCGAGCGGTGTTCTGTGGAGAACGATCGCTTATCCACAATCAGATGGTTGACCTGGAGTTTTACGCCTACGCTGCCCCGTGTTGGCCCGGTTGGCCCGGTTGGCCCGCGAGCGACCCGTGACCGGCGTTTTCGCTGGTCAGCGCCTCACTGCTGATCGTTTCGACGGATAGAGCCGCTTCGATCCGGGCGTCCGCAGCCGGGGAACGGGCACGCGCCGGTAAACCCCATCGGGACTAGCGAGGCGCTGAAGCGCCGTGCTCGCCCTCGCGGCTTGACGGCACGGCCCTCCCCGGCCGCCGAACCCGGCACCACACCCGCCGACGCCACGACCCACCCACACCCTCACCGCCATGCCTTGGCCCCCTGACGCCTGCGCCGCCGCTGATACTTCGTCGCCCCCCGGAACGTGAGGTGCCAGCCGCGACAACTCCCGCACTCATACACCTGCGTCGGCATGTACCCCAGCGCGTTCTTCACCGGATCCGGGTTCTCCCGTATCCGCCGCAACTCCTTCAACGCCTCATCATGCGAGCCGAAACACACCTTCCCCGCCTTCTTGCACCTCGCACGCTTACCTGACCCACCCATCGCAGGGCTCCTCTCCTAGGGCTTCACCGACGACGCAAGCAGTCCCGCCCGAAGACGCACAGGCACGGACCGCCATCCCTGTCACACCAATCCCGAGCCCCCGGCCAGATCCACCGGACCGCGTGACGGGCACCACGCCATCCGCTGTGGCCAACCCACGCAGAAGAACCCGGACCCCATGGGGTGTCGGTCGATCCGGGTCCATCCCGCCGATCTAGCCGGGGGCCGTCCACCCTGGTGCTGCGTAGCCGCTACTCGCCGAACGGCTCACCAGGGCATTGCGATCAACCGAAGGTCAATGGGTGTCGGAGCGACCCTCCGATTGCATCCCCGGGCAGGGATGGCTTCTGAGCCTCTTCGCGCCAGGCACCTACCCACTCATGACCCACACGCGCGAACACCTCATCACCCACCGCAGCCACGAAGCGATCCCACACACGTCGCGGAACCCGCAACGACTTGACCCGCCAGCCCACCGGCCGCTCACCCACCGCCAACCGCTCATCGATCTCGAAACACACCCAACCCCGGCGCTCCTCCACCTGCTC
>NZ_SMJZ01000289.1 GCF_004348345.1 Nonomuraea longispora
GGCGGGTTCTCCTCCAGAGCGGCCATGGCCAGCTCGATCGCCTTGTCGAGCTGCGGGTCACGTCCCGCGACCCGGTCCTGCGGGGTGATCACCACTTCGATGTCGGGGTCGACCCCGTAGTTCTCCACACCCCACCCCGGGCCTTCGATCCAGAACGAGTAGCGCGGCTGCGTCACCCGGGTCCCGTCGACGAGGGTGTAGCGCGAGTCGATGCCGATCACGCCGCCCCACGTCCGCGTGCCCACGAGCGGCCCGATCCCGCGGTTCCTGATGCCGGCGCTGACGATGTCGCCGTCGGAGGCGGCGAACTCGTCGGTTACGGTCACGATCGGCCCGCGCGGCGAGTCCTCCGGGTAGCGCATCGGCTCGTACCCGCGGACCAGCGACCACGCGGAGACCTTCCTGGACAGTTTCTCCAGCACCAGCTCTGACAGGTGCCCGCCGCTGTTCTCGCGGACGTCCACGATGAGCCCGTCGCGGGCCATCTCGGTACGCAGGTCGCGGTGGAACTGCGCCCACCCCGAGGCCACCATGTCGGGGACGTGCAGGTAGCCGAGCCGGCCACCGGAGGCCTCCCTGACGCGGGCGCGGCGTTCCTCCACCCAGTCGTGGTAGCGCAGCTGTGTCTCGTCGGCGATGGGGTTGACGACGACGCGGCGCGGCTCGCCTCCTGAGGCGGGGCGGATGGTCAGCTCGGTGGGCTGGTCGGCGGTGCCGGCCAGGAGGGCCAGCGGCCCGCGTACCGGGTCGACGGGGCGGCCGCCGACGGCGGTGATCGCGTCGCCGGGACGGACCGCGATGCCCGGAGCGAGCAGCGGCGAGCGGGCGGCGGGGTCGGACGACTCGCCGGGCAGGATGCGGGTGACCCGCCACACGCCGTCGTCGTCCCTGGCCAGGTCGGCGCCGAGCAGTCCCTGGCGGCGGCGGGGGTCGGAGCCGCCGCCGGCCGCCGCGGCGTAGGCGTGCGAGGTGCCCAGCTCGCCCTGGGCCTCCCAGAGCAGGTCGATCAGCTCGGAGTGGGAGCCGATGCGGTCGATCAGCGGCTCGTAGCGGTCGAGCACGGCCTGCCAGTCGACGCCGTTCATGTCCTCGCGCCAGAAGTGGTCGCGCATGAGCCGCCCGGCCTCGCGGAAGCCCTGCCGCCATTCGGCGACCGGGTCGATCTGGACGGTGACGCGGTCGAGGTCGATGGTGACGACCTCGTCCCCTTCGGTGGCGGCGCGGGTCTGCAGGCCGTTCTTGCCGTTGGTGACGAGCCTCGCCCCGTCGCCGCTCACCTCGAACGAACGCACCTCCTTGCCGAGCTCGGCTTTGGCGCGCTTCTTCAGGTCGTACCGTTCGAGCACGGTGTCGTTCTCGGACTCGGTGCCGTCGCCCAGGCGGCCGGTGAGCGGGTGGCGCAGCCAGAGGAGGGCGTCCTTGGCGGTGCGCAGGTTGCCGTAGATCGCGGCGGGCACCGGAACCGGCACCACGCGGGAGGCGATGCCGTCGGGGTCGACCTCGGTGCGCGGCGGCGCGGCGTCCTTGGCGGCGTCGTCCTTGGCGGGTTTGTCGTCCTCGCCGTTGAAGCCGCGGCCCTGCAGCGAGGGGTCGAACGGCGACGGCGTGCCGGCCTGCAGCGGCACGAGGTAGGGGCGGCACCCTTGGGGGAACGACAGGTCGAAGCCGTGGACGTCGTAGACGGGGTCGAACGTCCGGATCGACAGGAACGCCAGGTGTCTGCCGTCCTTGGTGAAGACGGGGTCGTAGTCGGCGAACCGCACCGGGGTCACGTCGATCACGGAGGTCCCGTCGACGCGCCCGATCTTGATCTGTGACAGCGGCGGCTGGTGCGGGTGCACCCAGGCCAGCCAGCCCGAGTCGGGCGAGAACGTCAGGCTGCTGACGTCTCCCTGCGTGGTGCGGTCGAGCTCGCGGAGGTCGCCGGATTCGAGGTCGGCGACGAGCAGCCGCCCGTCGTGGGTGGCCACCGCCACGTGCCGGCCGTCGGGGGCGGCCGCCAGTTCGAGCACGCGGCCGAGTTGCCCGGTGGCCAGGGTCCTGACCTCGCCACCGGGCGTGCCGACCTCCAGCCCGTCCTCGCCGCCGGCGTCGGACACCCACACGGCCCGGCCGCGGGAGTCGAGGGCCTGCGGCAGCCGTACGCGGACGCCGGGTTCGGCCCGCAGCACGCCGGCGGGGCCGTCGCGGTGGGTCACCCAGTGGGCGGTGCCGCGGATCTCCACGGCGCTGGCCCGTCCGGAGCCGTCGGGCGAGAACGAGCCCGCCCGCAGGGGCGCCGGCCGCCGGGCCCGCCCTGGGCGGGGCCCGCCCAGCCGCACGTCCAGCCGGTACGGCTCGGCGTCGAGGCTCTCCAGCAGCCACAGGTCGCCGGCGTGGCTGTAGATGACCCGCTCGCCGTCACCGGTGGCGTGGCGGGCGTAGAACTCCTCGTGTGAGCTGTGCTTGCGCAGGTCGGAGCCGTCGGGCCGGGCGGAGTGGAGGTTGCCGACGCCGTCGATGTCGGCCAGGAACACGATCCTGTCGCCCACCCAGCCGACCGACCAGTACTGGGCCGTGCTGTCGGCGAACAGCCTGGTGAACTCCCCGTCGCCGGCGGCGTCGACCCAGATCTTGCCCGCCGTGCCGCCTCGGTAGCGCTTCCACTGCGACGGCTCCCGCCACATGGACGACACGGTCGCCACCTGCGCGCCGTTGACGGCGACGTCGCTCACCCACCCGTACGGCAGGCGCGTGGCGGGCCCTCCGTCGAGGGGCACCGCGTAGGCCCAGCTCCTGCTGTGGTCGCTCTGCCCGGCGGGGCTGACCGCGAGCACGTCGCCGTCCGGGGTCCATCCGCGCACGCCGGTCGTGTTGCCCCAATGGGTCAGCCGTTCGCCCTCCGGACCGTCGATCTCGGCCGCGAACACCTCGGGAGCGCCCTCCTTGCCGCTGGTCCACGCGATGCGGCTGCCGTCGGGCGAGAATCTCGGATGCGACACCGGTACGCGGTCTGCGGTGAAGCGCCAGGCTCTGCCTCCAGTCAGGGGTGCGAGCCAGACGTCGTCGTCGGCGACGAAGGTGACCACGTCACCGTACAGGTGCGGGTATCTGAGGTATGCGCCATTTGTCACAGATGCACACTAATGCGCGAGACCAAGGCCGACCCAAGAATTCTCTCCCCAGCGAACTCGCCCTGTCCCCGGAACGGTCAAGTCCGGGATGCGCCAGTCATGTGGGGGAATGTGGCCTTTTCCGGCTTCCCTATCCCTGTGAGGCATCATGAAGATCCTCGTCCGCCCGCACCAGATCCCGCCCCGGCTGGCCGCCGCGGCCGTCATCCTCAACTCCGGTCTCAGCAAGTCAGGCGCCGACGAGGACACCGCCGCGAGCCTGCACGGCATGGCCTCGGGCACCTACCCGTTCCTGCGCAAGGTGCCCCCGTCCACCTTCACCAAGCTGCTGTCCAAGACGGAGATCACCCTCGGCGTGGCCCTGCTGGTGCCGCTCGTGCCGTCGTTCCTCGCGGGGGCCGCGCTGACGGGCTTCGCCGCTGGGCTGCTCGGCCTGTATCTCAAGACGCCCGGCCTGCGCCAGGAGGGCAGCCTGCGCCCCACCGAGCAGGGCATCGCGATCGCCAAGGACGTCTGGCTGCTGGGCATCGGGCTGGGCCTGGTGGCCGAGGAGATGCGCGACCACCGTCCATGATGATCTGCCGTTCCTGGACACTAAGCCCGGCGAACAGGGGTAGTCCGGACACATGGTACAAATCGGCTACACCCTGATGTCCGAACAGACCCCGGCCCGCGAACTGGTCGACTACGCCGCGGCGGCCGAACGGACCGGCTTCGACTACGCGGTCATCTCCGACCACTATTTCCCGTGGCTGGAGGAGATGGGGCACTCGCCCTACTGCTGGTCGGTGCTGGGCGCGGCGGCCCAGGTCACCGAGCGGATCCCGCTCATGACGTACGTGACCTGCCCCATCATGCGCTACCACCCGGCGGTGGTAGCGCAGAAGGCGGCCACGATGGGCGTGCTGAGCGGCGGCCGGTTCACCCTGGGCCTCGGTGCGGGCGAGAACCTCAACGAACACGTCATCGGCGAGGGCTGGCCCCCGGTCGACACCAGGCACCGGATGTTCGCCGAGGCCGTACAGATCATCAGGGAGCTCTTCAGCGGCGAGTACGTCACCCGCCAGGGCGAGTTCTACGACGTCGACTCCGCCAAGCTGTACGACCTGCCGGAGCGGCCGGTGCCGATCGGCATCGCCGCCTCCGGCGGGCAGTCGGCCGAGCTCGCCGCCGCACACGGCGACGTACTCGTGGTCAACGAGCCGCTGCCGGAGGTGGTGCAGCAGTTCCACGCGGCGGGCGGCCACGGCAAACCCGTCTACGGCCAGCTCGCCCTCTCCTACGACACCGACGCCGAGGCCGCCAAGGAACGCGCGCACACGTTGTGGCGCTGGGCGTCGACGGGCGGCTGGAAGGTCATGGCCGAGCTGCCCGCACCGGTGAACTTCGCCGCCGCCGCCGGCACCGTGCGCCCGGAGGACGTGGCCCGGAGCGTGCCCTGCGGCGACGACGTGGACGCGGTCGTGCAGGCCGCGCGGAAGTACGTCGACGCGGGATACACCCACATCGCGCTCGTCCAGATCGGCCACGACCGGCAGCGGCCCTTCTTCGACTGGGCGGAGAAGGAGCTGCTGCCGGCCCTGCGCGCGCTCTAGCGGCTTCTAGGGGACGATGTTGACCAGCTTGGGCGCCCGGACGATCACCTTGCGAGGCGCCCTGTCCAGGTAGGCGGCGACCTTCTCCGAGGCCAGGGCCAGCGCCCGCAGGTCGTCCTCGCCGATGCCGGGAGGGACCTCCAGGCGGTCGCGGACCTTGCCCGCGACCTGCACCACGCAGGTGACCGACTCCTGCACCAGCAGCGCCGGATCGGCCACCGGCCAGCCGCCGGAGGCGACGGGACCGGTGCGGCCCAGCCGCTCCCAGCCCTCCTCGGCGGTGTAGGGGGTCACCAGCGACAGCATGATCGCCAGCGTCTCGGCGGCCTCGCGCACCGCCGGGTCGGCCGGGCCCGGGCCGGAGTCGATGGCCTTGCGCGCGGCCGAGGTCAGCTCCATCATGCGCGCCACCGCCACGTTGAAGCGGTAGGACTCGACCAGCTTGGTGACCTCGTCGATCGTGCGGTGGGTGACCCTGCGCAGGCCGGTGTCGCCGCCCTCGAAGGCCGCCCCCGGCTCGCTGGTGACCTCGGACATCACGCGCAGCGCGCGGGCCAGGAACTTCTGCGAGGCGGCAGGCGAGAGGTCGGCCCAGTCGATGTCGTCCTCGGGCGGCCCGGCGAAGATCATGGTCAGGCGCACGGCGTCGACGCCGAACTCGTCGATCTGCTGGCCCAGGTCCACGCCGTTGCCCAGGGACTTCGACATGGCCTTGCCGCCGTTGATCACCTGCCCCTGGTTGAGCATGCGGACGAAGGGCTCGGTGAAGTCGACCATGCCCATGTCGTGCAGGACCTTGGTGAAGAAGCGGGAGTACAGCAGGTGCAGCACCGCGTGCTCGATGCCGCCGACGTACTGGTCGACCGGGCCCCACTTGCGCACCTGCTCGGGGTCGAACGGGCCGTCGGTGTAGCCCGGCGAGCAGTAACGCAGGAAATACCACGACGAGTCGACGAAGGTGTCCATCGTGTCGGTGTCGCGCTGGGCGGGACCGGAGCACTTGGGGCACTGGACGTTGACCCACTCCGCGGCGCTGGCCAGCGGGGAGACGCCCTTGGGCGCCAGCGCCTCGCCGCGCATGTCGGGCAGGGTGACCGGCAGCTGCTCGTCGGGGACGGGCACCTCGCCGCAGTCGGGGCAGTGGATGATCGGGATGGGCGTGCCCCAGAACCGCTGGCGGGACAGCAGCCAGTCGCGCAGCCGGAAGTTGACCGCGCCCGTGCCCCTGCCGTCGGCCTCCAGGATCTCAATGATCTTGGCGATGGCCTCGGTCTTGCTCAGGCCGTCGAGCGGCCCGGAGTTGACCAGCGTGCCCTCGCCCGGCGTGGCCTCGCCGGTCTCGCCGGGGTCGGCCAGACCCGTGTGCACGACGACCTTCACGGGCAGCCCGAACTTCAGCGCGAAGTCCAGGTCGCGCTGGTCGTGGGCGGGCACGGCCATGATGGCGCCGTGGCCGTAGTCGGACAGCACGTAGTCGGCCGCCCAGACGGGGATGCGCTCGCCGTTGACCGGGTTGGTCGCGTAGCGGCCCAGGAAGACGCCCGTCTTCTCCTTGTCGGTGGCCAGCCGCTCGATGTCGCTCAGCTTGGCGACCTCGGCGCGGTAGGCCTCGAAGTCGGCGCGGTGCTCGTCGGTGACGATCTCGTCGGCCAGCGCGGCGTCGGCGGCGACCACGAAGAACGTGGCGCCGAACAGCGTGTCGGGCCGCGTGGTGTAGACGTGGACCGGTTCGTCGCGGCCCTCGATCTCGAAGAGCACGTCGGCGCCCTCGGAGCGGCCGATCCAGTTGCGCTGCATGGTCAGCAGCCGCTCGGGCCAGGCGTCCAACTGCTTCATGTCGTCCAGCAGGCGCTGCGCGTAGTCAGTGATCTTGAAGTACCACTGCGTCAGCTCCCGGCGGACGACATCGGCGCCGCAGCGCTCGCACCTGCCGGCCACGACCTGCTCGTTGGCCAGCACGGTCTGGTCGTTGGGACACCAGTTGACCAGGCCGCCCTTGCGGTAGGCCAGGCCGCGCTCGAAGAACCGGTTGAACAGCCACTGGTTCCACCGGTAATAGTCCGGGTCGCTGGTGTGCAGGCGGCGCGACCAGTCGAAGGCGACGCCGTAACGCCGGAACGAGTGAGCCTGCGTCTCGATGTTGGCGTAGGTCCATTCGGCCGGGTGGGTGTTACGCCGGATCGCGGCGTTCTCCGCGGGGAGTCCGAAGGAGTCCCACCCGATCGGGTGCAGCACGTTGTAGCCCTGCTGCATCCAGAAGCGCGCGATGACGTCACCGATGGCGAAGACCTCGCCGTGGCCCATGTGCAGGTCACCCGACGGGTAGGGGAACATGTCGAGCATGTAGCGCCGCTCGCGGGGGTCGGCCGGGTCCTCGCTCGCCCGGTAGGGGTCCTGCTCCTCCCATCGCTGCTCCCACTTGGCCTGCAGCGCCTGCGGATCGTACTCACTCACGGCTACTGTCCTTCGGATTGACTCGGACCCATAAGAAAACCCCCCGTGCACACAACGAGGGGTGGAGCCGCGACGGCGAGATCTTCAGGGCCGTCGCGGCCCGCTAAGAAGCAGGGTCGCGGAACGCATGTGTCAAGCCTAGCGCACCTCTTCGGCTGAATGCGGACACTCGATCGAGGCCGGCGGGCACAATGGATCCTTCGGGTTCAGTGAGACCTGAAGGTGATGTACCCGTTGTGACCTCTTTCGTCCCAGAAGAATAGCCTTGCCACCGTGGTGTACCCAGCAGAGCCTGATCGTCCGGATGCCGACCTGCCGCTCCAGGATCCGCCGACCGATCCTGACGGCTTCGCTCGTTTCGCTGCGGAACAGCCTGCATCTCCTGGAAAATCCCATGAGATCATGCCTGGAACGTCAAATCCGGATATAAGGGTAGATCCGGACACCACCTGGGGAGGGCCGGCCATGGCAGCGGATGATTCCGGACCACACCTGCCGTCCTGGCCCGACGCGCCGCAGCGCGACGGATCCGGTGGCCGGTCGTCCGGCTCGCACGCGGCCGACGTTCCCACATCGTGGCCCGAGGCGCCCGCCCACGACGACCCCGCGTGGCCAGAGCCCCCGCGCAGCGACGGCTCCTGGCCCGAACCTCCACGACGATCCCGCCACGCCGCCTCCCCGCAGGACACCTCCCCGGCCTGGCCCGAACCGCCCCAGAGCACCACCGGCCCGAACTGGCCGGACCTGCCGCCCCAGAACACCACCGGCCCCAACTGGCCGGACCTGCCGCCGCAGGACGGCGCGGCGCCGTCCTCATGGCCGGCGGGCTCCACCCAGAACGCCACCGCTCCCTCCTGGTCCGACGCACCTCGCCAGGACGTGCCGGCCTCGTGGCCCGTGGCCTCCTCCCCCGAGGTGCCCATGTCCTGGCCCGAGGCCTCGCCGCAGAGCACGGCCGGACCGCCGCAGTCCGCCCCCGGCCCCGCCCCGCGGCAGGACCGGCCACCTCAGGGCGGCGGGGGAACACCCCGGC
>NZ_SMJZ01000028.1 GCF_004348345.1 Nonomuraea longispora
GCCTTCCCGGCCTCCGTGGGCGAACGACGGCGTTCCCGCCGGCGGGGGAAAGGGGGTGACGGCGCGGCGTGCTCGCCGGACGCTGGCCGAGGCCGGTGAGGCCGAACGCGGTTCGCTGATCCTCACGCTGCCCCCCGACGAGGCGGCGGTGCTTCTCGCCGAGCGGTGGAAGCTGTTCACGACCGCCGCGGTGGAGGAGATGTGCCGCGAGGCGGCCAGGAGCGCGACGATCCTGCAGATGTTGCTCCCGTCCCGCGCGGGCTGGCTGCTGAACCAGGTACGCGACCCGCACCTGGTGGCGAGGGTGGTCCTGGAGATGGGCGGCCACCACCGCGGGCTGGTGCTCGACCAGATGCACGACCGGCATTCGGCGGCGGCGATCGAGGCGATGGCGGCGATCGACGTCCGGCGGACCGGGCTCGCCGTGGCCGCGATGCAGAAGGCCCCGGCGAGTCAGGCGCTGAGCCGGCTTCCGCCGGCCACGATCGCCGGACTGCTGGCGCAGGCGCCGCCGGCCTGCCGTGACAGCCTGGTGCCGCTGTTGCCGTCGGGGGTCCGCGAGGAGGTGGCGCGGCGACTGGCTCGAAGCGGTTGAGGCCTGACGTGTGCCTTGCGCGATCTTCGTCTGTCGGGGCCGGAGGCCGAGGCCGTGGAGGCTTTGGCCTCCGGCCGGCGGGCTCAGCCGGACAGGTGGCGCGTGGCGGAGGCGTTGCCCGGTGTGGTCAGGTCCTCCAGGAGCGCGTCGATGGGCGCGCCGGCGACGTCCTCGCTGGGCCGGGAGAGGAAGACGTTGACGTGGTACTCACCGGTCGCTTCCTTGCCGGTGGGGTCGAGGCCCTGCTCGGCCAGAGCCCGCAGGGCGAACTCCTGCTCCATGTCGTTGGCGAACCGTCGCTGCGGGAAGGTGGCGTTCTCCAGTTGCTCTGTGACGAGCCCGTGGCGGGCGAGCGTGTCGGCCACGGGGGCGAAGTCGACCGTTCGCAAGCAGAGGGCGGCGAACCATGGACGGCGATCCGGTGGGGTGCAGTCGAGCAGCCGGTCGATCGACCGGTCGGTGATGTAGCCGATGCCGCCGGTGACGGTGATGAGGTCGGCCTTCCCCATGATCTTCGCCAGTTCGGGCGACGGGTCGTTCTGCTCCAGGTTGTCGGACGCCCCGGCGTCCAGGAGTCCCACCTGTACGGCGTAGTCGACGGCTGACGAGGCGGTGTCCAGGCCGACCACCCGGGGGGCGGCGGGCCGCCGTCGGCTCTGGTAGAAGCCGCGGTCCTCGTCGATGAGCTCTTCCGTGGCCAGGTGCGCCACCGGGTCGTCACCGTAGTGGCCGTAGAGGTCGTCGAGCGTGAGGTCGCATTTCATCAGCGCCGCGTTCACGCCGTACGAACAGCACAGGTCCACGACGGTCGGGGAGTCGACGTCGAGCGCGTCCAGCACCTTGAGGAACACCTGCTGCCCGTGGTGGGGGACGGCGTAGTCCAGGCTGCCCAGGCGCTCGTAGTACGCCCGAGGGTCTGGACGGTCGTAGATGTCGTTGAAGCCGGCCTTTTCCAGCTTCCGGTCAGTCATCTGATCGTCTGCTCGCACACTCTGCCTCTCTGGGTGGCTGTGTCATTACAGGGACAAACGACCCGTTTAACGTATCACGTATGAAAAATCACGATTTAGTGGGATTTCCGCAGGGCGGAAGTATGGCCGGCCCTGGCCGCCCTACACGTCCGGGGAGCCGGGACGGTCGAGCCCGGCCGTGAGCTCGGCGATGGCCGCGTCGCACTGCCGGCCCAGCAGGACGGTGGCCGACTCCTGGTCCAGGCCCGCCGCCTGGTCGAGCCACCGGTCGAGGACGACGTGGAGCGCCGCCAGGACGGCGGCCGCGCACACGGCGGGATAGAAGCCGTCGCGGCCCGGGGGATCGACGCGCTCGGCGATCGCCTCGGCGAGTGCCTGCTCCTGGGAGGCGAGCACGGCCAGTTGCTGCGGCATCAACGACGGTTCGCGCCGGATGAGCCGCAGCGCCCCGATGTGGTCGTGGCTGACGGTGCCGCCCTCGTTGAGGACGATGACCACCGCCTCGCGGAACGCCCGCAGCACCGACTCCGCGCGCGGCCGGGCCCTGAACTGGGCGATGAGCTGCTCCGCGGCCGCCGACACGGGCGCCACCATGGCCTCTTCCTTGCTGGAGAAGTAGTTGAAGAAGGTCCGCAGCGCGGTGTCGGCCTCGTCGGCGATCTGCTCGACCGTGACGTTGTCGACGCCGTGGCGCAGGGCCAGGCGTAGTGCGGCGTCGCGGAGCGCGGCCCTGGTGGCCTGCTTCTTACGTTCGCGGCGGCCGAGGACCGGCGGCGCGGCGCCGGTGTGCTCGCTCATGTCATCACGGCGCGCCTGACGCTCTCGCGGAGCAGGGCGCGACGCCGCTCGTGCACGTCGGAGGGCTCGTCGGCGGTCGCGGCGTAGACGTTGCTGACCGGCGACCAGGTCATGGACATCGCGATGACGAGGGCCATCACGTCGAACGGGTCGCCCGGTCGTACGACGCCCGCTTCCTGCGCCTCGGCGATGGCGCGCAGCTTGTGTCGGTCGAGGCGTGCGGTGTCGGCCACGAGGTGGCCGGAGGGGCGTCGCTCGAGGCGTGCCCAGGTGGCCAGCCTGATGAGGTCGGGACGGCGGAGGTATTCGTCGTAGAGGCGCACGGCCCAGCCGGCGAGGTCGGTGGCGTCGATCGGGACGACGTTGGTGATCCGTTCGAGCGAGCCGAAGAAGATGGCGTCGAACAACCCTTCCTTGCTGCCGAAGTAGGCGTAGAGCTGCGCCTTGTTGGTGCGCGCGGCCACCACGATGCGCTCGATGCGCGCCCCGGCGATGCCGTGCGCGGCGAACTCCTTGGTCGCCGCGTCGAGGATGCGGCCGCGGGTCGCGGCGCCCCGGGACGTCAGCGGCTGGTCGGCCATGCCGGCGAGCTTATCAAACAGAACAGTCGGTTTGCTGAGGGAGCGCCCGGCATGCGACTCTGAACAAACCGAACAGTCTGTTTATAGGAGCCCCGGCATGAGAACCACAGTGGGATGGCTCGCGGACGGCCCCGCGACGACGCTGCGGCAGGCGTCCCTCCAACGACGCGACCTGCGTCCCGACGACATCGCGGTACGCGTGGATCACTGCGGCGTCTGCCACACCGACCTGCACGCCGTCCGCGCCCCCCGCGAGCCCGGAGCATCCGTCGTGCCCGGCCACGAGTTCACCGGGGTGGTGACCGAGACAGGGCCCGAGGTCACCCGCTTCGCCGCCGGCGACCCCGTCGCGGTCGGCAACATCGTCGACGCCTGCGGCACGTGCGCCATGTGCCGCGCCGGCCAGGAGAACTTCTGCCACGGGTTCCCGACCCTGACCTACGGCGGCACGGACCGCCACGACGGCTCGCCCACCCTCGGGGCCTACTCCCGCGAGTACGTCGTCCGCGACCGCTTCGCCTACCCGCTGCCGGCGGGCCTCGACCCGGCCGCCGCCGCTCCGCTCCTCTGCGCCGGGGTCACCGTGTGGGAGCCGCTCAGCGCGCTCGGCGTGGGGCCCGGCACCCGCGTCGCCGTGGCGGGGCTGGGCGGTCTCGGCCACCTCGCGGTCAAGCTGGCCGTGGCGCTGGGCGCCGAGACCACGGTCGTCACCAGGTCGGCGGGCAAGGCCGGCGACGCGGGCGGGCTCGGCGCCCACGACGTGCTCGTCTCCACGGACCCGGACCGGACGGCGGGGGCGCGGGACCGGTTCGACGTCGTCATCGACACCATCTCCGCCCCGCACGACCTCGCCCCCTACCTGCGGCTCGTGGCCATGAACGGGACTCTCAGCCTCGTCGGGCACCTCGGGCAGGTCACCCTGCAGGCGATGGACCTGCTGGTCGGCCGCAAGAAGCTCAGCTCCGCGGGCAGCGGCGGCCGGCCCGGGACCGCCGCCCTGCTGGACTTCTGCGCCGGGCACGGCGTCACCGCCGACGTCGAGGTGCTCCCGTCGGCGCGCGTCAACGAGGCCCTCGACCGCCTCGAACGCAACGACGTGCGCTACCGCTTCGTCCTCGACCTGTCCGACCTGTCATGAACACCGGCCGTCACCTTGCGGCCTCCGGGTAGTGGCAGGCCGCCGGATGGCCGTGGCCCCGGTCGGCCAGCTCCGGCGCCTGCTCGACGCAGGCGCGCCGCTCCTCCGTGGTGAGCTGCGAGAACGTGGGACAGCGCGTACGGAACCTGCACCCGCTCGGCGGGCTGATCGGGTTCGGCATGTCCCCTTCGAGCACGATCCGCTCGCGAGCCCTGATCCGTTCACGCCGCGGGTCGGGCACGGGGATGGCCGAGATGAGCGCCCGCGTGTACGGGTGCGCGGGCCGGTCGAACAGCTCGTCCCCGTCGCCGATCTCCACCACGCGGCCCAGGTACATCACGGCGACCCGGTGCGCGATGTGCCGCACCACGGACAGGTCGTGGGCGACGAAGAGGTAGGCGAGGCCCAGCCGCCGCTGGAGGTCCTCCAGCAGGTTCACCACGCCTGCCTGGATCGACACGTCGAGAGCCGACACCGGCTCGTCCAGGACGAGCAGCTCGGGCCGCATCGCCAGCGCCCGAGCGATGCCGACGCGCTGCCGCTGCCCTCCCGAGAACTCGTGCGGGTAGCGGTTGCCGTGCTCGGGGTTGAGCCCGACGTCGGCGAGCAGCTCCCGCACCCGGCCGGGTCCGTCCTGCCGGTAGGTGCCGTGGATGCGCAGCGGTTCGGCGATCGCGTCGCTGACCGTCATGCGGGGGTCGAGGGAGGCGTACGGGTCCTGGAAGACGATCTGCATGCGCTGCCGCAGGCGGCGCATCTCCGCGGCCGGGACGGCGCCGAGGTCCTGGTCGTCGAGCAGCACCCGCCCCGAGGTCGGCGGCTGCAGGTTGAGCACGGCCCGCCCGGTGGTGGACTTGCCGCAGCCCGACTCACCGACCAGGCCGAGCGTCTCGCCGCGGCGCAGGTCGAACGAGACCCCGCACACGGCGTGCACGTCGCCCGTCGTCCGCCGCAGAAGACCCTTGCCGCGCACCGGATAGTGTTTGACCAGGTCACGCACGGACAACAGCGGTCGCCCGCTCATGGCGCACCTCCAGCGGCAGGGTCGTCGGCGGCGTGGTCGGCTGGGTCGCCGGACGACGTCACGAAGACGTCTTCTGGCCGCTTCCCGTCCAGGTCGGCGGAGAAGTGGCAGGCGGCCAGGTGGCCGGGTTCCGAGGTGGCGACCGGTTCCGGCTCGGCCGTCTCGCAGACCTCCTGGCGCATCGGGCAGCGCGGCGCGAACGGGCATCCGGGCGGCAGGTCGAGCAGCGACGGCGGCGATCCCGCGATCGGCGTCAACCGCTCGCCCCTGCGGCCGTCGTCGAGCCGGGGCAGGCTGCCGAGCAGACCCAGGGTGTACGGCATCCGCGGCGTGTAGTAGATGTCGTCGACGCCGCCCAGCTCCACGGGACGGCCGGCGTACATGACGAGCACCCGGTCGGCGGCCCCGGCGACGACGCCGAGGTCGTGGGTGATCAGCACCATGGCGGCGTCGGTGGCGGCCCGCGCGGTCTCGAGCGCCCTGAGCACCTGGGCCTGCACGGTGACGTCGAGCGCGGTGGTCGGCTCGTCGGCGATGATGACGTCCGGCGAGTTGGCCATGGCGGTGGCGATGACGACGCGCTGGCGCATGCCGCCGGAGAACTGGTGCGGGTAGTCGCGGGCGCGTTCGCGGGGCCGGGGGATCTGCATCAGGGCGAGGAGTTCGACGGCGCGTTCGCGGGCCTGCGCCGCGCTGACGTCGTTGTGCGCCCTGACCGCCTCGGCGATCTGGTCGCCCACGGTGTAGACCGGGTTGAGCGAGGTCATCGGGTCCTGGAAGACCATCGCGATGCGGCCGCCGCGCAGGGTCCGCATCCGCTTGTCGGGCACGCCGATCAGCTCCTGGCCGTGGAACCTGACCGAGCCGCCGATCCGCGCCGAGGCCGGCAGCAGGCCCATCACCGCCATCGAGGTGACCGACTTGCCCGAGCCGGACTCGCCGACGATGCCGAGCACCTCGCCGCGCCGCAGCTCGTAGCTGACCCCGCGCACTGCCCTGACCAGGCCGTCCTCCGTGGGGAACGACACGGTGAGGTTCTCGACCTGGAGCACCGCCTCGCGTTCGCTCATGAGCGCGCCTTCCGCTGGGTCGGGTCGAAGGCGTCGCGCAGCCCGTCGCCGATGAAGTTGATGGACAGGGCGATCACCACGATGAACGCGCCGGGGAAGTAGAACAGCCACGGCCGGGTGCTGACTGCGGTGTCGGCCTCGCTGACCAGGAGGCCGAGCGAGGTGTCCGGCGGCTGCACGCCGAGGCCGAGGAACGACAGGGCCGTCTCGACGAGGATGGCGGCGGCCACGAGGATGGTGACGTTGACGATGATGGGGCCGAGCGCGTTGGGGATCAGATGCCTGAAGATGATCCAGCGGTCGGTGGCGCCCAGCGCGCGGCTCGCCTCGATGTACTCCTTCTCCCGCAGCGACAGCACGACGCCGCGCACGACGCGGGAGACGTACGCCCACTGGAGGGCGGCGATGACGAGCGCGACGAACCACCAGGAGCCGTTGGTCGCGCGGGTCAGCACGGCGGCCACCGCCAGCAGCGGCAGCGTGAGGACGAGGTCGGCGATCCGCATCATCACGCTGTCGGTGATGCCGCGGTAGTAGCCGGAGAAGGCCCCCCACAGCGTGCCGACCAGCCCGGCGAGGAACGCGATGAGCAGCGCGATCTCGACCGAACGTTGGGTGCCGCGCAGCACCTGGGCGAACGTGTCGTGGCCGAGGTTGTCGGTGCCGAACGGATGCTCCAGCGAGGGCGGCTGCGACACCGCCGAGGTGATGTCGGCGTAGTCGTAGCGCCAGAGCGCGCCGCCCGCGAAGGCCAGCAGCACGACGGCGACGAACAGCACCAGGCTGGTCACGGCGGCCTTGTGCCGCAGGAAACGGCGCAGCACCAGTTCGCCCTGGCTGCGCCGGCGCACCGCGGCGGCCGGCTGCGCGCTCGATGGGGGGCGGGGCGCCGCCTCGGTGTGCTCACTCATGGCGGATCCGGGGGTCGAGGAGGGCGTACAGCAGGTCTGCGATCAGGTTGAAGACGATGACCGCGACGGCGATCACGAGCAGCCAGGCGAGCACCGCGTAGGCGTCGCGCTGGTTGACGGAGGTGACGAGGAACTCGCCGAGCCCGCGCCACTGGAAGACCGTCTCGGTGATCACGGCGCCGGAGATGAGCGTCGCGAAGTCGAGCGCGGTGACGGTGGTCATGGGGATGAGCGCCGTGCGCAGGGCATGCCGTACGATCACACGCCGCCTGGACAGCCCTTTGGCGCGGGCGAACAGCACGTAGTCGCTGTTGAGCACGTCCAGCATGGACGCCCGCTGGAACCGGCTCCACGCGCCGAACGAGAGCAGCGCCAGCGAGATCGTTGGCAGCACCATGTGGCCCGCGGTGTCGGCCAGCTGCGCCCAGGCGCCACCCTCGACGATGACGGATCTGTCCCCGATCGTGTACACGACCTGATCGCCGAGCAGGTTGTTGAGCGAGATCCCGCCCTGCTTGAGCAGCACGGCGAACCAGAACGACGGCATCGACAGGAACAGGAACGCGGCGAACGTGAACCCGTAGTCGATGCCCGAATACTGTTTGACCGCGCTGATCACGCCCACGACCACGGCGAGGACGAGGGCGAGGAGCACGGCGACGGCGACCAGCCGCAGGGTGACCCCGAACCGGGCGGCGACCTCGTGGCCGATGTCCACGTTGGTGCGCACGGAGGGGCCGAAGTCGCCCCGCGCCACGCCGGTGATCCAGGTCCAGTACCGCTGCAGCGGCGGCTCGTCCAGGTGCAGCCGTTGCTCCTCGACCGCGATCACCTGCGGCGACGGCGGCGGGTTGCGGCCCTTCAGACCCGCGAGCGGGTCACCTGCCATGGTCACGAGCAGGAAGACGACGAAGGTCGACGCCACGATCACCGGGATGGAGACCAGGAGCCGGCGGAGTGTGTACGTGAGCACGGGTCGCTACCAGATCTCTCGCACGGCGTCGAGAATCTTGGGCGCGCTGCGGTCGATCGCGGGATAGGTGGTCTGGTCGTTGCTCAGCAGGACGACGGAGATGTCCTGGTCCGGGAACAGGGCGTGCATGGTACGGAACCCGCCCATGCCGCCGTTGTGCCAGATGTACGGCTTGCCGTCGTGTTCCTGGACCACCCAGCCGCACGCGTAACCGTCGAGCTCGGGGGTGAACATCATCCGCAGCGTCTCCGGGCGGAACAGGCCGGGACGCGACAGCGCCGCATCCCATACGGCGAGGTCGCGCGCGCTGCCCGTCAGGCCGCCGGCGCCCGTCATCCACGGCAGGCTCCACTGGTACGCGCGGCGCACCCCGTCGGTCTCGGCGTAGTAGCCGAGGGCGACGTCCCGGCTGCCGCGCGCCGGATATCCCTGGGTCGTGTCGCGCATCCGCAGGGGACCGAAGAAGTGGCGCTGCAGGAACCGGCCGAGAGGCATCCTGGCCACCTTCTGCACCACCAGCGCGAGCAGCAGGAAGTTGCTGTTGCTGTAGGCGTACTTCGATCCGGGCTCGAACTGGAGCGGCAGCGACTCCAGTTTCGTGACCACCGCCGAGTGGTCGGTCTCCCCGGAGGCGACGAAGGCGTCGTACGCCGGCTGGAACAGCGGAAAGTCGTTGTAGTCGGGAATGCCGGTCACCTGGTGCATCAGCTGCAGCAAGGTGACGTCGGCGGCCCGCCGGTAGCCGGGCAGGAACGTGCCGAGCCGGTCGTGGACCGACAGCTTGCCCCGCTCGTGGAGCAGCAGGACCGCGGCCGCCGTGAACCCCTTGCTGATGGAGCCGAGGTTGTAGACGGTGTCGAAGGCGGGCCGCCGCCGGCCGCGCGGCAGGTGGAGCACCTCGTCGAGCTGCTCCACCTTGAAGAAGTCCTCGCCGGTGAAGCGGTCGGGCAGGCCGCGGTCGCGCAGGCCGTAGCCCTTCGCGAACACCGTACGGCCCTTCTTGCTCACGGCCACGGTGACGCCGACGCCCTCCGGCTCGATGGCGGCGACGATCTCGTCGATGCGACGGTGCCAGTCCGGGCGATGCCGGCCGGACGAGGCGGCCCGCGCCCCCGGGATCACCCCGGCGCTCATCACCGCCCCACCCACACCGGCGAGAGACGCCTTCAACAGCGTCCGCCTCGTGGCTGCGCTCTCCATGCTCGACCTCCGTGTCGTCGTACCGCACACGCCTAGGAGCTCAGTGCAGTCCACCGGCCGGGCAGGCTCTTCGTGGAGAGGGACGTAAAGTCGCCGCCGAGTTCGTGCGATCGGATGAACTGCTGCGTGGTCCCGGCGTCGCAGGATGCTCGCATGTCGACGACCCTGGTGATTCGCGGTGGCACAGTCCATGACGGCAGCGGCGGGCCCGGCCGCGTGGCCGACGTGTTCGTCGAGGGCGACCGGATCCTCGCGGTCGGCCCGGGCGGGGCCGAGGCGGACGCGCCCGTGCTCGACGCCACCGGCCTGGTGGTCGCGCCCGGATTCGTGAACGTGCTCAGCCACGCGTACTTCACGCTGGAGCGGGACGGCCGCGGGTTGTCGGACCTCTACCAGGGCGTCACCACCCAGGTCTTCGGCGAAGGGATCTCGATCGGCCCGCTCACCGCCGCCATCAGGGCGGAGCTCGAACCCGGCATGACGCCCGACGATCCGCCGCTGACCTGGGAGCGCCTGTCGGAGTTCCTCGCCCACCTCGAAGCCAAGGGGGTGGCCCAGAACGTCGCGAGCTTCGTCGGCGCGCACAACATGCGCATGATCGGGGCGGGCGCGGACGACCGGCCGATGACCGCGGCCGAGCTCTCCCACGTCCGGGGCGTCCTCGACGAGGAGATGGCCGACGGCGCGCTGGGCCTGGGGTCGGCGCTCATCTACCCGCCGGGGTGCTTCGCCCCGACCGACGAGCTGGTGGCGTTGTGCGAGGTCGTCGCGCGGCACGGCGGCATGTACATCTCCCACATGCGCAGCGAGGGCGACCACTTCCTCGACGCCGTGGACGAGCTGATCGAGATCGGCCGCCGGGCGGAGCTGCACGCGGAGATCTACCACCTCAAGACGGCGGGCCGGCACAACTGGCCGAAGATGGAGCGGGCCATCGAGCGCATCGAGGCGGCCAGGGCCGCGGGCCGGCCGGTGACCGCCGACGTCTATCCCTACCTCGCCGGGCAGACCCAGCTCGCCGCCTCGATCCCGCCGCAGTTCCACGACGGCGGCCACGGGGCGCTCGTGGCCAGGCTCGCCGACCCGGGCGAACGGGCCCGCATCCGCGAGGCCGTCGTCACGCCGTCGGAGCGCTGGGAGAACCTCTACCTCGCCGCCGGCGGCGCGAGCGGCGTCATGCTGCTTCCCGACCCGGACGGGCCGGTGGCGGAGCACCGCGGGCTCAGCCTGGCGCAGGCGGCTGAGGCGGACGGCGCCGACCCGGTGGAGCTGCTGCTGCGGCTGGTCGAGCAGGAGCCGGCGCTGCACGCGATGTACTTCATGATGAGCGAGGACACCCTGCGGACGGCCCTGCGCGAGCCGTGGGTGTCGGTCTGCTCCGACGCGCCCACGTTCGCCGCCGAACCGCCGGACTCCGACGTGCCCACCCATCCGCGCGCCTACGGCAGCTTCGCCCGCGTCCTCGGCACGTACGTGCGCGAGCACTCGCTGCTCACCCTCGGCGAGGCCGTGCGCCGGATGTCGGGCCTGCCGGCGGGCAACCTCGGCCTGCGCGACCGCGGCGTGCTCGCCCCCGGGAACTACGCCGACGTCGTCGTGTTCGACCCGAACACGGTCGGCGACGTCGCGACGTACGACAACCCCCACCAGTACGCGACCGGGATGCGGCACGTGGTGGTCAACGGACAGACCGCGCTCGCCGACGGAGTACCCACCGGGCGCCTGCCCGGCCGGGCTCTGCGGCGCGGGCGCTGAGACGACAGGAGAAACCGTGAAGGAGCAGGTGGAGCAGGTTCTCGGCGAGGTCGGCGCGCGGGCGTGGGCGCACGCCGTCGACCTCGACAGCGGCGAGGAGATCGGGTACGGCGAGGACGGGCTGGTGGTGCTGGCCAGCGTCTTCAAGATCCCGGTGCTGGTGGAGTTGTTCCGGCGGTTCGGCGACGGGCGGCTCGACCCCGCCGCGCGGATGGACGTACCCGTCGAAGGGCGTTCGGCGGGTCCGACCGGGTTGTCGGTGATGGCCGACCCGATCGAGCTCTCGCTGCGCGACCTCGCCTACTGGATGATGAGCGTCAGCGACAACGCCGCCACGGACCTCCTTGTGGACCTGCTCGGCACCGGGGCGATCAACGCCACCCTGCGCGAGCTCGGCCTGAGCGTCACCCGGGTGGACGGCACCTGCGACGACATCTACCAGAGCATCTACGAGGACGTGCCGGACCTGCAGGCCGGCCCCGAGGTGTGGCGCGCGGCCCGCGCGGTGGACCCGGAGCGGTCCCTGCAGGCAGGCACCCCCCGCGAGATCACCCGGCTGCTCGCCGCCATCTGGAACGACACGGCGGCGCCTGCCGAGCAGTGCGCCGAGATGCGCCGCATCCTCAGCCTGCAGGCCTGGCCGCACCGCCTGCGCTCCGGGTTCACCGAGCCCGACGCCCGGGTGAGCGCCAAGACGGGCACCCTGCGGTTCTGGCGCAACGAGGTCGGTGTCGTCGAGCTCGGCGGCCGTAGGTACGCCGTCGCCGTCTTCGTACGGTCCGACTCCTACGAATACCGCATCCCCGCCGCGGACGCCTGCGTCGGCACGGTGGCCAGGCTGGCGGTCGACCACCTGCGCGGGACCGGCACCCGCCTGCGGCCGCGGAGCACCGCCAGGGCGGCGACCCCCGGCGAGATCCGCGACCACGCCCGCGAGCTGGGCGCCGACATCTGGCTGCACGCGCGCGACCTGGCGACCGGCAGATCGGTGGGCGTCGGGGAGAGCACTCCGGTGGTCACCGCCTCGGTGCTCAAGGTGCCGGTCGCCCTCGAACTGGCCCGCCAGTCGGTGGCGGGCGAGGTCGACCTGACCGAGCGGATCACGGTGCCGCCTGGCGGAGTGCCGTCGCCGTACGGGTTGTCGGTGCAGCGCGACGACACCGTCATCTCGTACCGGGATCTCGCCCACCTGATGATCGTGATCAGTGACAACGTGGCCACCGACCTCGTGATCGGCCGGGTCGGCAAGGACCGCGTGGCTGCGCTGCTGGCCGAGCTGGGCCTCACCGCGACGGCCGTGCCGCAGGACTGCGCGGAGATCCTGGCCTCCCTGGAGGAGGACCTCGGCATCGACTACCGCGACGACGAGCGGGAACTGGCCGGGGTGCCGCTGGAACGCCTCCAGGCGCTGCGGGCGCTGGTGCCCGAGCGTACCTGCCGGACGACCCCCGAGGAGATCACCCGGCTGCTGGCCGGCATCTGGCGCGACGAGGCGGCCCCGCCCGAGGCGTGCGCGCTCGTACGCGGCTGGATGGGCGACCAGATCTGGCCACACCGGCTGACCAGCGGATTCCCCGGGGACGACATCGTGATCAGCGGCAAGACGGGCACCCTCCCGCTGGTCCGCAACGAGGTCGGCGTGGTCGAGTACGCCGACGGCGGCAGGTACGCCGTCGGCGTCTTCACCCGGGCCGGCGACCCCGCACCCAACGCCCCCCACCTCGACGCGCTGATCGGCTGGGCGGCGGCCAACGCCGTCGCGCAGCTGCGCGACGAACGTCCCTGACCCTTCCCTCTGCATCTGGAGCAGACCATGGCTTTCCGCGGGAAGCACTCCCTGGCCCTGACGACGAGCGCCGTGGCACTGCTGCTCGCCGCCTGCGCGGGCGGAGGCGGCACGGCGTCCGGCGACGGCCGCGTCTCCGGCGACGTGAACACGGTGAACACGGTGAACACGGTGAACACCGCCAAGGTCGCCACGGGCGGCACGGCGACCTACAGCATCACCTATCCGATCTCCAACTGGAACGTGCTGAACTCCGCCGGCGCGACCTACTCGGTGCTCGACATCTCGGGCGTGCTGCTGCCCAGCGCGTTCATGATCAAGCCGGACCATACGCCGGTCCGCAACGAGACGATCGTGACGAGCGCGGAGAAGGTCGGCGACTCGCCGCAGACGATCAAGTACACGATCGACCCGAAGGCGGTCTGGTCCGACGGCAAGCCGATCACGGCGGACGACTTCGTCTACACCTGGCGCGCCCTCGACCCACGCGAGTGCCCCAAGTGCCAGGCGTCCAACACGGCCGGGTACGACCGGATCAAGTCGGTCAAGGGCTCGGACGGCGGGCGCACGGTGACCGTCGTCTTCGACAAGCCGTACGTCGACTGGCAGGCGTTGTTCTCGCCGTTCCTGCCGGCCCACGTCGCGAAGACGTACGGGGCGACCGACACCGCCGAGGGCCTGGAGAAGAGCTTCAACGAGGGGTTCGCCAAGTCGGTGCCGAAGTTCTCGGCGGGCCCGTTCCGCATCCAGGAGTACACCTCCGACGGCTCCGTGGTGATGGTCCGCAACGAGAGGTGGTTCGGCCCGCCGCCGAACCTGGACAAGCTGGTCTTCCGGCTCATCACGGACGTCGCGCAGCAGCCAACCTCGCTGGCGAACGGGGAGGTGGACGTCATCTACCCGAACCCGCAGGTCGACATCGTCCAGCAGGTCGAGGAGCTGCCCGCGGTCCGCTACCAGGTGACGCCGGGCGCGTCCGTCCACAAGCTGTGGCTGAACCTCAACGCCCGCGCCCTGCAGGAGGTCGCCGTGCGCAAGGCGATCTTCCAGGCGGTCCGCGTCCAGGACGTGATCGACAAGACGATCGGGCAGTTCGACGACACCGCGAAGCCGCTGCTGAGCCACATGTTCGTGGACGGCGCGCCCGGCTACTCCGACGTGGTGAGCGAGTACGACTACGGCGTCGGCGACGTCGAGAAGGCGAAGAAGACGCTGACCGACGCGGGATACACCGGTGTCGGGTCGAAGCTCGCGGACCCCGACGGCAAGGCCGTGCCCCCGCTGCGCATCGTGGTGCAGGCGGGAGACCAGCTGCGCGCCAGCGAGGCGCAGCTCGTCAAGGCGGCTCTGGCGCCACTGGGCCTGGACGTGCAGGTTGCCACCGTGGCCAACACGATCGAGGCCGTGCAGGAAGGAAACTGGGCGATGACGGTCGCCACGGTGACGCAGTCGCCGTTCTCCGCGACCAGCAACATCCCCTACTACCTGAGTTGCCCCGACGACGAGACCTTCTGCCGGTTCAACCTCAACAACTACGGCAACCCCAAGGTCGACCGGCTGCTCAACGAGGCGCTGTCGGCCACCGGCGCGGAGGAGGCGACGAAGAAGCTGCAGGAGGCCGACAGGATCGTCTCGTCGGACTACGCGATCCTGCCGCTCTACCAGAACAGGTCGTTCCTCGCCTACAGCGCGAAGCTCGGCAACGTCCGCGACAACAGCCTGGGGTTCCCGACCTACAACACCGAGCAGTGGGGCCTGCTGGGCGAGTCGTGACAGGTCGTCACCGGGACCGGGCGGATCCATTCTCCTTGACCACGCCCCGGTCCCTGGCGACGCGGAAGAGGCGCAGCTGCAACGTCGCGGCGAGCCGCGCGTCGGCGTCGGTGAGGTCGATGCCGGTGATCTCGCACACGCGGCGAAGCCTGTACCGGAACGAGTTGGGGTGCAGGTGCATGGCGGCGGCCGCCTCCGCGACGTTGCCGAAGGCGTCGAGGTAGGCCGACAGGGTGTCGACGAAGCCGCTATCGTGTTCGGCGTCGTAGTCCACCAGTGCCCCGAGCGAGCCGAGGTGCAGCTCGCCGTCCTCGGCGACGAGGTCGGCCAGGCGCAGGAGCAGCGACTCCACCTGCACGTCGCTGTAGCGGGCGATGCGCCTGCCGCGGCGGCCGGTCTCCAGCACCCGCAGCGCCCGGTCGGCCTCGCGGCGCGAATGGGTCACCTCGGCGAGTGACGTGGTGGCCCGCCCGACCCCGATGACGGCGTCCGTACGGGCTCCCACCCGGGCGAGGAAGTCCACCGCCAGCCGGACCACTGACGCCGTGCCGTCACGGTCTCCGCTCGCGCCGACAGGCAGCACGACGTACGTGGTCCCGCCGAGCAGGGCCGCGGCCGAGCGCGGGTGCACGGCGGCGAAGTGCAGGGCGAGGGCGTCGCGCAGCCGTTGCATGGCCGCCTCGGTGTCCGCGGCGTCGCCCGTGACGACCCGGGTGGCCATCACGCAGAGCCGGCCGTCGGTGAGCCCGAGGCGGTTGGCCGCCTCCGGCGCTCCCGGCCCGCCCTCCAGCACCCTGGCCACCAGGTCGGCGCTGAGCCTGCGTCCGACGTCGGCCCCCGCCCTGGCCCGGAGCATGTGCAGCGCCACGATCTTGGCCGAGTCGGCGAAGGCCGCGGCGCGCGCCTCGGACAGCGGCTCCTTGACCACGGCCCACATCGAGCCGAGCACCTCGTCCCCGGCCCTGACGACGATCGCGACGCGCGGCATCATGTCCTCGGCCAGGGGCTCCACGTAGACGGGGGTGCCCTTGGACAGTTCGCGAAACGCCCCGCGCCGCTCCAGCAGCTGCGTGTAGCGGTCGGGCACCTGCCGGCCGAGGATGGTCTCGACCCGGCCCTGGTCGGCGCAGTGCTGGTGGCCGGAGAAGGCCAGCACGCGCGAGGCGCGGTCCTCGATCGTCACCGGCGCGTCGAGCAGCGCCCCCACGGCGTTGGCGAGGGCGAACAGGTCACCGGCCGGCGCCCCGGCGAGCAGGTCGGCCCCGCCGGTGACGTCGGTCGTGGCCGGAGGCAACGCCCTCAGCATGGCGGCCACGTGCGACCACGAGGCTGCGCGGTTGAGCCCCAACAGCGCCACGCCGCTGTCGCGCACCGCCGCGGCGACGGATTCGTCCGCGGTCACCGGGTGCTTGACGACGAGCCCCACCGCACGGTGCTCGCCGAGGCGTCGCAGGAGCTCGGCGATCGCGTCGTTGTCGTGCAGACCCACTCCGAGCACCAGCTCGCCCGGTTCGACGATGAGTTCGTCGCCCGGACCGTAGATCGCCACGCCCGTCAGCTCGCCGTCGAGGTCCCCCGGAGACGCGATGAGATCGAGCAACATACGTCCGAGGTCGTCGAGCAAGCGCGAGAGCCGCGCTCTTGGTGAAACCATCGCTGCCCGATCCTAAGCCCCACTTCGGGCAAAAGGCCAGGTCTTCGGCGTCCGAGCTCCGCGCGGCCCTCGGTCAGTCCCACCGGAAGAACACGGCCGCGACGACGCCGCCGACGAGGATCGTCACGGACAGGCTCACCAGATGGACGGACTGGACCGGGGCGCCCGCCCAGGCGTTCGACAGGACCTCGACGGTGGCGCCGAACGGCAACGGTCCTTCGATGACCGATCACGGTAGCTGAGCTCAGGGTCTTGACCTCGTTGTGGAGCGTCTCGTACTTTCCTTGTACTTCAGATATATCGAGGGTATACGGATGACCTTGACCGGACGGACAAAGACGGAGCAGGCGTACCACGTGCTGCGCAGGGCGATCGTCACAGGGGACCTCGCCGAGGACATGCCCCTGGATGACGCGATGCTCTCGACCCGCTACGGGTTCGGGCGCACCCCCATCAGGGAGGCGCTCAAGAAGCTGGCCGACGAGCAGTTCGTCAACTACCCGCCGCACCGCACCCCTTACGTGCGCGGGATCCGGGTCAGGGATCTGTCCAGGCTGTACGAGTCGCGCCACCTCCTGGAGGAGCCCGTGGCACGGCTGGCGGCCAGGCGTGCCACCCTCGCGCAACTGGACGAGCTGGAACGGATCTGCGATCGCATCGACGACGAGATCGTGGCCGGCCAGCCGTACGAGGCCATCGAGTACGACCACCAGTTCCACCTGGAGATCGCGAAGTCGACCGACAACCCGTTTCTGGCGGAGGCGGTGAACCGGCTCAACTGCGGATCCCTGCGGATCTGGTACATGGCCCACAGCACGCTCGGCATGGAGAACACCAACGAGGACCACCGGGCGATCCAGGCCGCACTCAAGGAGAAAGATCCGGACAAGTCGGAAACGTTGGTGCGGCAGCACATCGACAAGTCGTATTCACGGCAGATGGCGCTGCAGCAGCTCGACCCCGTGATCGTCGCCCCGTCGTCGGCCCGGTCGTCACAAGGAGAACCACCATGAAGTTGAAGCCGCTGGCCGGCGGGCTGCTCGCCATCGCGCTGGCCACGGTGGCGGGCTGTTCCGGTAGCTCCAGCACCCCCACCAACAACGCGCCCGACTCAGGAACCATCACCGTCAAGGGATATTCGGGAATCTTCGAGGACGTCTTCAAGAAGTCGGTCATCGAGCCGTTCCAGAAGAAATACCCGAAGATCAAGGTGAAGTTCGTCGGCTCGGCCAACTCCGCCGAGAACCTGGCGTCCCTGCGCGCCGCGCGGAACAGCCCCGACACCGACGTCTCGATCATGGACATCTCCACCTCCGGCACCGGTAACAAGTCCGAGGTGTTCCAGCCGCTCGACCCGGCCAAGGTGCCGAACATGAAGGACATCGACCCGCGCGGCAAGGTCGAGGGGAACTACGGCCCCGCGGTGACGTTCGACAGCCTCGTCCTGCTCTACAACGAATCCGTCAGCCCCGCCCCCACCTCGTGGAACGCCCTGTGGGACCCCAAGTACAAGGGCAAGGTCGTGGTGCCGGCCCAGCCGGACATCCAGGGCGCCGGCCTCATGCTCATCGAGAACGCCAAGGCGGGCGGCGACTACACCAAGTCCGTCGACCAGGGCGTGGCCCGGCTCAAGCAGCTGGCGCCGAACGTGCAGACCTGGTCGCCCCAGCCCGACTCGTACACGCTCGTGCAGTCGGGGACCGCGGCGCTGGCCGTCGGCTGGAACGCCCGCGGCCAGTACTACGCCGACGAGAGCCACGGCAAGCTGAAAGTGGCCATCGTGGACGAGCAGACCATCTTCCAGATCAACACCATCAACCTGGTGAAGGACTCGCCGTCTCCCGCCGCCGCGCAGACCTTCATCAACTACACGCTGAGCCCCGAGTCGCAGGAATCCTTCACCGAGGCCATGTACTACGCACCCACGAACACCAAGGCGAAGCCGAGCGAGAAGGCGCTGAAGCGCACCTCGCTCGACCCGGCGAAGTCCGCGGAGATCCTCCAGGTCGACTGGACGCAGGTGGCCGCCAACCGCGAGAAGTGGACGCAGCTGTGGCGCCGCGAGATCCTGGCGAGCTGAGGCGACAGATGTCCTTCCTGCAGCTCGACGACATCGTCAAGAAATATCCAGGGGCGGAGCGTCCCAGCGTCGCGGACTTCACGCTGGGCATCGACCAGGGCGAGTTCGTCTCGCTCCTCGGCCCTTCCGGGTGCGGCAAGACGACCACCCTGCGGATGATCGCCGGCCTCGTCGAGGCGACCTCGGGCCGCATTCACCTGGACGGCAAGGAGCTGACCAGGACCCCCGTCCACCAGCGCGGCATGGGCCTGGTCTTCCAGAACTACGCGCTCTTCCCCCACCTGAACGTCGCGCGCAACGTCGCCTTCGGCCTGGAGATGCGCCGCACCTCCAAGGCGGAGGCCAAGCGGCGGGTCGAGGAGGCGCTCGACCTGGTCAGGCTCGGCCACCTGAGCGGCCGCCGCATCAAGCAGCTCTCCGGTGGCCAGCAGCAGCGGGTCGCGCTCGCCCGCGCCCTGGTCATCGAGCCGGCGGTGCTGCTGCTCGACGAGCCGCTGTCCAACCTGGACGCCAAGCTGCGCGACACCATGCGCGAGGAGATCCGCTCGATCCAGCGCAAGCTGGGCATCACCACCGTGTTCGTCACCCACGACCAGGACGAGGCGCTGGCCGTGTCCGACCGCATCGTGGTCATGTCGGAGGGCGTCATCGAGCAGGTCGGGACGCCCGAGCAGATCTACGAGCACCCCGCCAACCGGTTCGTCGCCAACTTCATCGGCCGCGCCAACCTCTTCGACGCCCAGATCACGCACACCGCGGGCGGCGTCGCGGAGCTCGACGTGGCAGGGCTGGGACAGATGCGGGCCGTGGACGACCAGGGCGCGAAAGGGCCCGCGACCGTGCTGGTCCGCCCGCACCGCATGCAGGTGAGCAAGGCGGCGGCCGACGACGCCCACGGCACCGTCGAGACGGTCGTCTACGTGGGCGACTCCATCGAGTACGGCGTGCGGGTCGGGGACAACACCGTGTCCGTCCAGTCCGTGGCCGGCGCGGCGGAACGCCTGGAGCGCGGAACGACCGTGCGGCTGTCCTGGCAGACCGAGGACGCCCTGGTACTGACATGAGTGCGAAGACCCGCTCCGCGCGGCTGACCGTGCTGGGCCTGACGGTTCCCGGGCTGCTCGGCCTGGCCGTCTCGTTCGTGCTGCCGCTGGCCTGGCTCCTGCGGATGAGCTTCAACCGCGGGGACTCCACCGGATACATCGAGGAGACGTTCACCCTCGACTCGTACGCGCAGTTCGTCGGCGACTCCTACTACTGGGACATGGCGTGGGAGACCACGCTGCTGGGCCTCGGCGTGACGGTGCTGACGATCGTGGTGTCGTACCCGATCGCGTTGTTCCTGGTCAGGACCGAGTCCAGGTTCAAGGGCATCCTGGTGGCGCTGGCCGTCGCGCCGCTGCTGACGAGCTCGGTCGTCCGTACGTACGGGTGGCTCGTCCTGCTCGGCAACCAGGGTGTGGTGAACCAGGCGCTCATGGGCGCCGGCCTGGTCGACCAGCCGCTCGCGCTGATCAACAACCGGATCGGTGTGTACATCGCGCTGGTCGAGATCATGATGCCTTACATGATCCTCTGCCTGCTCGCGGGCTTCGGCCGGTTCAATCAGGAGCTGGAGCACGCGGCGCAGAGCCTCGGAGCCAACCGCTGGCGCACCTTCTGGCGGATCGTGTGGCCGCTCAGCATGCCCGGCGTGCTGACCGGGGCGCTGCTGGTGTTCGTGCTGACGATCAGCTCGTTCGTCACGCCGCGGCTGGTCGGCGGCGGAAAGGTCTTCTACCTGGCCACCGAGATCTACGACCAGGCTACGGCGACGCTCAACTGGCCGTTCGCGGCGGCGATCGCGTTCATCCTGCTCGCGCTCTTCGCCGTCGTCATCGTCATCTACCAGCGGGCGCTGCGGCGCATCGAGGCCCAGTAGGGGGACGGCGTGACATCCAAGTTCAGAGGCTGGCCGACCAGGGTGGTCGTGACCCTGCTGTACCTGTTCCTCCTGGCGCCCATCCTCATGGTGCTGGTCATCTCGTTCGACGCGCAGTCGACGATGTCCTTCCCGCCGCGGGGTTTCACCTTCCAGTGGTACGAGCGCCTGGCCCAGAACGCGGAGTTCATCCACGGCTTCCAGGTGAGCGCCGTGGTGGGCGTGGGGGTGGCGCTGCTGGCGCTGCTGATCGGGGTGCCCGTCGCGATAGCGCTGACGCGGCACGAGTTCCGGTTCCGCGAGGTCATGTCCGGATTTTTCCTGTCACCGCTGATGGTGCCGGCCATCGTCCTCGGGCTCGCGCTGCTGCTGGTCCTCGCCCCTCTCAAGATCACCGGCACGTACGGCGGGCTCATCGTCGCCCACCTGGCCATCACGGTGCCCTACGTCGTCAGGACCACCTCGATGAGCCTGATGACCATGAACCGCTCGTGCGAGGAGGCCGCCCGCACCCTGGGGGCGTCCCCCTGGCGCACCTTCACCCGCGTGACCCTGCCGCTCATCGCCCCCGGGGTGCTGGCCGGCGGCGTGATCGCCTTCCTCATCTCCTTCGACGAGGCGGTGATCTCCCTCTTCGTCGTCGGGCCGCAGGCCACCACTCTGCCCGTCGAGATCTTCCACTACGTGGAGAGCCGGACAGATCCGCAGATCGCGGCGCTGTCGGTCGTACTGATCGCCATCAGCGTGTTGTTCATGGTGATCATCGAACGGGCGGCCGGCCTGAAGAAGGTCCTGCGCTAGGACCTGCAGATATCATTTGTCAGGAGTTGTTTCATGTTCGTCCGTCATCCGTCCGCCCCCTCGATCGATCCCCGCATCGCCGAGGCCCTGAGCCAGGTCTGCACCTCGACCCTCGGCCACCTGCGCGACCACGGTTTCCCCCGAGGGCTGACGCCCAACGGGCGGCCGCTGAAGTTCGTCGGCACCGCGGTGACGGTGCGCCTGCCGCATCTCGACTCGACCGCCGTGCACGTCGCGGTCGACGACCTGCGGCCCGGTGACGTCCTCGTCGTCGAGCAGAGCGGTGACGAGCAGCGGTCGTGCTTCGGCGGGCTGGTGTCGTTCACGGCCAAGACCAGGGGAGCGGTGGGCGCCGTCATCGACGGGCGGATCAACGACATCGAGGAGATGGCCGGGTACGGGTTCCCCGCCTACTCGCGGGGTATCGCCGCCCACACCACGCGGATCTCCGGCATCGAGGGGTCCATCAACGTGCCCGTGTCGATCGGCGGCGTCGTGGTGTCCCCGGGTGACGTGGTGTTCGCAGACTCCGACGGGGTGGCGATCCTGGACCCGGCCGAGGCACTGGAGATCGCGGCGGTGCTGAAGAAGAAGGAGGACGCCGAGATTCCCGCCCGCGAGGCGATCGCGGCGGGCGGCCGCATTTCCGACTACTCAGGCGCGGCCAAGTACTTCGCGTGACCGCCGTTCGTTAAGGAGTTCAGATGAGCATCAAGATCGCTGTGGCCCAGTTCGGCGCCACCACCGACAAGGAGTCGAACCTCGCGAAGGTGCAGGGGCTGATCGAGCGCGCCGCAGGCGAGGGGCTCGACCTGGTCGTGCTGCCCGAGAACGCGATGTACAGCAACCCCGACGTCACCGCCGACATCAGCGGCGCCGTGGAGACGCTGGACGGCCCGTTCGTGTCCGCGGTCGGCGAGGCCGCCAAGCGCCACGGCATCGCGGTCGTCGCCGGCATGACGGAGAAACTGCCGGAGAACCCGCGCGCCTCCAACACCGTGGTCGCCTTCGACGCCGACGGCCGGCGCATCGGCGTCTACCGCAAGGTGCACCTCTACGACGCCTTCGGCTACAAGGAGTCCGACCGCATCCAGCCCGCGGAGTTCACGCCGCTGACCTTCGCCATGGGCGGGCTCACGTTCGGCGTGATGACCTGCTACGACCTGCGCTTCCCCGAGATCTCCCGGCTGCTCGTGGACGCCGGCGCGAACGCCGTCATCGTGCCCGCCGCCTGGGTGGCCGGCCCCGCCAAGGAGGACCACTGGGTCACGCTGGCCCGCGCCCGCGCGATCGAGAACACGTCCTACATGGTCATGGCCGGCCAGTCCGGCCCCAACTGCACCGGCCAGAGCATGATCATCGACCCGATGGGCACGATCGTCGCGTCGGCCGGCGAGTCGGAGGGCCTCGCGTCGGGCCCCCTGTCGGCCGAGCGGATCGAGCAGGTGCGGGCCAAGAATCCCAGCCTGGCCAACCGCCGCTTCACGGTCGCCGCCCTCGCGTCCCCGTAAGGCGGGGGCCGGCGCGCCGGCGCCCCGCCGTTGTACGGGTCAGCGCAGCGGGTAGCCGTAGCGCAGCATGCCGGGGGCGGTGAAGGCGGTGACCATGCGGCGGCGGGACGGGCGCATCGCCGAGCGCCACTCCTCGTCCGCCCTCAGCGGCACCACACCCGTACGGATGCGCATCGGGTTGCCCGCCACGCTGTGGTCGGCGGGCAGGTCGATCGTGCCGTCGCCGAGGAACTGGGTGCCGGCCCCCGGTAGGCCGGCGAACTCCAGCACCCGCGACAACTCGCGCTGCGGCCGGGCCACGAAGTCCTCGTAACGCAGGAGTGTCCACGGGGTGCTGGTCAGGCGGAACGCCTCGATGGCGGCGTTGAAGGCCAGCCACTCGGCGGCGGTCTGCGCCGGTGAGTGGGTGGCCATCAGCCGGCCGTTCTTGTCGGCGCGCTGGACCTTGCGCGACCAGGAGTGCACGACGCCGTGCGGGCCGCGTACGAGCTGGACGATGCGCAGGTCGATGCCGGAGACTCGGCGCAGCAGCAGCGCCGAGGTGGGGAACTTGGAGGAGTCGATGATCAACCGGCTCCCGCTGACCTCGGCGATTCCCCGGTAGACGGCGGCCATGGTCTCGGCGTACCGGTGGACGCGTTGGCCGAAGGCTCCCGTGGAGCCCGGCAGGACGTGGCGCGGGACGTGCCTGATGCGCATGACGGAGCGGTGCAGCCGGGCCATCTCGGCGGCGTCGACGTTCCGCCAGCCGCCGAAGGCGGCCTGGCCGACCTCCTGCCAGAAGGCGCACCGGCGGAACCTCTTGCTGCATCCGCAGAGCTGGTTCTTGGTCACGCCCTGGGTCCAGAGGTAGCGCAGTTCGCCGACGCAGGTCGCGCCCTCGGCCGCGCCGAGCGCGCGGGAGACCAGGGTGCTGCCCGACCTGCCATGGCCTCCGACGAACAAGATGCGGATCGGCTGCGGGGGAGTTGGTGCCATGGTCATACCTGAGGGCCCGGTGAAGGGCGGGTGGCGGATGGACAACTGGGGGAATGAGTGGTGTTCGGGGTCATCAACACCCCAACGTAGGGTCCAACGCCTCTGCCCGATACCGCTTCTGAGATTTGGGGCCCGTGGCCCCACGCGGGAGCGGTGACGTCGAGGCGGCGAGGTCCGCGGTCGGAAGGGTCGGCACCGCCGGCCTCAGGGCCCGTCGACAAGCCAGGCGTCGCCCGCGGTGAAGAGCCGCCGGCGCGGTCGCGATTAACCTTTATTCAAAGCGGCGCCAGTAAACCGCTGGCTGCCTTTGTTCTGCACCGGCGGCGGTGGGCCGTGCTCCATGAACTCGGCTCTGGCCGCAATTCCCTGACTTATGGAGATGCGCTCGCCCGCGCGGCTCGATGGTGCCGGCGGCTCCGTTTCCAATAGGGCGGCGCCGGGCCCGGGCGTGTCCGCTCAGTGGGCCGCTTCGTACTGCTGCACGATGGTGGCGGCGATGCGGCCGCGCTCGCTCACCGGGAGCCCCTGAGCCTTGGCCCACCGCCTGATCTCGGTGGACTTCTCACGGCTGATGGACCGGGACGAGCCGCCGGTGCCACGCCGCCCACGGGTCCGCTCCGCGCGGACCGCGCGGGCCCTGGTGATGAAGGGCGCCAGGGCCTTCTCCAACTTCTCCCTGTTCTCGCCGGACAGGTCGATCTCGTAGTTAGTGCCGTCGAGGGCGAACGCGGTGGTCCCCTCGGCTTCACTTCCGTCGATGTCGTCGATAAAAGTTTCAACGATGCGCTTCGCCATGATGCTGCTCCAAGGACGCTATGGTTGCAGCGTACTGTAGCCGCCTTCAGCACTATGTGCATCGTCCGGGGCCAGGTGAGCCGCGTTTCACATGACCTGTCCGAGAGGCGCGGAGATCGGTGAAGTTGAAGAAATATTCAGGACGCCCCTATTCACAAGGGGAACCGGCACTGGTGGCCGGTGCGGTCAGGCGGTCCGGCCGACCGCGGCGCGCGCCGCCATCCGGCGTTCGAACCACAACGAGGTGAACGGCGGCACCGAGCACGCCAGGCCCAGCACCACGGCGCCCCTGCTCCAGCCCGCCTCCCGCGCCGAGAGCACCACGCCGAGCCCGTACAACACGAACATCGCCCCGTGGATCGGCCCGAACACCTTCACGCCGAGCTCGCCGGTGGCGGTCACGTACTTGAAGAACATCCCGGCCAGCAGGCCCGCCCACGAACACGCCTCGGCCACCGCCACAATCCGGAACCAACGCAGCATGCTTCACCTTTCGCCCGACGGAGTTCGTACTCTACAGGTCGTAGAGCTCGGTTGGCTCGGTGGGATGCCGGGCGGGATCGTCCGCCACGGCGGCGGCGAAGCGGGAGGCCAGCGCGGCGGTCGCCGCCCGCAGCTCCGGTCCGCCCTCGACGCGGAAGGCGAGCGGTACGCAGGCCAGCCACTCCTGTGCGTACATCGTGGGGTTGCTGGTGCTCCCGGTGAGCACGCACCCTTCGCCCAGCGGTTCGAGGCGTCCCATGGGAGGCCGGATCCAGGGCGCCACCTCGGCGGGCGGGGCGTCGAACACCACCCGCGTGGGGAACTTCCATCCCGTGCCCAGGTTCTCCTCCAGCGCCGCGACCGGGTCGAGGTCGCCGGGCGGCTCGAACGTGTACGCGGTCCGCCGCAGCCCGCGGATCCGGTCGACCCGGTAGGTACGGATCGCGCCCGCGTGGTGGGAATGGCACAGCAGGTACCAGCGCCCGTGGCGGACGACGACCGCCCAGGGATCGACGTCGGCCTCCCACTCGTTGCCGGACTCGCTCCGGTAGGCGACCACGAGGCGGCGCCGGTCCGCGACGGCGGCGACGAGCGCGCTGGTGGTGGCCGGGTCAGGCCGGGCGGAGCGCGGGTCGGGCGCGGCCGACGCGTGTTCGCGCAGCGCCGCCGCCTGCCTGCCGACGCTCTCGGGAAGAGCGCGGATGACCTTGCTCAGGGCGGCGCCGACGAGGTCGTCGGCGTCGGCGGCGGCCGGCTGGCCGTCGAGCACCGCCATGACGAGGCCGAGGGCCTCGGGCTCGGTGAAGGCCACGGGCGGCAGCCTGGTGCCGCGCCCGAGCCGGTAGCCGCCGTAGGGGCCCCTGGCCGACTCGACGGGGATGCCCGCCTCCCGCAGGATGCCGATGTACCGGCGTGCGGCCCGCTCCGTGACGCCCAGGCGGGCGGCGAGCTCGCCGGCGGTCACGCCGGGGCGGGCCTGGAGGGTCTCCAGGGCGCGCAGGGCCCGTGCGGTGGGGCTGAGGTCGGCCGGCATACGAGCAGACTAAGTGGTCGTGGCGGGAACCGGAAGTAAATCATCCGGAACCGGTCCTATCGTCTGGTCGCATGACGGAGTTCCACGAGCAGAACCTCAGCGGCGCACGCTTCGAACGCGTGAAGCTCCGCGACGCCACCTTCGCCGACGTGTCACTCAACGGCGCCCGCCTGCGGGCTGTCGACTTCAGGCAGGCCGACATCCGCGACGTCATGTTCAACGGCAGCCGGCTGCGCGGCGTCGAGCTGGTCGACGTCGAGATCACCGGCGAGTTGCGCAACGTCGTCGTGAACGGCGTCGACATCGCCCCGCTCGTCGAGGCCGAACTGGACCGCCGCTTGCCCGAGCGGGCGAAGATGCGTCCAGAGGACGTCGACGGGTTCCGGGAGGCGTGGGCGGTTCTGGAGCGGCTGTGGGAGGGCACGGTCGCGCGTGCGCGGACGTTCCCGGAAGCGGCGCTCCACCGCGGCGTCGACGAGGAGTGGTCCTTCATCCAGACGCTGCGGCATCTCAACTTCGCCAGTGCCGCCTGGGTGGGCCGGATGGTCCTCGGTGATCCCTCGCCGTGGCACCCGCTGGACCTGCCGTGGGACGACGCCCCCGGGTGGGACGGCATCCCGTGGGACCGCGAGGCGCGGCCCTGCCTCGACGAGGTGCTCGCGGTCCGGCGCGAACGCCAGGCGATGGTCCGCGGCGTCATGGAGACGCTCACGGACGAGCGGCTCAAGTCGAAGGTGACGCGTACGGAGCCCGGCTGGCCCCAGGAGGAGAACTTCCCGCTCAAGGGCTGTCTGGCCATCGTCCTCAACGAGGAATGGGAGCACCGGCTCTACAGCGAACGTGATCTGACCGCACTGCAGAAAGAGGTCTGACCATGGACATCGTGCTCATCGGCGGCCTGTGGCTCGACGGATCGGCGTGGGACGAGGTCATGCCCGAGCTCAGGGCGCTCGGCCACCGTCCCGTGCCGGTCACCCTCCCGGGCCAGGGCGACGGATCCGTGTCGGCCACGCTCGACGACCAGGTGGCGACCGTGCTCGCGGCCGTGGACGCGGCGCCGGGCAGGCCCCTGGTGGTGGGGCACTCCGCCGCCTCCACCCTGGCGTGGCTGGCCGCCGACGCGCGGCCGGAGCGGGTCGCCAAGGTGGCGCTCGTCGGCGGTTTCCCTGCCGCCGACGGCGACCGCTACGCCGACTTCTTCGAGGTGAAGGGCGGCGTCATGCCCTTCCCCGGCTGGGGTCCGTTCGAGGGGCCTGACTCCGCCGACCTCGACGAGGAGGCCAGGCTGCGCTTCGAGGCCGCCGCGATCCCCGTCCCCGAGGGGGTGGCCAAGGGGCTGGTACGCCTGACGGACGAACGACGCTACGACGTGCCTGTCGTCCTCGTGTGCCCCGAATACACCCCCGCCCAGGCGCGGGAGTGGCTGGACGCCGGCGACCTCCCCGAGCTGGCCAGGGCCAGGCACGTCGACCTGGTCGACATCGACTCGGGCCACTGGCCCATGATCACCAGGCCGGCCGAACTCGCCCGGCTGCTCGCCGCGGTCTGATCAACCTCGTTTCCACATGGTTCGAAAACTGCGTAACCTCCGTGTTTAACTAAGTTCAAATCATGGAGGTGCACGCGCACGGCACAGGGGCGTGACCGAGCGCGACCCCGTGCCGATCCCGCACGACGAGGCGAGGGCGCGGGCGCTCGCGGTCGGGACCAAGCCGGAGATCCGCCGGGCGTCGCAGGCCGACATGCCCCCGGACCATCCGCCGGCCGCCCTCGGCCTGCTGCCGAACGAGGAGTACATCATCACCGAGGGTGGGCTGAAGGGGCAGCGTGGCTTCTTCACCCGCGACGGGAGCGGCGCGGTCACGGGCAGGAGCTCCGATAGCCTCACGTCATGCCGCGTGACACCCTCACCAAGGAGCAGATCGTCCGGGCGGCCATCGAGGTGCTGGACGCCGAGGGCGTGCACGGGCTGAACATGCGGCGGCTCGGAGCCCAGCTGGGCTGTGCCGCCACGGCGGTGTACCACCACGTGCGGAGCAAGGACAAGCTGGTGGTGCTCGCCGCCGACCACGTCTTCGGCGAGATCGCCCTGCGCGCCCGCGCCGGAGCCGCCATGGACGCCGCCACGACGCAACCGGCCGACGCCGCGTTCCACTTCGGCCTGCACGCGCTCCTCGACGGCCTGCAGGCCCGGCTCGCACCCGGTTCGACCAGTGACCACGCGCTCGCGTCCGGACATCCGGGCGCCACGAAGGGAGACACCGCATGACGTCCGTTCCCCCGGTCACCCTGGACGACGTCCGCGACGCCGCGGCGCGGCTCGACGGGGTCGTGCACCGTACTCCCGTGCTGCGCTCCCGCACGCTGGACGAGCTGGTGGGCGCCGAGGTGCTGCTGAAGTGCGAGAACTTCCAGCGGGTCGGGGCGTTCAAGTTCCGCGGCGCCTACAACGCCGTCTCGCGGCTGCCGCGCGGGCAACTGGCCAAGGGCGTCGCGGCCTACTCGTCGGGCAACCACGCACAGGCCGTCGCCCTGGCGGCCCGGGTGCTCGGCACCAACGCCGTGATCCTCATGCCCGAGGACGCTCCGCGCTCGAAGCTGGAGGCGACCGCCGGCTACGGCGCCGAAGTCGTCACGTACGACCGTTACACCGGTGACCGCGCGGCGCTCACCGAGGAGCTGGCCGCCGAGCGGGGGCTCGCGCTCATCCCGCCCTACGACCATCCGCATGTGATCGCCGGGCAGGGCACGGCGGCGCTCGAACTGCTGCAGGAAGCGGGGAGGCTCGACCTGCTGCTGGCACCGGTCGGCGGTGGCGGGCTGATCGCGGGTTGCGCGACCGCCGTCAAGGGCCTGGACCCCGCCATGCGCGTGGTCGGTGTCGAGCCGGAGGCGGGCGACGACACCAGGCGTTCGCTGGAGGCGGGGCGGCGCGTCGTCATCGACGTGCCGCGTACCATCGCCGACGGCCAGGCCGTGGCCACGCCGGGCGAGCTGACGTTCGCGATCAATCAACGGCTGGTCGAGGCCGTGGCGCTGGTCACCGACGACGAGATCCGCGAGGCGATGCGGTTCGCGTTCGAACGCCTGAAGATCGTCGTAGAGCCGAGCGGCGCCGCCGGTCTGGCGGCGCTGCTGGCGGGGCGCGTGGAGCGCTTGCCCGGTCGTGTCGGCGTCGTCGTCTCGGGCGGCAACGTCAGCGCCCGGCGCTTCGCCGAGCTGTGCGTGGGCTGACCCGGACGTACGGACGCGACGCCGGCGCGCGGCGGCGGCTCAGAGCTGGTTCCTGATGGGCAGCGGCACGTCGGGTACGGGTTGCGCGAGCAACTGGAGCACCTCCTCCGCCGCGAGGAGGTTGGCGTCCCGCAGGAGGTTCAGCGAACGCCGCCACGACTCCCGCGCGTCGTCGTGCCGGCCGAGGTCGTACAGCGTCTGGCCGAGCCACCAGGAGGACACCGCCTCCCCGAGGTACTGGCCGGTCTCGTGCTGGATGCGAATGGCCTCCCGGTAGTGACCGGCGGCCTCGGTGAGCCGGCCCGCCGCCCGGCAGGCGTCGGCGAAGGTGTCGTGACCTATCCCTTCTCCCGACGGGATCCCCAGCTCGCTCCAGAGGTCGAGGATCCGGCGGCCCTCCTCGATCGCCTCCTCGAACCTCCCCTGCCGGTAGAAGACGTGGACGCGGTTGTTGCGCACGGCCGCCTCGTGGGCCCGGCGACCGCTCGCCCGGGTCATGGCGAGGCCGTTGTCCAGGGCGTCCAGCGCGTCGTCGTACTGCTGGAGCATGGTGTACGTGATGCCGAGGTCGTTGTACGAGCCGGCCTTGCGACCGAACTGTCCCGTGCGATCCCAGCAGGCGAGGGATTCCTTGAGGTGATGGACGGAGGCCGCGAAGTGGCCCTGCTCCTGGAAGACGGCCCCGATCGCCGTGTGCCCCATGGCCAGGCCCACCTCGTCGCCGCTCCGCTCGGCGATGTCCAGCGTCTTCTCCAGCAGTCCGGGGAGTTCCGTGAGCCACCCCTTGCGCCAGAAGAGCCAGTAGATGGCTTGCGCGAGACCGATCGCAGTGCCGGCGGCACTGGTGTCGGCGGCCCGGTGGGCGGCGGCGAGGAGGTTGTCCCGCTCACTTTCGGCCCACGCGTTCGCCGCCTCGACGGTGGGCAGGTCGGCGCCGGGCCTGTCGGCCGGGTACGAGTTCGTCGGCGCGTCCGTGCCGGGATCGATCAGCAGGTTCGCGGCCTGGGCGGTGGCCAGGTAGTGCTGGAGCGTGCGGTGGACCGCGGCGGCGCGTTCGGAAACGGGGATGTCCACGGCGGCCTGCTCGCGGGCGTAGAGGCGGACCAGGTCGTGCACCCGGCAGCCGCCGTGCTGTGCGGGTTCGAGGATGCGGGCGTCGAGCAGCCGGTCCAGCGCGGCTTCGGCTCTGAGCACCGGCCAGCCGACCAGGGCGGCGGTGGCGCCCGGGGTCAACGTGGGAAGGTCGAGGAGCCCCAGGAAGGTGAACAGGTGGGCGGCGTCGTGGCCGGTGGGCTCTTCGCGCAGGTGGTGATGGCTGACGGCGATGGAGGCGCGGACGGCCAGGTCGGCGTGTTCGAGGGCGTCCAGGCGGCGGGCGGCGTCGGTGAGGCGGTCCGCGAGGTAGGACAACGTCCAGTCGGGGCGTGCGGCCAGGCGTGCCGCCGCGATGCGGACGGCCAGGGGGAGGCCGTCGCACAACCGTACGATCTGCTCTGCTGCCTGCGGCTCGGCCTGGACGCGGCCGGGGTCGGCGATGCGGGCGAGCAGGGCGACGGCGTCGGCGTGGTCGAGACCCGTCAGGTGGAGATGGTGCGCGTTGTCCAGCGAGACCATGGCCTGCCGGCTGGTGACGATGACCGCGCAGGCGTCACCGGAGGGGATGAGCGGGCGCACCTGGTGGGCGTGGCGGGCGTTGTCGAGGATGATCAGCAGGTTGCGGTTGGACGTGAGGCTGCGGTAGCGGGCCGCGGCCTCCTCCAGCTCGGGCGGCACGGCCGAGCCGTCGAGCCCCAGCGCGCGCAGTAAGTGGCCGAGCGCCTCGATGGGCTGCAGCGGCGGGCGCCCGGCAGCGGCGCCGTTGAGGTCGACGTACAGCACACCGTCGGTGAAGCGGTGGGCCATGGCGTGGGCGGCGTGGACGGCCAGGGCCGACTTGCCGATGCCTCCCGCTCCGTCGATCGCGGCGATGGCCGGCACACCGGGCGCGGCGTCGGCGATCGCCTTGTCGAGCCAGGCGACCTCGGTGGCACGGGCCGTGAAGACCTGCGTGTCGGACGGCAGCTCGGCCAGCACGCCAGGCGGGCCGGACCCCTGGGAGGCCAGGTCGAGCGCCGGGTCCCCGGTGAGTACCGCGCGCTGGAGCCGGCGCAGCTTGGCTCCCGGCTCGACGCCCAGCTCGTCGACCGTGACGCGCCGGCCCTCCTGGTAGGCCGCGAGCGCGTCGGACGGTCGGGAATCCCGGTAGAGCGCCAGCATCAGCTGGGCGCGCGGGCGCTCCCGCAGCGGATGCCGCCTGACGTGCGCGGCGAGCTCGGCCGCCACCGCATGGTGGTCGCCGGCGGCCAGGCGCAGGTCGACGTGGTCCTCCTCAGCCGTCAGGCGCTCCTCCCGGAGACGGGCGGCCTCGATCTGCGCCCAGGTGGCCGTCATGTCGGCCAGCGCGTCGCCCCGCCACAGCGCGAGTGCCTGCCGGAACAGCTTGCTCGCCGTCGCGCCGTCATGCCGCGCCCCGGCGTCCCGCGCCTGTCGGACCAGACGCGTGAACCGGTGGGCGTCGACGTGCTCCGGCGCGAGGTTCAGCCGGTAGCCGCCGGGGACGGTCTCGATGATGTCGTCGGACAGCAGCTCACGCAGCTTCGACACCACGATGTGCAGCTGTTTGCCGGCGGTGGACGCCGTGCTCTCGGCCCAGACGTCGGCGAGGAGTCGTTCGGAGGAGACCGGTTGCCCGGCGTTCAAGGCCAGCCGGGCGAGGAGGCCGACCCGGCGTTCGCCGGCCAGCTTCAGCGACCCGCCATCCAAGGTGACCTCGAACGGCCCAAGAACCTTGATCTCCAGCGTCATAGTGCTCCCGTCTCTCGCTCGGTGAGGCCATTATCGGCAGTCCATGCCAGCGGTACGCCTGATGCCGGCTTGCAACCCGCTGTCAGGAACCGCATCCCGGCCGGCCGACCCGTGCCCCACGCCTCCGGGCGGTACCCGTGGCATGGGCCGATCTCGACACCCCGGTCGGTGAGGCTTACCTTGTTCTGATGGTGAATCCTTCTGATATCCGTACGGTGACGACCGAGGCCGAACTCCGGGAGATCGTGAAGGAACCATCCCGATCCATCTGGGAAAAGGACATCGCGCGCATCGACGAGCACGCGCGCACGATCATCGCCCACTCGCCGTTCGTGCTGCTGTCGACCGCCAACGCCGACGGGATCTGCGACGTCTCACCCCGGGGAGACCCCGCCGGGTCGGTGCTGGTGCTCGACGACCACCGGCTGGTGCTCGCCGACCGGCCAGGCAACCACCGGGTCGACAGCTTCCGCAACGTGCTGGAGAACCCCCACGTCGGGCTGCTGTTCATCGTTCCGGGCATGAACGAGACCCTGCGCGTGAACGGCCGCGCGACACTCGTGTCGGACGCCCCCTTCCTCGACGACCTCGTGGTACGGGGCAAGCGGCCGCGGCTGGCGCTCCTCGTCGACGTCGAGGAGCTCTACATGCACTGCGCGAAGGCGTTCCTGCGCTCGTCGTTGTGGGACACCACGACGTGGCCCGACCGCGGGAGCCTGCCCACGCTGGGGCGGATCGCCAAGGACCACATGGGCCTGAAGGTTGCCGCGGAGGAGATCGACGCCGGGCTCGCCCTGGACGCCAAGACGAACCAGTACTGACCCGCCGCGCCCACCCGCCACCGGAGGCCGGCCAGGACGCCCAGCCGGGTAACCGGTACGGCACTTCGCGCCCGCTCTTGGACCGCAGCCCGAAGTGCGCCACGAAGAACAGGTCACTCGTACGTGCGGGCCCGAAGCGCCAGGGTGACGACGGTGGCGTCGGCCGAGGACATGACGTCGCGGCCGGTGGCGGCGGCGAACTGGTGCAGCCGGTTGAGCACCGTGTTGCGGTGGCAGTAGAGCTGCCGGGCCGTCGCCGCGACCGACCCGGTGCGCAGATAGCGCTCCACGGTCTCCAGCACCCTGGTGACGTCGCGGTCCGGCAGCTTGCCCAGCCCGCCGAGCGCGTCGCGGACGAGATCGGTCCTGAACTCGCCGAGCATCCCCGCCGCGATCGCCGGCCACAGGTCGCGGGTGGCGGTCGGCCCGGACGTGTCCGGCGGCAGCGCGTACAGGGTCAGCTCGGCCAGCCGCACGGCCCTGGGCACCTCCGCGAGCCCTTCGACGGCCGGGCTCACGGCGCACCGGAGACCGCGGAACCAGCCCTCCGCCGCGCCGGGACCCGCCCGTTCGGGCACCTGCAGCACGACGATCGGCCCGGCGGGCCGATCCTGTTCGTGCGCGCGGACGTCGAGGACGCCGAGCCGCTCGCGTACGGGCCGGAGCGCCGCGAGGCGGCCCGGCGGGAACGCCACGACCACGAACGACGCGCCCTCGTCGAGCCCGAGCACGGTGGACACCTGCCGCCGGATGTCGGGATGGCGCCCGTCGCACTCCAGCAGCCGGGCGAACCACCGCGCCCGCTCGTCCTGCCGGGCCTGGGCCATCTCCAGCACCCGCTGCTGGTAGGCGGCCATGATGCCCATGGAATGGTGCTCCACCGCCTCCCACACGCGCGGCGCCTGCGCCACCAGGCTGGACAGGTCGCCGGGGCCGGCCCGCCGGCACAACGCGTCCCAGACGACCCGGGCGTCGAGGCGTACGGCCTGCAACAGCCTCTCCAGCGGCACTCCCGCCTCCGCCCGCGCCGCGCCGATCTCGGCGGACGCGCCCGCGACGTGCTCCGGCACCGGCAGCCGCCCGACCAGCCGCAGGATCAGCTCAAGGCTGCGGCGGGCGTCGGCCAGCAGCGTCTCCTCGGCAACGACCGTCCCGGCGTAGGGGGCGCCGGTGTCGACCATCTCGGCGACGAAGCGGTCGGCGAGCGGGGCGACGTCGCGCACGAGCTCGCGCGAGAGCCGGTCGACCACGTCGGACGTCATCCGTGACCCCTCCCGCTGTGCAAGTGCACAGTCTAACGACGCCACCCGGGTGCCGATTGGCGATTGAACCGCAGATCAGAGGCACGACAGGGTGTCATCATGCAACCCACGGCTCACCCCCGGCGGCCGGAAACCAACCCCAGAACAGTCGCGCTGGGCGCTTTCGCGGGCACCGCGCTGGAATGGTACGACTACTACGTCTACGGCGCCGCGGCGGCGCTGGTCTTCAACAGCCAGTTCTTTCCCCAGCTGAGTCCGCTCGCGGGCACGATGGCCTCCTTCGCCACGTTCGGCGTCGGTTTCGTGGCCAGGCCCCTGGGAGCGGCCATTTTCGGCCACCTCGGCGACCGGTACGGCCGGCGTCGCATCCTCATGGTGACCGTCGTCCTCATCGGCGTCGTCACCGGGTGCATCGGCCTGCTGCCGACGTACGCGCAGATCGGGGTGGCGGCGCCGATCCTGCTCGCCACGCTCCGCCTGCTGCAGGGCCTGTCCGTCGGCGGCGAGTGGAGCGGCGCCGCGACGCTGGCGGTCGAGCACGCGCCGAAGGAGAAGCGCGGCATCTACGGAGTCATGCCGCAGATGGGCTCCCCGGTCGGCTCGCTGACGGCCACGGCCGTGTTCGCGCTGGTCAGCGTCCTGCCGGACGCGCAGTTCGACTCGTGGGGCTGGCGTGTCCCGTTCCTGCTGGGCTTCCCGCTGCTGCTGGTCGCGCTCTGGGTGCGCAGCAGGGTGGACGAGTCGCCGGTGTTCCGGGAGATGCTGGCCGAGCAGCGCGCCGCCAAGCGGCCGCTCGTCGAGCTGATCCGCGGCGGCGGCGGGCGCCTGGCGGTGGGCGTCGCGGTGTCGTTCGTCGGGATCGGCGGCTATTACCTGTGCGGTACGTTCCTCGTCAACTACGGCTCGGACACCGTGGGCGTCGACCGTACCGTGCTGCTCAACGCGGCTACCCTCGGGTCGTTCATCAACCTGTGCCTCTACCCGCTGTTCGGCCGGATCGCCGACCGCGTCGGGCCGGGGCCGGTGGCCGTGTGGGGCGCGGCCGCCTCGGCGCTGGCGGCGTTCCCGATCTTCTGGCTGGTCGGCCTCGGCAGCGCGGCGGGCGTCGCGGCCGGGCTGGTGCTCGGCGTGGTGCTGGTGTCGGTCAGCTACGCGGCGTGCGGGCAACTGCTCAGCGAGATGTTCGCCCGCGAGGTGCGCTATTCGGGGGTGGGCCTGTCGTACAACCTGTCCGGGGCCATCAGTGGGTTCGTTCCGCTGGCCGCGACCGCGCTGCTGGCCGCGACCGGGGAGAACCTGTGGACGGTCGCGGCGATGTTGTGCGTGTTCTCGCTGATCACCCTGTTCGCCGCCGTGGCGGCCAGGCGGCTCCGGGTGGCGGAGTTGTGACGTACGGAAAGGAACGAGCATGAGCACCATCGCCGACGACGGAGCGCAGCCCGAGCACTACTACCACAAGCTGGTCGGCCCCGAGCCGGCGCCGGCCTTCCAGGACCCGTCCGAGCTGGAACGTTACTGGGGCCGCCGCTGGGGCGCCGCCGACGAGGTGAGCCGTCTGCGCTCCGTGCTGGTGCGCCGTCCGAGCAGCGGCCTGGCGGCCATCACCGCCGACGCGTGGGACCCGCGCGCGGGAGCGCTGGTCGACCCCGGGCGGCGGTGGTACTGGCGCGGCGACAAGGCCCCGGACATGGACCTGGTGATGGAGCAGCACGCGGCGCTGCTGGCCGCGCTGCGGGGAGAGGACGTCGAGGTCGTCGAGGCGCCCGAGATGCCGGGCCACACCAAATCGGTCTTCACCCGCGACCCGATGCTGACCGTGCCGGGCGGCGCCGTGATCACCCGTCTGGCCCCGAGGATGCGGCGCGGCGAGGAGGCGTCGGTGACCAGGACGATCGCCGCGCTCGGCATGCCGATCCTCGGCACGGTCATCGGTGAGGGGCTCGCCGAGGGCGGCACGTTCGTCAAGCTCCGGCGCGACCTGGCGGTGTTCGGCCTGTCGATCCGGTGCAACCCCGAAGGCGCGCGGCAGCTCGCCCGGATGCTCGAACCGCTCGGCGTCGAGCTGGTGACCGTGCCGCTGCCCGGCTATACGATCCACGTGGACGGGCAGTTCCACATGGTCGACGAGGATCTGGCGCTGGCCAACACCCACCGCCTGCCGCACACGTTCCTGGCCCGGCTGGACGACCTCGGGATCAAGGTCGTCTCGCCGCACCCGGACGAGCAGTACGCGTGCAACTCGCTCACCGTCCGCCCGCGGCGGCTGTTGTTCCCCGCGCACTGTGTGCGCACCGCCGACCGGCTGGCCGCCGAGGGCGTGGAGATCGTACCGGTGCCGTACGACGAGGTCCTGAAGAACGGCGGCGGCATTCACTGCTCGACCATGGAACTCGTCCGCGACTGGTAGAGGTGGCCGATGCATCTGACCCCGGCGGAGCACGACCGCCTGACCGTCTTCACCGTGGCGGAGCTGGCCCGCCGCCGCCGCGCCAGGGGCGCTCCGCTGTCCGCGCCTGAGGTCGTGGCGCTGGTCGCCGACACGGTGTACGAGGCCGCCTGGGACGGGCTGCCGGTGGAGGCGGTGATCGCGGCGGGCCGCGGCGCGGTGCGCGCCGAGCAGGCCGCGCCGGGCGTCCCGGCGCTGGTCCGCCGGGTCGAGGTGGACGCGCTGTTCCCGGCCGGTACGGCGCTCGTGGCCGTCGACGACCCCTTGGGCGCGGAGCCGGACCCCGCGGAGCCGGGGGCCGTCCTCCCGGCGGCGGAGCGGGTGGCGCCGGCGCCGGGGCGTGCCCGGGTGGAGATCGAGGTGACCAACACCGCGGACGTCGACGTGCACGTGTCGTCGCACTACCCGTTCTGGCAGGCCAACGCGGCGCTGTCGTTCGACAGGGACGCGGCCCGCGGCCACCGGCTGGACGTGCCGGCGGGCAGCAGCCTGTGTTTCCCGCCCGGGGTGACGATCACCGTGCGGCTGGTCATGCTGGGGGGCGCGGCCACCGCGCCCCGGCTCACGCTGGGAGGCGAAGGATGAGCTTCGACAGGGCGACGTACGCGGCCGTGTACGGACCGACCACCGGCGACCGGGTGCGCCTGGCCGACACCGGCCTCGTGGTGGAGGTGGAGCGTGACGACACCGAGGCAGGCGACGAACTGCTCGGAGGTTGCGGCAAGACCGTGCGCGAAGGGCTGCTGCTCACCAGCGCCCCCCGGGACTCGGAGCTGGATCTCGTCGTCACCAACGCGCTCGTCCTCGACCCGCTGCTGGGCGTGGTCAAGACCAACATCGGCGTCAAGGACGGCAGGATCGCCGGGCTGGGCCGCGCCGGGTCGCCGGACGCGGTGAACGACGTGGAGCTCGTGGTCGGCCCGCACACGGCGATGATCCCCGCCGAGGGAATGATCGTCACTCCCGGCATCATCGACTCGCACGTGCACCTGTCCAGCCCGGCGCTGCTCGACGTGGCGCTCTCGGCCGGAGTGACCACCGTGGTCGGCATGGGTCTCGGCGGCGTGTGGGACATCGGCGTCAACCCCCGGCGCAACCTGCACCTGATGATCGAGGCCTGGCGGGAGGTGCCGGTGAACGTGGCGTTCCTGGCCCGGGGCTCATCGGTGCGGCCGGCGCCGCTGGAGGCGGCCGTCGTCGCCGGGGCGGGCGGGTTCAAGGTGCACGAGGACTTCGGCGCGCAGCCCGCCGTCGTCGACACATGCCTCGCGGTGGCCGACGCCGCCGACCTGCCCGTGGCGCTGCACACCGACTCGCTCAACGAGTCGGGCCTGCTTTCGGACACGATCGGGGCGACGCGGGGGCGTACGGTGCACGCCTACCATGTCGAGGGCGGCGGCGGGCATCCCGACCTGCTGGAGATTCTCGCCCACCCGCACGTGCTGGCCTCCTCGACCACGCCCACGCTGCCGTACACCGTCAACACCGTGGCGGAGCTGTACCCGATGACGATGACCGTCCACCGGCAGAACGCGCTGCTGCCCGGCGACGCCGACGTGACGAGGAGCCGCGTGCGGGCGAGCGCGATCGCGGCGGAGAACGCCCTGCACGACGTGGGCGCGGTCAGCATCGTCAACTCCGACTCGATGGGCATGGGACGCGTCGGCGAGACGGCCCGCCGCACGTGGCAGCTCGCCGCGCACGCCAAGGCGGTGTCGGAGCGTCACGGCCGCCACGACAACGAGCGGGTCCTGCGTTACCTCGCCAAGATCACCATCAATCCGGCGATCGCGCACGGGATGGCCGGCCAGATCGGCGGCATCGCTCCCGGCAAGGTCGCCGACCTCGTGTTGTGGCATCCCGCGTGGTTCGGCGCGAAGCCCGAGCTGGTCGTGAAGTCGGGGTTCGTGGCCTGGGGGGTGAGCGCGTCCGGCGCGGCGTCCACCCGGGCGGGTCAGCCGCGGGCCTACCGGAAGTTCTTCGGCGCCATGGGCGACGCGCCCCGGCGTCTCGCGCACGTCTTCGTCGCGCGCGAGGCCCTGGAGGACGCGGCCGCGCGGCGGGCGCTGCCGTCCGGGGCGAGCTACCTGCCGATTCGCGGCTCGCGAGGGCTGGCCCGCGAGGACATGGTCCGCAACACGCGGGTCCCGCACGTACGGGTGCCGCGCGACGGCGGCCCCGTCCTGGTGGACGGGATGCCCGTGGGGCTGCCGCCGGCGAGCCGGCTCCCGCTCACCCAGGTGCACCATCTCGCGTGAGCCTCGGTCCGGCGGTGTCGGCCGGCAGGGTCACGGCATCGTCACGCCGGACGACCCGAAGCAGTACGGGGTGTTCTCCGGGACCCGGTACATGAAGATCCGCGTCACCGACGGCCGCTACGACGACACGGTGGTCGAGGGTCCCGGAAACCCTGCGTCACCCCCGGCCCGCCTCAGCACGGCGGCTGCGCGAGGCGGCAGCACCAGCGCGCCGCCGGACCGCTCGCCGTCGAGCAGCACGCTCCCGCCGTCGGCCACCGGCACCCGGTGCTCCTCGAAGGTGTGGTTGAGCAGGAACAGATGGTGTACGCCGTCCGCCCCGGCCCGGGTGACCGCCTCCACACCCTCGGGCAGCCCGGGCAGCGTCACACCCGCCTCGGCGGCGATGCGGCGGGTCAGCTCCCGCATCACCGCGGGGTCGGGCCGGGTGCCGAGATACCAGGCGACGCCTTCGCCGTAGGCGTGCCGGGTGACGGCCGGGGAGCCGTCGCCGAACGCGGCCACCGCCTCGGCGCCCTCCAGCTCGATGCGCTCGGACCACAGCGTGGCCCGCGACTCCGCGCCGTCCCAGGTGATCGGGACGGTCGTCCCCGTGTGCAGCGGGTCGAACTCGGTGATCGACAGGCCGAGCAGCTCGCGCAGCGGCCCCGGATATCCGCCCAGCCACACCCGGTCGTTCTCGTCGACGATGCCGGAGAAGAACGACACCACCAGGTGCCCGCCCCGCTCGACGTACGCGGCCAGGTTCGCCGCCGCCTCCGCCGTGAGCAGGTAGAGGTTGGGCACCACCACCAGCCGGTAGCCGCTCAGATCGGAGGTGGACCGCACCACGTCGGTGGTGACGCCGAGCCGCCACAGCGGGTCGTGGTGGTCGCGCAGCCGGTCCATCATGCGGATCCGGTCACTCGGATGCGACTCCTGCTCGACCGCCCACCAGCTGCGCCAGTCCAGCACGAGCGCCGTCTCGGCCCGAACCCGCGATCCCTCGACCGCGCCCAGCGACCGCAGGTCGGCGCCGAGGTCGCGGACCGCCTGGTGCAGCGGATGATCGGGGCCCGCGTGCGGGACCATGGCGGAGTGGAACTTCTCCGCGCCGCCGCGTGAGGCCCGCCACTGGAAGAACAGCACGGCGTCCGCGCCTCGGGCCACCGCCTGCAGGCTGTCCAGCCGCATGCCGCCGGGCTTCTTGGCCGGGTTGGTGCCCATCCAGTTGACCGCGGAGGTGGCCTGCTCCAGCAGCCACCACGGCCGGCCGTCACCGAGCCCGCGCCACACGTCGAAGAACAGCGCGCTCTGCAGCTGCGGCTCAGGCTCCCGCTGGTCGGGATAGCAGTCCCCGCTGACCACGTCCATCTCCGCCGCCCAGGCCGGGTAGTCGGTGGTGGGGGCGACGTTGCACAGGTTGGTGGTGACCGGGACGCCCGGAGTGGCCTGGCGTACCACGTCGGCTTCGAGCCGGTAGCACTCCAGCAGCGCGTCGGAGCAGAACGCGGTGAAGTCCAGCGTGTGCGCCGGGTTGGGGATGCCGGTGGTGCGGCGGGGCGGGAGGATCTCCTCCCAGGCGGAGTAACGCTGGCTCCAGAAGGTCGTGGTCCACGCCTCGTTGAGCCCGTCGAGGGTGTCGTACCGGCGCCGCAGCCAGCCGCGGAAGGCCTCGGCGCACAGGTCGCAGTAGCACTTGGGCACCTGGCAGCCGTACTCGTTGCCGATGTGCCAGGCGGCCAGCGCCGGGTGGTCCGCGTACCGCCGGACGAGCTCGGTGACCAGGGCCCGCGCCGCCTCCCGGTAGGCGGTGGACGACGGGCAGACGTGGCAGCGCGACCCGTAGCTCAGGCGTACGCCGCCGTCGTCGACCGGCAGCGACTCCGGGTTGCGGTGGCCCAGCCACGGCGGCGGGGAGGCGGTCATCGTGGCCAGGCACACCGCCACGCCGTTCTCGTGCAGCAGGTCCATGACCTCGTCGAGCCACGCGAACCGGTAGTCGCCCGGGACGGGCTCGACCTGTGCCCAGGCGAAGATGCCGAGCGTCACGAAATTGACGCCGGCGTCGCGCATCAGCTTCGCGTCCTCCGCCCAGACCTCGCGCGGCCACTGCTCGGGGTTGTAGTCCCCGCCGTAGAGGATCACTCGCGTACGCTCCCTTCGGTCAGACCGGCCCGCCAGAACCGCTGGAGGCCCCCCGACAACACGATCAGGGGGATGACCGACACGAACGAGCCGACCACCACCAGCGTCTGGAGGATCGGCTCCCGGTCGGCGAAGCCCTGCCAGCTGGTGAGGCCGAGGGTGAGCGGGTAGAGGCTGGTGTCCGACAACATCACCAGCGGCAGGAAGTAGTTGTTCCAGATCCCGATGAACTGGAACAGGAAGATCGTCACCATCGCCGGAGACATGATTTTCAGGGCGATGGTGAGGAAGATCCGCCATTCGCCGGCGCCGTCCGCCCTGGCGGCGTCCAGCACGTCGTCCGGCACCGTGGCCGCGTACACGCGCGACAGGTAGACCCCGAACGGGCTGACCAGACTGGGCAGCAGGACCGCCCAGTAGGTGTTGGCCAGGCCGGCGTCGGACATGAGCAGGAACAGCGGCAGGCCGATGGCGGTGGTCGGCAGCAGCACCCCGGCGAGGATGACGTTGAACAGCGCCTCCCTGCCGCGGAACTCGCACTTGGCCATCGCGTAGCCGGCGCACGCGGCGATGAGCGTGGCGCCGGCCGCGCCCAGCCCTGAGTAGATCACCGAGTTGAGGATCCATCGCAGGTAGATGCCGTCGCCGAAGGCGAACAGGTCGCCGAGGTTGGTCCACAACTGCGGGTTGGCGAACCACAGCGGGCTGGAGTTGATCAGGTCGCCGGTGTTCTTGGTGGCCGCCACGATCAGCCAGTACAGCGGCAGCAGGAAGTACGCCGCGAGCACCAGCAGCAGAACGGTGGTTAGCCAGCGCAGGCCGACCGTCCTCATCGGCGTCCCCTTCCCACGAAGCGCAGGAACCCGAAGGACAGCACGGCTGTCACCAGCGCCAGGATGATCGATTCGGCGGCGGCCAGCGCCATGTCGTTGCTGTTGAACGCGTCGTGGTAGGCGGTCAGCGTGGGCGTGTAGGTGGTGGAGATGCCGCTGGACAGCTGGAGCAGGACCAGCGGCTCGTTGAACAGTTGCAGCGAGCCGATGATGGTGAACACGGTGATCAGCACCAGCGCGGGGCGGAGCAGCGGGATCTGGATCCGCCAGGCGACGCCCCAGCGTCCGGCGCCGTCGATCCTGGCCGCTTCGTACAGCGTGCGCGGGATCGACTGCAGTTGCGCCACCACGACCAGCATGTTGTAGCCGACGAACAGCCACACCACGATGTTCATGATGGACCAGAACACGGTGCCCGGTCCCAACAGGTCGGTCTCGATGCCGAACGCGGCGAACACGGGGGTGAACGGTGAGGTGCCCGGCGCGTACAGGAAGCCCCACATGATCGAGGCGATCACACCGGGGATGCCGTACGGCAGGAAGAAGCTGGTGCGGAAGAACCGCGGCCAGCGCGCCATGCCGGCCTCCAGGATCAGCGCCAGCACCGTGGAGCCGACCACCATCAGCGGCACCATGATCGCCGCGTAGAGCAGGATGCGGCCGAGGCTCTCCACGAATCCCGGGTCGGACAGTGCCTTGCCGTAGTTCGCCAGGCCGGCGAAGCGCGTGCTCTGGCCGTGCAGCCCGAGCAGGCCGGAGCGCTCGACGGCGGTGAAGCTCTGCGCCAGCGCGTACAGGATGGGCGCGACGAAGAACCCGGCGAACAGCAGCACGAACGGCGCCAGGAAGACCGCGGCGGTGCGTTTCCTCATTGGGCCTTCAGCCCTTTCTCCCTCAGTTGCTCGACCACCTGCGTCTGCGCCGCCCGCAGCGCGCTGGAAAAGGTGCCCTCGCCGGCGAGGGCCCGCGGGAAGCTGTCGTTGAGCGTCTGCCGGGTCTCGTCGTAGCCGGGCCACCACACCCAGCCGCGCGGCAACTGGCTGGACGCCTCGGTGAACAGCTTGTCGGTACGCTGCCCGCCGAGGAACGCGGAGGGCTTGGTCAGCGACGGGCTGGACATGCCGTCGAGCGCGGCGGGCCAGCCGTAGCCGCTCTCGATCAGCATCGCGACGCTGCCCGGGTCGCGGTTGATCCACAAGGCGAACTCGGCGGCCTCGCGGGGATGCTCGCAGCCGCGCAGCAGCGCGGTGGACGAGCCGCCGTTGCTGGCGGAGGCTTTGCCGCCCGCCTCCCACTGGGGCAGCGGCGCGGCCCGCCACTTGCCGGCGGTGTCCGGCGCGTTGGCGGCGAGGATGGCCTCACCCCACTGGGCGAGGGGGATCGCCACGAGGTTGCCGGACGCGAGGTCCTTGTACCAGCCCGGCGCGAAGTGCGGGCCTACCTTGACGAGCCCGTCCCTGATCATGCCTTGCCAGTAGTCGGCCACCTTCAGCGTCTCCGGGCTGGTCATCTTGGCGTTCCAGACGCCGCCGCGGGTGTCGAACCACGGCGTGCCGGCCTGCCAGGCCAGGCTGATGAAGGGCGAGGCGTCGTTGGCGGGGAAGTTCGTGACGTAGGCGTCGGGGTCGGCCGCGCGGACCTTGGCGGCCGCCTCGCGATACTCCGCCCAGGTCGTGGGCACCTCGATGCCCCACTTGTCGAACAGGTCGGCCCGGTAGTAGAGGGCCATCGGGCCGGTCGCCTGCGGCACGGCGTAGGTGCCGCCCTCGTACGTCACCAGGTCCCAGGTGTTCTGCTGGAAGTCGGCCCGGTCGGCGTCGGTGAGGTAGGGGTCCAGGTCCGTCAACTCGGCGTTGAGCAGGAACGACGGCAGTTCCTGGAACTCCATCTGGGCCAGGCAGGGTGCGTCGCCGGCCAGCACGGCAGCGTGGATCTTCGCGTACCCGCCCTCCGGTCCTGGCGGGATGTTGTCCAGTCTGACCTGGACGTCGTCATGGGTGCGGTTGAACAACTCGACGGCTTTGTCCATCCCCGGAACCCACGCCCAGAAGGTGAGCTGGACGGGATCCCGCCCGGTCGTGTCGGCGCCGCCCCCACAGGCGCTCACGAGCAGCATCGCCGCCGCGGCCAGGCTGAGGAGGGGGGATCCCAAGCGGCGTGGCCAAATAACCATAAAATATGCTTTTATCATCTTCACAGGGAGATCGGAAGGGATGTGCGGTCTTGAGCTATCCACGGCGCGGGATGCACGGTGAGGTCGTCGAGGATCTGGGCCGGCGCATTCTCGGGGGCGATCCCGATGCCGGCGGAACCCTCGACCCGACCGCCCTGGCCAGGCATTACGGCGTCAGCCACACGGTCATGCGCGAGGCGATGAAAACCCTCGCGGCCAAGGGGCTGGTGGACGCGCGGCCCAAGCGCGGCACGTTCGTCAGGCCGCGCGCCGAGTGGTCGATGCTCGATCCGGACGTCCTGCGGTGGCGGTTCACCCAGCGCGGTGACGAGGGAATGCTTCGCGACCTCGCCGAGGTCCGGGCCGTGGTGGAGCCGGCCGGCGCACGCCTGGCCGCGAAGCGCCGCACCGACGAGGACCTGGAGGTCCTGGAAACGGCCCTGGCCCGCATGGCCGACACCGTCTCCGACCCCGTCACGCACACCGAGGCCGACATCGCCTTCCACCGCGCCCTGCTCGCCGCCGCCCGCAACGAAGTGCTCGACTGCCTCCAGGTGGTGATCGCCGCCGCGTTGTACGCGCGGGACCGCCTGGTGCACGCCGGCGGTGAGCGTACCGGGTTCGCCGCCACTCACAGGGCGGTCCTGGACGCGGTACGCCGCGCCGATCCCGACGCCGCCGAATCCGCCATGCGAGACCTGCTCGCGCAGGCCGGAAAGGACGAAGCCGCAATATGACCACCCCCCACATGACGTCCAGGCGGCGCATGCTCGCCTACGCCGCAGGGCTCGCCGGGCTGGCCGCCGTCGCCCAGGTGCCCGGCGGCTGGACCGACTCCTCACCCGCCCTGCCCTCCTCGCCGTTCACCCTCGGCGTCGCCTCCGGCGACCCCCGCCCCGACGGCGTGGTGTTGTGGACCAGGCTCGCCCCTCAACCGCTCGCCGACGACGGGCTCGGCGGCATGCCGCGCAGCCCGGTGCCGGTGCGCTGGGAGGTCGCCGAGGACGACGGGATGCGCAAGGTCGTCCGCAGGGGCGTGGCCACGGCCCGCCCCGAGCTGGCGCACGCCGTGCACGTGGAGGTGCGGGGGCTGCGCCCCGGCCGCGTGTACTGGTACCGGTTCACCGTCGGCTCCGACGACAGCCCGGTCGGCCGCACCAAGACCGCGCCGGATCCCCGCCGGGCCGTGCCGGTGAGCTTCGCCTTCGTCTCCTGCCAGGCCTGGGACATCGGCTTCTACACGGCGTACCGCGACCTGTCCGGCCAGGACCTCGACCTCGTCGCGCACCTGGGCGACTACATCTACGAGAACGGCATCGCCGCCACCGGAGGCGCCCGCGGCACGCCCCTGTCGCCCGCGCACGGCGAGCTCGTACAGACCCTCTCGCAGTACCGGCTGCGGCACTCGCTCGTCGCCACCGACCCCGACCTGCAGGCCGCCCGCGCCGCCGCACCCTGGCTGTTCACGCTCGACGACCACGACGTGGAGGACAACTGGGGCGCCGACCGGTCGCCCACCGGCGCGACCCCGGAGAACTTCCTGCGCCGCCGCGCCGCCGCGTTCCGCGCCTTCTACGAGAACAACCCGATGCGTCCCTCCGCGCTGCCGGTCGGGCCCGACATGGCGATGCACCACCGGGTCGGCTACGGGCGGCTGGCGAACTTCTTCGTGCTGGACGCGCGGCAGTTCCGCAGCCCCATCGACATCGGGGCGCGGCTCGACCCGTCCCGCACCATGCTGGGGCAAGAGCAGGAACGCTGGCTGCTCAAGGAACTCGCCGGCTCGTCGAGCACCTGGAACCTGCTGGCCAACCAGGTCATGATGTTCCAGCTCGACCGGCTCACCGACCCGGGGCTGCAGCAGCTCAACCCCGACACCTGGGACGGCTACGCGGCCGCGCGCGCCCGGCTCTGGGCCGGCATCGGCGAGCGCCGCGTGTCCAACCCGGTGGTGCTCACCGGCGACGCCCACGTCAACTGCGCCGCGGAGCTCAAGGCCGACTTCGCCGACCCGGACTCGCCGAGCGTGGGCGTGGAGTTCGTGGGCACCTCGATCACCTCCGGCGGCGACGGCTCCGACAGCACGCCGGGAGGCCAGGAGTGGCTGGCGGCCAACCCGCACCTGAAGTTCTTCAACAACCAGCGCGGATACGTGCGCTGCCGGGCCGACGCCGACACGCTGACCACCGACTACGTGGTGGTGGACAAGGTCACCACGGCCGGCGGTGCCGCGTCGGTGCGCAGGTCGTTCGTCGTCGAATCCGGCCGCCCGGCCCTGCAGGACATGTGAGGCAGGATCATGAGAAGGACGTACCACGCCGCCGCAGCGGTGGCGATCTGCTCGGGCCTGTTCACGACGCCCGCCGCGTCCGCCGCGGGATCCGTCTCCGCACGCCTGCCCGCCACGCCGGCGGGCCAGGTGCTGGTGGTGCAGGCCAACCTCCAGGACTCCGTACGCCGGGCGGACGCCCGCGACACCCGCGACCTGGACAACTTCGCCAGGCGGTTGGCCGAGAGGGCGCCGGCGGCGCCGGACGCCCTGCTGCTCACCGAGGTCCTCGGCCCCGGCGCCCGGCATCTGGCGAACGTGCTGAGCCGGGCCACCGGTCAGCGCTACCGGGCCGAGGTGGCGGGTGAACGCTCAGCCTTCCTGCCCGACGGCGCGGTCAGACAGAACGCGATCATCCTGAACACCCGGACGATGACCGCGGCCGCGCGCGGCGGCTTCGAACGGGTGCAGGACGAGGACCAGGCCTACGTGGTGGCCGCCCGGCGGGACGGCACGCTGCGCGTACCGCTGGTCGCCGCGCACCCCGGCGGCGATCCGGCGCCGGCCGCGGCCTTGCTCGCCGATCGTTTCGCCCGCGAGGACGGCGTCACCGTCCTCGGCGGCGACTTCCGCGCCGGGCGCTGCGCCGTGCCCGCGCGGGACCAGACCATCGGGTGCGAGCCGCAGGCGTTCTGGGGGGATCTGACCGGGCCACGGGCCTACACCGACGCCTACTTCGAACGCGGCGACGCGCAGGCACGCCCGCACAGCGGGTACGTCTTCGCCAGGGGTGACGTGCTGAAAGCCGCGATCGACACCGACATGCCGGACGTGTCGGACTGCAAGGCGGCCTTCGACGCCGGACGCTCGCACGCCGCGGATCGGGACTGCCGGGACGCGTACTACGCCGACGAGCCGTTCGGCTGGGCGCTGCTCGGCGCCGCCCGCGACGAGCAGCAGTCGGTGATCCCGGCGAAGATCGCGCTGGATCACTGCGAGCTGGCCGTGCGCACCACCGGCGTGATGGCCAGGGTCGTCAACAACTCCGGAGCGCCGCTGTCCCGGCCGGTCCGCGTCACCGCGCCCGAGCCGCTCACCGCCGCACCCGAGCAGGCCACCCTCGACGTGCCCGCCGGCCAGGCCGCGAACGTCGTCGTGACCGTCACCGCGCCCAGGGACACCGAGCCAGGCGAGCACCGCGTCACCGTGGCGATCGGCTCGACCGAGCAGGAGATCCCGGTCACCGTCACCGAGGAGTGCGTCGAGCCGAAGGCGTACGCGAGCAGCTTCCACGCGGGCTTCGGCCCCGAACTCGCGGTGGACGACGACATCGCGACCCACTGGCACTCCGAGTATCAGCCGCCGCACCCGCTGCCCCAGTCGATCACTCTCAACCTGGGCGAGACCAAGCGGATCAGCGCCGTGGACTACCAGCCGAGGTTCGACGGCAACCTCAACGGCACGATCCTCGACTACAAGGTGTACCTCAGCACGGACGGCCAGACCTTCACCGAGGCCGCCGACGGCTCGTGGGCGGCCGACGCCCGGCTCAAGACCGCCTCGTTCGAGGCCGCGGACGCCCGCTACGTGCGTCTGGAGGGCACCCGGGCCAGCGGCGGACCCTATCTGTCGGCGGCGGAGGTGAGCGTCCGATGACCAGGTTCGCGGGACGGACAGCCGTCGTCACGGGTGGCGCGCGGGGCATCGGCGCCGCCACGGTTCGCCGGCTGGCGTCGGAAGGAGCCTCGGTGGTCGTCGCCGACATCGACGAGGCGGCGGGCAGGCAGGTGGCCGACTCCGTCCCCGAGGCCGTGTACGCCGCCTGCGACGTGGCCTCGCCGCAGGCATGGAACGACCTGCGCACGCTGGTCCTCGACCGGTTCGGGCGGCTGGACGTGCTCGTCGGCAACGCCTACCTGCTGCGGCAGGGACCCGCCGACCAGGTGGGGCCGGACGACTGGAACGCCCAGCTCGCGGTCAACCTCGGCGGGTTCTACCTCGGCACGCGCACGTTCATCGGCGAGCTGCGGCAGGCACGCGGAGCCCTCGTGGCGGTCTCCAGCGTGCACGCCGGATTCGGCCTCCCCGGCCGCCCGGCCTACGCCGCGTCCAAGGGCGGACTGCTCTCGCTGACCAGGCAGCTCGCCGTGGAGTACGGCCCCGAGGTACGCGCCAACGCGGTGGTGCCCGGCCCCATCCTGACCGGGGCGTGGGACGGCATCGACGAGGCCGGCCGGGAGCGCTCCGCCCGCGCCACGGCGGCCGGCCGGCTCGGCAGCCCCGACGAGGTGGCCGCCGCCATAGCGTTCCTCGCCAGCGGCGAGGCGTCGTTCATCACCGGCGCCTCGCTGACCGTCGACGGCGGCTGGAGCGTCACGAAGGACTCCGACTGAACCCGCCGAACCGCAACTGATCGAAGCAGAGCCTCGGCCTGCACTACAACGAGCCCGCCGACCTGCTCGACTACCTGGTGGACCCGTCGGTGTTCAGGTACGCCGACGGGCACGTGCCGCTGCCGACCGGGCCCCGGCCTGGGCATCGAGATCGACGCCGCGGCCGTCGAACGCGCGGCCGAGATCGGCCACCGCTGGCGTTCCCCCATCTGGCGCCGCGACGACGGCGGCCTCGCCGAATGGTGACCGGTCGTGGTCGCGCCGTCGTCACGTGCCGGACATCGACACGCTGCGGCTCCCGTATCGCCCGCCGGGCGGCGCGGGACGCTCACACCAGGGCGGCGACCGCGCGCAGGGTGACGCCCGTGCCGACGAGCAGGACGAGCGTGGCGGTCATGGTGGCGCTGTACGGGCGCAGGCGCTGCAGCCGCCCCAGCAGGGCGAGGTCACCCAGCTTGCGCAGGGCGAGCGCGGCGGTCAGCAGCGTCAGCGCCATGCCGAGCCCGTAGCAGACGACGGTCATGACACCGAACACGGTACGTCCCAGCGCCACCGCGCCGAGCAGGACCACCAGGGCGGACGGGCTCGGCACCAGCCCGCCGGCCACGGCCAGCGCCACCACCCCACCGGACCGCCGCCCGTGCCCGTGCCCGTGTCCGTGTCCGTGGCCGTGCCCATGTCCGTGTCCGTGCCCGTGGTCGTGGCCGTGGCCGGGGGTGGAGTCGCGGCGGCGGGCGGAGCGGAGCAGGCCGACGCCGATCAGGGCGATGATGAGCCCACTGGCCACCCCGAGCCAGCTCAGCACCGCCTCCCCCGTGAACGACGCGGTGAGCGTGACCAGCACCCCCAGGACCAGCACCCCCGCCGTATGGGTGGCGGTGACCGTGGCCGCGACCGCGACCGTGTCCCGCAAACGTCTGTCCCGCCCGGCGAGGTAGGCGGCCATGACGGTCTTGCCGTGGCCGGGCATCGCCGCGTGCACGGCTCCGAGCAGCAGCGACAGGAACAGGGCCAGCATGCCGAGCGGCACGGTCAGCCGGTCGGCGCCGACCAGCGTGTTCAGCCGGTCGGCCAGCAGAGCGGTGTAGCGGGTGACGATGTCCACGCCCGGCACGGTCACGGACGTCCCGGCGTCTCCGGTGCCCGGCTCGACCGTGACGCGCGCCTGGCGTACGTCGAGCGGGGATCTGAGCAGGTCAGCGGGGTAGTCGCGCAACTCGCCCGACACGCTGTGCGCGGGCACGCTTGAGGCGCTGAGCCGCACGCCGTCCCCCCGGGCCGTGATCTCGCGCCAGCCCACGGTGCCGGCGCGGTGGGCGTTGGCGAAGGTGAGGGTGAGCGGCCGGTCCACCCGCAAAGGCGCGCTCAGGCGGCACGTCAGCCTGCTGGTACGCAGCCCCGCGGCCCCCGCCTGGTAGGCGAAGGACGTCTCGGTGACCCGCCAGGCCAGCGGCCGTCCCTCCACCGTGCCTTCGACGGTGTCGCGCAGCCGCGCGCAGGCACGACGGGCGTGGGCGTCCACGGAGCCCCGCACCGTCTCTTGCAGGGTCGGGATCTCGGCGCTGTCCACGATCGCGACGTGCTCGATCCGGTCGCGGTGGATCGTCAGCCCGTCATAGTGGTTGACGCTGAAGTTGCCCAGCGGATGCGCGGCCAGCGCCGCGGAGACCAGAGGGGAGACCAGAGGGGAGACCAGTGGAGTGATCATGCCGTCGCCGCCAGCAGTTCGCGCGCCCGCGCCGCCCCGGCCGGGGAGAAGTGCGGGTTGAGGGACAGGGCTCTGGTCAGGTGGGCGCGGGCGGAGGCGGTGTGCCCGAGCGCCTGCTCGATCTCGCCGCGGTGGTAGGCGAACAGCGCGTGGTGCCCGCCGAGCCTTTCCGCCCGTGCGGCGTACGTGGCGGCCTCGGCGTGGCGGCCCGCCCGGTGCAGTGCCCAGCCCAGGGCGTCGGCGACCTCGATGCTCTGGCGCCGTTTCCACTCCGCCCGCAGGTGCCGGACCGCGGTGTCCGGATCGCCGTGATCCGCTTCGTACGTGCCCATGGCCAGGTGGTCGGCGTTCCCGGCGGCGGCGAGGAGCTTGTGCTGGGCGGTGAACACGGCGTACTGACGCCTGGCGCCGGCCCGGTCGCCGAGGTGTTCGAGCAGTTCGCCGTACTCGACGACGAACGACGGGGCCCTCGCGACGAGGGAGGCGTAGCCGCGCCGCGCCTGGTGGACGTGGCCGAGCGCGGCCTGCGCGCGGGCCCTGCCCGCCTGCGAGGGCACGTGCCCGGGATCGGCGGCCAGCGCCTCGGCGTAGGCGGTGAGCGCGGCGCGCGGGTCGCCGGTGTGCCAGGCCAGGTCGCCGAGTTGCCCTTGGCAGAAGGCGTACTCGGCGGGGTCGCCGGCGATCTCGCACGCGCGGTGCAGCAGCTCGCGCGCGGGCCCCGGCCGCCCGTGCACCCGCTCCAGGCGTGCGGCCCGGGTGAAGGAGGCGAAGTCGGGGCGGCCGTCGAGCATGTGCCGCAGCGTGCTCTCGGCCTGCTGGTACTGGCCGAGTTCGAGGTGGGCGTCGATGAGCACGCCGTACAGCGGCCAGCGGTAGGGGGCGGCCTCACGGGCTCGTTCGGCCCACCGGACCGCGCCGGCGAAGTCGTGCCCGGCGTTGGCCAGCGCGCCCATGCCGATCACGGCGTCGATGTACGGCTCACCGTCGCCCGTGGGCAGGCGCATCGAACGTTCGAACGCGCCCCGAGCCTTGGCGTGGTAGGCGCCGTCGGCGGTGCGGCGGGCCTGTTCCAGATACAGGAAGCCGAGGCCCGCCCAGGCCGCCGCGTCGTCCGGGTGACCGCGCAGGCGGTTCTGGGCGTCCTCTATCGACCCGGCCAGGTCGTACGGCGACCGCCCCGCCTGTTGGGGAGGCGGTTCGTCCCGGCGCAGCGCGCCGCCGGGGGCGTACAGGGCCAGCAGCACGCACCCCAGCAGCAGGCATACCAGCAGGGGCAACGATCGCCGTATACTGCTCATCTGATCGGGTGTCCTCGGTGTGGGCTCAGCCGGCGGTGACGGGCAGGGCCAGGTAGGGGAAGCTGCCGGAGATGGGTTTGTACAGGAACGCCGGGTTGTCCTCGGCGATGAGACCCGGAGCTCCGGGACCCGCGGGCTCGCCCAGGAGCATGCGCAGGTTGACGGTCACGACGTCGTCGACGAGGCGGCGGCCGTTGGGGTAGCCCTGCTCGTCGCCCTTGAGCAGACCGTACTTGTCCGGCTCGGCGGCGACGGGCGTGCTCATGTTGAGGCGCAGCTCCTCCGCCTTGACGATGCGCGAGACGTCCCGGTTCAGCAGGTGGGAGTTGAGGTCGCGGTCGATCGGCCCGTCGCCCCGTGTGGTCAGGCCGGTGAGGTAGATCTCCTCCAGGTCCTTGCGCGGGGCCGGCGGCGCCGCGACTTTGGCCTGTTTCGCGACGACCTTGGCCTGGTCGGGGTCGAGCGTGGACGGCACGACCAGCCCGCCGCTCTCGTCGCCGTCGGGCCGCAGCGTGTTGAAGCGGTCGCGCTGCTTCAGCGGAATGATGACCTCGTTGAAGTTGGGGTTGCCCAGCCGCGAGACCTGCTTGAAGCCGGCCTGCCCCGAGCCGAGCACGCCGCTGGACCTGCGGGAGGCGGTGGTCCAGACGCCGATGACGGGGTTGGCCGCGGGGTCGCCGCCGAGCGCCAGCTCCGACTTGGGGATCTGCAGGGCCAGCGAGCTGACGTTGAGCGGCACGCCGGTCTTGACCGGGAAGAACGGCAGCCCGAACCTGAGCAGGTTGACCGCGTGGTTGTCGGAGTAGAACGGGTCGGCGGCCGTGCCGGTGAAGACCTTGCCCCCTCCCGGCAGGTCACGCACGGCCTTGCGGCGCAGCTCCGGATAGTCGGGCGTGGCCAGGGCGCCCATGTCGGTGGGAGCGACATAACCGTCCCGGACGAGCGTCTCCCACTTGCCGTCGCGCAGCCTGGTCAGCGTGTAGCTCTGCTCGACCAGGGCGTCGGCCGGCCCGGCCTGGTGCTTGCGGACCAAGGAGGGCACCGGCAGCCCCTTGGTGGTGAACGTCCACCGGTAGGTGACGGCGGCCCGGCCGGTGCCGGTGTTGTCGATGTGCACCTCGTAGCGGGCGCCGGTGTCGAACTGGTAGGGCTTGTTGGGCACCTGGAAGGGGATGTAGTTGGCCACGATCGTGACCGTGTCCTGCCGTTCGGGGCTGGTGAAGGCGTACAGGTCGGTCGCGTCGACCTGCTTGTCCCGGGTGGTCGCGGGGGCGTCCCAGTGGCTGGTCGCCGTGCCCTGCCGCATCGAGGGGCCGAGCAGCACCGTGGTCGTCAGCATGGCTATGGCGGCGCCGCCGGCGGCGGCCCACGTCCACCGGCTTCTCGCGCTGGTCACTCGCATCTGTCTCTCGTTTCGCTGGTACCCGGCCGTGCCCGCGGGCACGGCCGGGCGGATCTCAGGTCAGGGGACGTCGCCCTACGGCACGTACTGGACGACCGCGTCGAGGTTGGCCAGGTAGGCGCCCTCGTTCAGCGGGATGCCGGTGAGCTGCCTGACGGTCCGGCTGAGGTAGGGGCTGACGTAGAACGGCCAGTGCTTGGGCCCGATGCCGCCTTCGAGCGGCCGCGGCGTCGGGACGTACGGGGCGAACTCGGACAGCCGGTAGGTGGCCACCAGTTGCTCGCCCTGGGGCTCGCCGTCGATCTCGACCTGAGCGTGCGCGCCGTCGGGGCGCAGGTAGATGTCGTGGATGGCGGCCCTGTGCCCGCTCCTGACGTCGTTGATGGCGAACCCGCCGGGGTAGTAGACGCCGTTGCACGGGTCGATGTGGTCCTGCTTCCACCCGATGGGCATGTAGATGCCCCTGTTACCGGGCTTGGCCTGCATGGGGGCGAGACCCTCCACCCGGATGCCGCGCTCGTCGAGGAGCCTGACGATGTCCTGGCCGAAATCGAAGTTCGCGTGCCCCTTCGGACCGAAGTAGGGGAACTTGAAACACGTGGCGCTCGGCGGCTGAATGGACGGACTGCCGGGCGCGCCGGGGAATGGAGCGGCCCCCGCGGGGGTGGCCGTCGCCGCGATTATCGCGGCGCCGATCACTAGTGTTCGAGTAATGCGGGAAAGAACGCGCATGGCTGTCGGCCTTTCGTTGTCGCGAGACGATTGAACGCCTCTGACCTGCGATGACTCGCCCAACGTAGTGAAGATATCACTCTTTGTAAAGGGAGTATAAAGCAGTCGTCGAAAGGCTCGCACCGGTAAAACGGGTGCACAAAACAACGCTTGGCGTGAGCGGTCGTGCGGGGTGTAAAAAGGAGAAGGCGCCCGGTGGTGAGGGCGCCTTGTGGTGGGCTCAGTTTCCGATGGCCGGGAAGGGCGGGGCGGTGGG
>NZ_SMJZ01000290.1 GCF_004348345.1 Nonomuraea longispora
CGGGGGGTTCCGTGGTGGCGGGGAAGGGACCGACCTCGCCCGGCACACGGTCGGAGACGGCGGGCCAGTGGAGGAGCTCCTGGTCGGCGTGGTACGGCGTCCGTACCACCAGGATGGCGGCTGCCACCAGCATGAGCACGCCGAGCAGGACACCGGTGACCATCAACGCGGGCCCGCGCCACCCGCCTTCGTCGGCGGGCGCGGCGGGCGCAGGTCCACGGCGCGGTCCAGTCATCCCTCACATGCTAGAGACGTGTCCGGACCGCTCGGGCAAAGTGCTGGTAAATCACCCAAAATCCAGGAAAGCCGGGCGATCATGGTGCCCGGTGGCGAGGCTCAGCACGCGCACAGCAGGCCGCGTAGCGCCGTCTCCAGGCAGAGCCCGGAACGCGCGGGGCTCGGCCACGGGAAACGCACCAGCGAGTCGTCCGCCCGTACGGTCGCGCCGAACCGGTCCAGCTCCCACAACCACACCTCACCCGCCCGCTCGCCCAGCTGCCTGGACACCCCGGCCGTGAGCTGCGGCCGGTGCGAGGCATTGACGTGGGCGAGCACCCGCTCGGCCGTCTCGGCGAGCGGGTCGGGCGCCGCGCCCAGGTAGTCGTCGGCGTCGAGCGTCCCCGACTCCTGCCCGGTCAGGTAGACGACCTGGCCGACGTCCAGCCGCAGCAGCCGGGGCGCGTCCGGCTGCCCGTACCGCTCCAGCGCCTTGAACAGGCTTTCGTCCGGGCAGTGCGTGGCCACCGCGACGGCCGACGAGCGCGCCTCGCCCTCAGGTACGGCCTCCGCCCACCCCTGCACCTCGATCAGCCCGCGCGGGTGGGTGACGGAGCCGAGCTGCCGCATCGCCGTCAGGTTCACGGCCACGACGGCGTCCTCGCGCAGCCCGTGGAGCGTCTCCCCGGGCAGTACCAGCAGCACCGGACGCCCGCGTTCGTCGACCCCGCCGCGCGCGGGTGACGGGGCGCCGTTGACGGACAGCTTGGCGACGCCGGCGGTCGCGGCCAGGGTGCGGACCCGCTCGGGGATCGGCAGCATGAACGCCTCCTTGGGGAACGAAGGATATGTTAGGTTAGGCTGGCCTAAGTAAGGGATACCTAATCACATCGAGGTGAACGTGCGCTACACCGGCCCGAAGGTGCGGCTCTCACGCCGCGCGGGCGTCCCGCTGACCAGGAAAGCCGTCCGCTACTTCGAGCAGCGCCCCTATCCGCCGGGCGAGCACGGCCGCAAGACCAACCGCCGCAACGCCGGCGACTACGGGCTGCGGCTGATGGAGAAGCAGAAGCTGCGCTGGTACTACGACGTGTCCGAGCGGCAGCTGCGCCGCTACTGGGATCTCGCTCTTCGCAAGCCGGGCGCGTCAGGCGCCGAGCTGGTGGCGCTGCTGGAGTGCCGTCTGGCCTCGCTGGTGCTGCGCGCCGGGCTGGCGCCGTCCATCTACGCGGCCAGGCAGTACGTCAACCACGGCCACATCGCCGTGGACGGCCGCAAGGTCGACATCCCCAGCTACCTGCTCAAGCCGGGACAGATCGTCACGGTCAGGGAGCGCTCGCGCAGGCTGCAGCCGTTCGTGGCCGCCGCCGAAAGGGTGTATGCCGACGACCGGATCGCCACCTACCTCACGGTCGATCACGGCGACCTCCGCTTCACGCTGACGCGGAGGCCCGAGCGTGAGGAGATCGTCGTCCCGGTGGACGAACAGCTCGTCGTGGAGTTCTACTCCCGCTAGCTCAGCCCAGGGTCCGCTGCCCGCGCAGCTCGGCGACCTCTTTGCGCAGCTCGGAGAGCTCGTCGAGGATGCGCTGGGTGTGGTGGGCGGCGTCCAGGCCCTTGGCGGCGCGTTCCTCGGCGTTCTCGTCGTCCATCGCGCTGACCACGACCGCGAGGAACAGGTTCAGCACGACGAACGTGCACACCAGGATGAAGATCGTGAAGAAGATCCAGGCCGACGGGTGGCGGCCCATCACCTCCCTGGCGATGTTGCCCCAGTCGTCACCCGTCATCGTCTGGTAGAGCGTGAACAACGAGGTGGGCAGGCTTCCGAACCGGTCGGGGGCGGTCTGCCCGTAGAGTTTGGTGGCCATGACGGCGGCCACGTAGAGCACCAGGGAGAGCAGCACCACGATCGAGCTCATCCCCGGCAGCGCGCGCAGCAGCGCCGAGACCACGCGGCGCAGGCTCGGCACGACCGACAACAACCGCAGCGCGCGCAGGATGCGCAGCGAGCGCAGCACTGACAGGCCGCCGGTCGCCGGGGCCAGCGCGATGGTGACGATCAACGCGTCGAAGATGTTCCACGGGTCGCGGACGAACGCCGAACGCTCGACGTAGATCTTGGCCAGCAGTTCGACGACGAAGATGTAGAGCGCGACATGGTCGACGAGGATGAGCAGGTCACCGTGGCGCTCGACCACGGCTGGGTAGGTCTCCAGTCCCAGGACGGCCGCGTTGGCCAGGATCACGGCGATGATGAACCGCTGGAAGCGCCGGTGGGCGAGGATGTCGCGCAAGCGTTCACGCACGGGGGCAGGCTCCTAAGGCGATGATCATGTGGCTCTACCATGATGACGTACCATGATCAGAGAGAAGACTGTGGTATAAACCCACACGACACCAGACGGGGAAGGGGCCGGCGCCATGTCCTATCCGAATGACGGCCCCGGCTACTACGGCCCGCCCCCGCAGACCCACCCCAACGGCACCGCGATCCTCGTGCTGGGCATCCTGAGCCTGGTGATCTGCAGCATTCTCGGGCCCTTCGCCTGGGTGATGGGCAACACCGCGCTGCGCGAGATCGACGAGAGTGGCTACTACTACGAGAACCGCGGCGCGGTCCAGGCCGGGCGCATCTGCGGCATCATCAGCAGCGTCCTGATGATGATCACGGTCGGGTTCCTCGTCTTCGCGTTCGGGATGGCGCTCGTCTTCGGCGGCTTCGACGGCAGCCGTTAACGCCTGCCGTAGCCGCCGAGGCCCGACTCCAGCAGGTCGAACAGCTGCTCCGCCTGCGCCCTGAGGCCGGGCTCGATGCTCTCCCATTCCTCGCCGGCGATCCTCCTGGTCACCGACGCGTGGGTGAGCAGGCGTGTCGTCGTGAGCACGTGCGCCGCGACGACTCTGGGCCGCAGGTCGCCGGGGCCGGCGCCGAGTTCGTCGGCGAGCGCCAGGGCCAGCGCCTGCTCCCGCTGCTCGTGCACCTCGCGCATCCGGGCGACCAGCGCCGGGCTGGCGTCCACGATCCTGGCGAACACGTCGGCGCCCAGGTTGAACCCGTACCGCCAGTCCTGGGTGTCGATGGCGTGGAGCACGTCGCGGCGGAAGGCGCGTACCACGCTCTCGCCGGGCTCGCGCTCCCGCAGCACCTGCACGGGGTGGTCCACGGCCAGGTGCTGCCGGTCGGCGAACAGGTCCTCCTTGGTGCTGAAGTAGTTGAACACGGTGTTGACCGACACGTCGGCGGCCCGCGCCACCTCGGCCACGGTCACCTTGTCGAACCCCCTGGCCATGAACAGGCCCATCGCGACGTCGGCGATGCGCTCCCTGGTCTCGCGCTTCTTCCGCTCCCGCAGCCCTTCACCCATGTCGTCATCGTATCAACTTTGCAGTGACACCAATTTTATGGTTACATCAATCTTGGAGGCGATGAAATGATCAAGACTTCGGGTCTGAGCAAGACCTTCGACGGCGGCGTGGAGGCCGTCAGAGACCTCGGCATCTCGGTGGAGCCCGGCGAGATCGTGGGATTCCTCGGTCCGAACGGCGCGGGCAAGACCACGACTATGCGCATGCTGACCACCCTGCTGCGCCCCACGTCCGGCACCGCCACCGTGGCCGGGCATGACCTGAGCGCCGACGCGAAGGAGGTGCGCAGGCGCATCGGGTACGTCTCCCAGGGCGGCGGCATCCTGCCGACCGTGCCGCTCAAGGGAGAGCTCGAACTCCAGGGCATGCTCTACGGGCTGAGCCGCCGGGAGTCCGCGGCCAGGGCGGGCGAGGTGCTGGCCGGACTGGACCTCTCCGGGCTGGAGAACAGCCTCGGCGGCACGCTGTCCGGCGGTCGGCGCCGCCGCTTCGACATCGCGTTCGCCCTGCTGCACGACCCTGCCCTGCTCTTCCTCGACGAGCCGACCACCGGCCTCGACCCGCAGAGCCGGGCCAACCTGTGGGACCACATCCGCGCGCTGCGCCAGGAGAAGGGCACGACGGTGTTCCTCACGACCCACTACCTCGACGAGGCCGACGCACTCTGCGACCGGCTACTGATCATCGACCACGGCCGCATCGTGGCCGAGGGCGCCCCTGCCGAGCTCAAGACCGGCGGCCGCACGCTCGACGACGTGTTCCTCGACATCACCGGCAGGTCGCTGCGCGAGGAGAGCGCACTGACGGGAAAGGGTGCCTGATGCTCCGCGACACCTGGGTGTTGTTCCGCCATGGCGTGGGCGTCACGCTACGGCAGAAGGTCGGCATCATCTTCGGCGCGATCCAGCCGCTGCTCTTCCTGGTGCTGTTCGGGCCGATCTTCACCACGTTCGGCACCTGGGAGACGCTCGTGCCCGGCCTGATCATCCAGCTCGGGCTGATGAGCATGGGGCTGGCCGGATTCGGCATAGTCTTCGAGAAACGTTCGGGCGTGCTGGAGCGGATGCGCGTCACCCCGGCCAGCCGGCTGGCCCTGCTGCTCGGGCGCGTGCTCAACAACGCGGTCACACTGATCCTGCAGACGCTGCTGCTCCTGGCGGTCGCCTTCGCCTTCGGCCTGCGCGCGCCGGCGCTCGGGCTGGCCACCGGATTCGTGCTGGTCGTCGTGCTCGGGCTGAGCCTGGCCGCCCTGTCGTACGCCGTCGCCCTGACGATGAACGAGCAGTTGTTCGCGCCGGTGATGTCCACCGCCGTAATCCCGCTCATCCTGCTGTCCGGCTCGTTCCTGCCGATGTCGATGGCGCCGGGCTGGCTCGACGCACTCTCGCACCTCAGCCCGTTCCGGTATGTGGTGGAGGCGCTGCGCGACCTGTTCCACGGCCACTACCTGACGGGCACGGTCGGCGCCGGCGTGGCGGTGACCGTCGTCCTCGCCGTGGTCAGCCTCATCATCGGGACGCGCGTGTTCAACCGGGAGAACGCGTAGGCGGACGCGACATGGCCGGAGCGGGCGGCACTCCGGCCACACCAGCGCCTGTGAGGCCGCGCCCCTGTGTGCCGCGCCCTGGAGGTCGGGCGCCGGTCAGGCCGCGCTTCTGGAGCGGCGCTGAAGGGCCGCGATGATCCCCGCCGGATCCACGATCCCGTAGCCGTAGCCGTAGTCGAAGCCCACCTCGCTGCGGTCCTCCGCGGTGCGCCGCAGCAGCGCCCGCAACTGGGCGGGCGACAACCTGTCCGCCGGCCACAGCGTGCGCACCGCCGCCACGAGCCCCGCCGCCACCGGGGCCGCCGCCGACGTGCCCGAGTCGGGCGAGCCGGGGCCCAGGGCCTGCGACCCGGAGAAATGTGTGTACGCGCAGAGGTCCGGCTTGCGGGCGGTCAGCCGTCCCGGCCCCTGCGAGGAGTAGCCCACTCGCTCGCCGTTGACGTCGATGCCGCCGATCGACAGGGCCTTCGGATGGGAGTTGGCGCCCACGATGGGCCGGGAGGGGAACGCGCACCGGCCGTCGGGACACTCGCGGCCACAGTTGCCCGCCGCGAACAGCACGTCCGCGCCCGCCCGGTCCAGGCCGGCAACCATCAGGTTGAACGGGTGGGCGGCGTTGTCGGAGTAGTTGCCGGGATGCCCGACGGGGAAGTCCCACTCGGGCGAGAACGACCCCCACGAGTTGCTCACCACCAGCGCCTTCGACCCGGCGGGCTGGGCGTCGAGCACGGTGCGCAGGTGCGCGAACGCAGACACCGCGTCCGACAGCAGGCCGTCCATCGCCGAGCCGCCCGGCCGGGTGGACAGCAGCACCGGGATGTCGATGAGCGACGCGTGCGGGGCCGCGATGAGCGCGTCGAACGCGCACATCGTGCCGTGGTCCACCTCGAACTCGCCCGCGGTGCCCGACACCCCCGGCGGGCTCCAGGACCGTTCGGCGTCCAGTGTGACGCCCCGGCCGAGCTGCCTGGCCGCGTGCGCGGCGTTGATGCCGTTGTCGAGCACCGCCAGCGCGACCCCGCCGCCGTCGAACCCCTCGGCGTGCAGGCCGGAGACGTGCAGCAGGCGTTCGACGTCGTGCCAGTCGCCGGAGGGCGGATCGCCCCCGCACACCGGCGCGGACCCGATGACCGGGTCGGCGAAGATGCCGACCACGTCGGGCCTGATGCCGGGCAGCAACGTGACCCTGGAGGCCAGCTCGTCGTCCGAGATCGTGCCGCGGACCAGCACGGACGCGTCCTCGGCGGCCAGCGAGAAGTCGAGCGGCTGATTGAGGGAGAGCGGGTCGCCGCCGGTCGAGGGGACGGGACGCGGCACGGCCACGGGCACGAACGCCGAGTCGAGCTCGACGCCGGGCAGCCCATCGGCGACGTCGGCCGTGGTGGCGGCCTGGCCGGGGTCGGCGACGGCCGCGACCAGGTCGGGAGAGGGACGGAGCTGGATCAGGACCCGCATGTGTCACCACCAACGTGAGTGGGGGAGCGAACGTCCCAACATTCCTGCATCCGCCCGCCCGCGTCCAGGGGGTCTCACCGGTTTTGACCTGCGGAAATGCGCTAATCACCGCGAAGCGGACGACTTTTGTCCGTGGCCCGCCGTACTTCCCCGCCGGCGATCTTTTCACTACGGTGAGACAGCATGACGCTGCAGGCGCAGAAGCCGGTCGACGACGGGGAGAGGGCTCACTGGCTGGCGGTGCGGCCGAGGCTCATCCTCGCCAGCGCCTTCATGCTCTTCCTCGAGCTGGCGCTGATCAGGTGGACCGGATCCAACATCGTCCACCTCAGCTACTTCACGAACTTCGTGCTGCTCGGGTCGTTCCTCGGCATCGGGCTCGGCTTCCTGCGCGTCGGCCGGTCGCGGCGCCAGCCCTACTACTCGCCCGTCGTGCTGGCCGTCCTCGTCGTGGTCGTGCTGACCTTCCCGGTGACCGTCGACAGGAACACCGAGGGCGTCCTGTACTGGACGAGCCTGTCCACCAGCGGCCCGCCCGCGTGGCTGATCCTGCCGGTGATCTTCTGCGCCGCGGCGCTGGTCCTCATGGGCCCCGCCGAACTCGTCGGCCGATGCTTCCCGGAGCTGCCGCGCCTGGAGGCGTACCGCTACGACCTGATCGGCAGCCTCACCGGCATCGTCGCGTTCACCGCGCTGTCCTTCCTGAGCGCGCCGCCGGTGTTCTGGGGACTGATCGCCGCGGTCTGCTACGCGCTGCTGCTGGTGCCCCGGCCGCGCGCCCTCTACGTGGGCCTGGTGACCGTGCCCTCACTGGCCGTCGTCGGGCTGCTGCTGGCCGAGACGCTCACCGCCGGGGCGATCTGGTCGCCGTACTACAAGGTGACGTTCAGGCAGCTCGAACAACTGGGCGTCGCCGTCACCGACATCGCGGTCAACGGCATCCCGCACCAGCAGGCCGTGCCCGCCACCGCCCGGCTGCAGTGGGAACGCCAGTACGGCCTGCCGTACGAACGGACCACGAAACCGCCGAAGGACGTGCTCATCGTCGGCGCCGGCAGCGGCACCGACGTGGCGATCGCGCTGTCGAAGGGCGCCACCCACGTCGACGCCGTCGAGATCGACCCCAAGCTGCGCGAGCTCGGCGGCTCCGTCCACCCCGACCGCCCCTATGCGGACCCGCGCGTCACCACCCACATCACCGACGGCCGTGCCTTCCTGGAACGTACCGGCCGCACGTACGACCTCATCCTCTTCGCGCTGCCCGACTCCCTCACCCTCGTCTCCGGAGCCAGCTCGCTGCGCCTGGAGAGCTACCTGTTCACCGAGGAGGCCATGCGGGCCGCCCGGGAGCACCTGAAGCCCGGCGGCACGTTCTCGATGTACAACTACTACCGCGAGAGCTGGCTCGTCGACCGCCTCGCGTCCACCATGCAGAGCGCCTTCGGCCACAAGCCGTGCGTCGACGTCGTCAGCACCGCGGGCCAGCAGGCGGTCATCACCGCCGGACTCGGCGAGGCCGACCAGCGCTGCGGCCCCGCCTGGGCCGGAGCCGCCCCCGGC
>NZ_SMJZ01000291.1 GCF_004348345.1 Nonomuraea longispora
AGACGCCTGACCGGCCGGCCGGGGAGGGCGGGGGAGGGGAGGGCTGCGGTGGCTCGCCGACCGTGGCGGCGGCGAGCGCGGGCACCGGACCGGTGGTGACGTGCAGCGTGGCGCCCCCAACGCCCCCGCGAACATGGCGGCGATGCCGGCGGATCGGCGCAGTGCGTCTCGTCCCGGACCTTCGGCAAGAGCGCGGTGAGGGTGGTCGTCAGGACGTTCGTGTTCATGTCGAGCACGGACAGCTCGCGTACGGACGCGCTCTGCATGCCCATGCCGCGGGCGAGCAGCGCGATGAGGGCGGCCCGCCCCGGCGGCTCGCGATGTCCGGCGAGCTCGGCCGTCACCATGGCGGGGCCGGGGAGCTGCCCGGCCAGGAGCTCGTCGACAACATGCACGCCTTCAACGAGTCGCTGGTCAAGGCGGGGGTTCTGCTGGCGGCCGAAGGGCTCTACCCGAGCTCGTACGGGGCCCAGATCTCCTACAGCGAGATCGCCAGGGTGTTCCTCGTCACGGAGTCCACGGTCGCCCAGCGGATCGTGCGGGCCAAGCGTACCCTCGCCGCCAAGCAGATCCCCTTCGAGGTCCCGCAGGGCGCCGAGCTGGCCGGGCGGCTGTCCCGGCCGGTCGGGTGGCGCTTTGGGCTGAGCGGTCCGCGGGGTGCACGGCGGTGCCCGGCGCCGGCCTCAGGCGAGTACGTGCGCGTGACATGCCCTTGATGCGACACAAAAGATGCCTCTTGTGGTGGGAGCGCTCCCAAGCAGCCCTTTGCGAAGTTTACCCCTACAAATCCGATTGTTCAGTGATAAACCACACCGTTGGTAACGGTTACGTTTCGCGGGATTGACGCACAGATCGGGCAAGTGCACCCTTTGTGGGAGCGCTCCCAAACATCCCACCGCGGTGGAACGCAAGGCCGCGGTGCATCTCCCGCACATTCACCCGAGAAGGGGCCCACCATGATGATCAGAAAACGTCGCGGCGGTCTCGCCGTGGCCTCGGTCCTGGCGGCGGCCGCGCTCGCCGTGGCCTCCTGCAGCTCCGACGCGCCCTCCACCGCGTCGGAGCCGGTCACCATCCGCCTGCAGACGTTCGGCGGCGGCAGCAACTTCGGCTACAAGAACGCCGTCGAGAAGTGGAACGCCGAGCACAAGGACATCCAGATCCGGCACGAGAACCTGACCGACCAGTTCGAGCAGCAGTACTGGCCGCAGATGATCCAGTGGTTGCAGGCCGGCAGCGGCGCGGGCGACGTCATCGGCATCGACGAGGGCGGCATGGGCCTCGCCAAGGCGCGCACCGAGTGGTGGGCCGACCTGAAGGAGCACGGTCTGGAGTCGCGCAAGGCCGACTACCTGCCGTGGAAGTGGGAGAACGGCGTGACGGCCGACGGCAAGCTGTTCGGCCTTGGCACCGACATCGGCGGCATGAGCCTCTGCTATCGCAAGGACCTGTTCGAGAAGGCGGGGCTGCCGACCGACCGTGACGAGGTCAGCGCGCTGTGGCCCACGTGGGAGGAGTACCTCGAGGTCGGCAAGCGGTTCCAGTCGAAGGTCAAGGACACCAAGTGGGCCGACGGCACCAACACGTTGTACCAGGTGGTGCTGTATCAGGAGGCGGCCAAGAACGGCAACGTGTCCTACTTCGACAAGGGCAACAACCTGATCATCGACAAGAACCCGGCGGTCAGGACGGCTTTCGACTTCGTCGAGAAGCTGAGCAAGGATGGCCTGACGGCGAAGCTGCGCAACTTCTCCGACGAGTGGGCGACGGGCACCCAGAAGGGCGCGTTCGCCACGCTGGGCTGCCCGTCGTGGATGCTGGGCGCGGTCAGCGGCAACGCCGGCGACGAGGGCAAGGGCAAGTGGGACGTGGCCGCGGTGCCCGGCGGCGGCGGCAACTGGGGCGGCTCCTGGCTGGCCGTGCCCAAGCAGTCCAAGCACCCGAAGGAAGCGGCCATGGTCGCCGACTACCTGACGCAGGCGAAGACCCAGGCGAGCGTCTTCACCGACTTCGGCAACATGCCGAGCAACACCAAGGCCCAGCAGGACCCGGCGGTGCAGGGCGCGAAGAACGAGTACTTCAACGACGCGCCCATCGGTGAGATCTTCGCCAAGTCCGCCGCCAGCCTCCAGCCGGTCTTCCTGGGCGTGAAGCACGCCCAGGTCAAGAACGCCACCGAGGCGGTCATCCAGGGCATGGACGACGGCTCGGTCCCGTACGACAAGGCCTGGCAGCAGCTGGTCGACGACGCGGTGAAGGCCGCGGGCTGATTCTCGCGCCCGGCCCGCCAGGAGCGGGCCGGGCTTGTTGCCGCCGAAAGGTCTGTAATGAGCATCGACACCCTTCCACGGGCGACGCGGAGCGACAATCGCCGCGCCCGCCCGCCCGGCCGCCGCTGGCGTTCCCGCCTCGACATCAAGGCGATGCCGTACGCACTGGTGTCCCCGTATTTCCTGCTGTTCGCCGCCTTCGGGCTCTTCCCGCTGGCGTTCACGCTCTACTACTCGCTGTACGACTACGACCTGACCGGCACGACGGAGTGGGCCGGGCTGGGCAACTACACCGCGCTGCTGGGCGACGACGACTTCTGGCGGGCCACGGTGAACACGGTGGCCATGTTCCTCATCGCCACCGTCCCGCAGATGTTGCTGGCGTTGTTCCTGGCCAACGCCCTGAACAAGCGCATGCGCTTCCGGCTGGCGATCCGGATGAGCGTGCTGCTGCCGCTCGTCACGTCGGTCGTCGCGGTCGCGGTGGTGTTCACGCAGTTGTTCGCCCGCGACTGGGGCCTGGTCAACTGGCTGCTCGGCATGTTCGGGGTGGAGAACACGAACTGGCGGGCCGAGCGCGTGCCGTCGTGGATCGCCATCGCCACCATGGTCGACTGGCGCTGGACCGGTTACAACGCGATCATCTTCCTGGCCGGCATGCAGACGATCCCGCGCGACCTGTACGAGGCGGCCTCGATCGACGGCGCCTCGCAGCGCCGGCAGTTCTGGCAGATCACCCTGCCGATGCTGCGCCCCACGATGATCTTCGTGGTGCTGAACTCCACGATCGGCGGCCTGACGCTGTTCTCGGAGCCGATGACGTTCTACAACGGCAACCCCGACGGCGGGTCGCAGGGCCAGTTTCAGACGGTGGCCATGTTCGTCTACAAGGAGGCCTTCCGTGAGTTCGACTACGGCTACGCCTCCGCGGCCGCCTGGCTGCTGTTCCTGCTGATCCTCATCGGAGCGGCGATCAACTTCCTGTTCGTGCGCAGGATCGGGGGCACACGATGACCATGTGGAAACCGTCCGTCCTCACGAAGGTCCTGCTCGGGCTGGCCATCTTCCTGTCGGCGTTCCCGCTGTACTGGATGCTGGTCATCGCCTCGCGTACGAACTCCGACGCGGTGGCCTCGCCGCCGAGGTTCCTGCCCGGCGGGAATCTCGGCCAGAACATCATCGCGGTGCTCGAACACCCCGAGGCCAAGTTCGTGGCCGGTCTGACGAACTCGTTCATCGTGGCGAGCGTCGTCACCATCTCGGTCATCCTCATCTCGACGCTGGCCGGCTTCGCCTTCGCCAACCTCAACTTCAGGGGACGCAACGCGCTGCTGCTGCTCGTGCTGCTGACGATGGCGGTGCCGCTGCAGCAGATGGGCGTGGTCCCGCTCTACCGGGTCATGGTGAGCCTGGACTGGACGGGCACGCTCAAGGCGGTCATTCTGCCGTACCTGCTCAACGGGTTCGGCGTCTTCCTGATGACGCAGTACACGCGGCAGTCCGTGCCGATGGAGCTGGTGGAGGCCGCCCGGGTGGACGGCGCCTCCACGCTGCGCATCTGGTGGAACATCGTGCTGCCCGCGGTCAGGCCCGGCATGGCCGTGCTCGGCATCAACACGTTCATGCTCATGTGGAACGACTACATGTGGCCGCTGATAGTGCTCAACCAGGACAACCCGACCGTGCAGATCGCGATCAACTCGCTCAACGCGAGGTATTCCACGGAGTACTCGTTGATCTTCGCAGGTACGGCACTGTCCATCATTCCGCTCATCGCGGTATTCGTCGCATTCGGCCGCCAGATTGTCGGCGGACTCATGGAAGGTGCGGTCAAGGCGTGACGACACAAGAGGAACAGACGCGTACCGGACTGCGCTTCCCCGCGGGCTTCGCGTGGGGCGCGGCGACCTCGGCGTACCAGATCGAGGGCGCCGTCGCGGAGGACGGACGAGGACGGTCCATCTGGGACACCTTCACCAGAAAGCCGGGCCGGGTGCTCAACGGGCACAACGCGGACGTGGCCATCGACCACTACCACCGCTACAAGGACGATGTCGCCATCATGGCGGAGCTCGGCCTGTCGGCCTACCGCTTCTCGGTCTCCTGGCCCCGCATCCAGCCTGCCGGTTCCGGCAAGGTCAACCAGAAGGGACTCGACTTCTACAAGCGGCTCACCGACGAGCTGCGCAGGCACGGCATCGATCCCTGGCTGACCCTCTACCACTGGGACCTGCCCCAGGAGCTGGAGGACAGGGGCGGCTGGCCCAACCGCGACGTCGCCTACTGCTTCGCCGACTACGCGGCGACGGTGCACGATGCGCTGAAGGACCACGTCCACACGTTCAGCACCGTCAACGAGCCGTGGTGCGCCGCGTTCCTCGGTTACGCCTCGGGCGAGCACGCGCCCGGCAGGCGCGAACCGGAGAACGCGGTCAGGGGCGCGCACCACCTCAATCTGGCGCACGGCCTGGCCGTGCAGGCGATGGGCGCCCGCCGCGTCGGCGGCAGCGTGAACCTGTACCCCGTCACGCCCGCCACCGGCAGCGCGGAGGACCTCGACGCGGTCCGGCGCATCGACGGCCTGCAGAACCGGTTCTTCCTGGACGCCATGCTGCTGGGCAGCTATCCGGAGGACGTGCTGGCCGACCTGCCCTTCGAGATGGACTGCGTCCAGCCCGGCGACATGAAGATCATCAACGCGCCCATCGACGTGCTGCTCGTCAACTACTACAGTCGCTTCACCGTCTCGGGAGCCCCTGGCGGCGCCCGGTCGGCGGCCGCGGCCCCCACGGACACGGGGTCGCCGTGGGTCGGCAGCGAGCACGTGTCGTTCCTCAACGGCGGCCGTCCGGTGACGGCTATGGACTGGGAGATCGACGAGTCGGGCCTGGTCGAGGTGCTCACCAGGGTGGCACGTGACTATCCCGCGATCCCGATGGTGATCGCCGAGAACGGCGCCGCCTTCGACGACGTGCTCGACGACGGCCGCGTGCACGACCGGGAGCGGCGGGCGTACGTCGAGGCGCACCTCGCCGCATGCAAGCAGGCCATCGACGCGGGCGTGCCCCTGGAGGGCTACTTCGCCTGGTCGCTGATGGACAACTTCGAGTGGGCCTGGGGTTACGGCAAACGGTTCGGTCTGGTCCGGGTGGACTACGAGACACAGGAGCGGCTGCTCAAGGACAGCGCGCTCTGGTACTCGGAGATCATCCGGCACAATAGGCGACATGAACCGACCGACTCTTGAGGCAGTCGCGGCTCGGGCCGGCGTGGGCCGGGGCACGGTGTCGAGAGTCATCAACGGCTCGCCGAACGTCAGCGCCAGGGCCCGCGAGGCCGTCGAGCTGGCCATCCGCGAGCTGGGCTACGTGCCCAACCGCGCGGCGCGGGCGCTGGTGACGCGCCGCACGGACACCGTGGCGCTGGTGGTGTCCGAGTCGCAGTTCCGCGTCTTCGACGAGCCGTATTTCGCGGGCACCATCCGCGGCATCGGCTCGGCGCTGGCCGAGACGGGCCTGCAGCTGATCCTGGCGATGGCCAGATCGCCGGAGGAGCACGAGCGACTCGAGAACTACCTGACGGGGCAGCACGTCGACGGCGTGCTGCTCCTGTCGCTGCACGGCGCCGATCCGCTGCCGGGCCGGCTGGAGGCGATGGGCGTGCCCACCGTGCTCGGTGGCCGGCCCGTCGGCCTCGACCCCTACAGCTACGTCGACATGGACAACAGGGCCGGGGCCCGGCAGGCGGTCAAACACCTGCTGGGCCTCGGCCGCCGCGCGATCGCCGCGATCGCCGGCTCGCAGGACATGGGCGTGGGCGTCGACCGGCTCTCGGGCTACCGCGACGCGCTGCTGCCCTCGGGCCTGCCGGAGCTGGTGTCCTACGGCGACTTCTCCGAGCAGAGCGGGGCCGTCGCGATGGCCGAGCTGCTGCGCTCGCATCCCGAGCTCGACGCGGTCTTCGCCGCGTCCGACCCGATGGCGCTGGGCGCGATGCGCGTGCTCAAGGCCGAAGGACGGGAGATCCCCGGCGACGTGGCCGTGATCGGGTTCGACGACTCCAAGGCCGCGCTCAGCGCCGACCCGCCCCTGACCACCGTCCACCAGCCGACGGAGGCCATGGGCAGGCAGATGGCCCGGCTGCTCGTCGCCCGCATCAACGGCGAGGAGCTACGCCAGCCCGTCGTGATCCTCGACACGCATCTCGTGCGCAGGGAGTCCGCCTGACGGCAGGAAGGGGTTGCCATGGACAGCAGGACCAAGCGCCGGTTATCCGCGGCCGAGCTCGACGCGCTGGCCAGGCGCGCGCTGGGCGCGGGCGTGGCGTCCGCCAGCGAGCTGACCGACGGCTTCGCCAACGCCGTCTGGCGGCTCGCGCTCGACGACGGCCGCGAGGTGGTGCTCAAGCTCTCCCCGCCGCCCGAGCTCGACCAGCTCAGCTACGAACGCAACCTGCTGCGTATGGAGGCCGCCGCGTACGAGCACGCGCTCAAGGCGGGCGTTCCCGTGCCGTCACTACTGCGGGCCGGCTTCGACGACCCCGTGCTCGGCGGCGACTACCTGATGCTGAGCGCCCTCGACGGCGTGTCGTGGAACGCCGTCAAGCCCGACGGCGAAGACGCGCTGCGCAGGGAGCTGGGCCGCCACCTGGCCAGGTTCAACGCGGTGACGGGCGAGGTGTTCGGCTACCCGCACGCGGGCATCGTGGGCGCCACGTGGCGCGAGGCGTTCCTGGCGATGGTGGCCGCCCTGCTCGGCGACACCGTACGTTATCCCGCCCCGCTGCCGCGCCCCGCGGCCGATCTCATGGCCGTGTTCGAGGCGGCGTCGCCGGTGCTCGGCGAGGTGACGACACCCCGGCTGGTGCACTTCGACGTGTGGGCGGGCAACGTCTTCCTCGACCTCAGCGGCCCGCCCAGAATCCAGGCCATCATCGACCACGAGCGGGCCTTCTGGGGCGATCCGATCGCCGAGTTCGTCACCCCGACCGTCTTCGGCGAGCTGCGCGAGGACGACCCGCTGCTGGCCGGCTACCGCGAGGTGACGCCGCTGGAGCTCACCCCTTCCGTGCTGACCCGGCTCGACCTCTACCGCGCCTACCTCTACCTGATCCTGCTGATCGAGAACGGGCCCCGGCAGTATCCGGAGAGGGAGTACGCCAGGGTCCGCGACGGCTCGCTGGCCGCTCTCGACGTGCTGCTCGCCCGCCTCACCCGGCCCGTGTAACGGGTGTTTGTTCAGGTGGGAGGCAGGCCGCCCACCATGATGGGGCGCGTGGTGGGCTTCTCGGAGCCGCCCGCGGGCTCGACGGTGAGCGCCACCCGGCGGTCGCCGTCCAGCGGGGCCACCACGGGGACGGTCGCCCCGCCTCCCGCACGGTCGAGCAGCCCGGCGGGGCGCGCCCCTCGCGGTCCCGTCAGCCACAGCTCGTAGTCGTGGGAGCCGGGCAGGTCCCGTAGCCCGGACGAGGTGAACACCATCCGTCCCGCCAGGCGGGAGAGCACCACGGTGCCGATGCCGCCGGTGGAGACCGGCAGGCGCACCGTGCGGACGTCGGACGCGGCCAGCACGGCGGCCAGCTCCCCCGTCCTGGCGGACAGGTCGCCGAGGTCGCGGTGGGCGTCGACGGCCAGCGCGCCGAGCGTCGCCGCGGCCGCCGCGGACACCGCCGCCAGCACTGTCAGGAGCTTCGGCCGTCGCCACGCCCGCGGCGGGCGATGACGCGGGCGGCGGGCGGCGGTCAGGAGGCGGGCGCGCAGGGTGGCGGGTG
>NZ_SMJZ01000292.1 GCF_004348345.1 Nonomuraea longispora
CCCGCCGGCCCCACCAGGCCCCGATCATGTCGGAGACCATCAGCTCCGCGTCCAGGGGAGTGCGAACGGCGAGCAGCTCTCGAGCCGCCTGCACCATCTCCTTGAACACGTCGTCGGGCGGAGTGCTCTCCCGGGGATCTCGTCGGTGTCGGCGCACGCCCTCACTCTCTCGTATTCCAGGCACGAACGGTGCGGAGAACACGGCCCGGTGACCCCGATGTTATAGGAGGGTCATGCCGGTGACCCGCGTCCGGCGTCCTGCGGGAACGTCGCAGGACGCCCGCGACGTCACGTCAGCGGGGGCTCCGCGGCGGAGGCGCGGAGTTCACGATCGCGAGCAGGTGTTCGCGGGCGATGCGTTCCACGATCTCCGGGGTCGCGGTGACACCCAGATGCTGCGCACACGCGCACACGTCGGCCACGCAGCGGTCGATGGTGTCCACGGGTACGGTCAGGAACTCTTCGGCCAGCCTGAGACTGACCGGTTCGCGCAGGAACCGTGTGGCCAGAGCGAGCATAGGAGTGAGATTCCTCTGGATGCCCAGGGGCAAACCCCCAGGAACGTCTGCAGGGCGACTTGCGTTCTCATTCCACCCTTTCTCGGACGGGTGTCAAGGCTCCACGACGCCTGTGTTCACTTCACCCGGTGCCCTTTCATGCGAAGCTGTCTCCATGCGCATCCAGCTCGCCCAGCGGAGCGAGGCAGACGAGCTCCTCGGCCGCAGCCCGCTCGCCCTGCTCGTCGGCATGCTGCTCGACCAGCAGATCCCCATGGAGTGGGCGTTCACGGGGCCCTACACCATCTCGCAGCGGCTGGGGCACGACCTCACCGCCGAGGAGCTCGCCTCCTACGATCCGGAGGAGTTCGCCGCGCTGCTGGCGCAGCCGCCGGCCGTGCACCGCTATCCCAAGGCGATGGCGGGCCGCATCCAGCAGCTCGCGGCCTACCTGGTCGAGCACCACGACGGCCGGCCCGAGCGGATCTGGGCCGAGGCCGCCGACGGCAAGGACGTGTTCAAACGACTGAACGCCCTTCCCGGATACGGCAAGCAGAAGGCCCAGATCTTCTTGGCATTGCTGGGCAAGCAACTGGGGGTCCAGCCGTCAGGCTGGCGGGAGGCAGCCGGGCCCTACGGCGAGGAGGGTGCACAAAGGTCGGTCGCCGACGTGGTCGACGCCGACAGCCTGAGCCGGGTGCGCGCCGCCAAGCAAGAGGCCAAACGCGCGGCCAAGGCCCGATAGCCGTGGCGGGCAAGCGTCCCGGCAATCGGGCGCGGTAACCTGATCTTGCTGCGCAAAGTGGAGCGACTTTGACAGGATGCGTAGACCCTAGAGGCGACCGGGCACCGGCGGGGGCTTCCGTCCGCGCGTGCCCATCGCCGATGATGTACTGCAGGATCCGGTCGCCCGGAGCTGCGCTACGCCGATACACGATTATGGAGATGTGCCGCGTGGGAGACCCTGGCACGCGACGGAGGTGCGGACCATGAGCGCCGAGACCTCCGTTCCCCGTCCCCGGGAGTCGGATGTGGACATCTCAGACTCCGCCCTCTTCAGGGGCATGCTCTCGGAGGCGGAGTTCGCCTTCGCGTTCTTCGATGCCGACGGCCGCGTCCAGCGGGTCAACGACGTCTTCAGCGACGTCGTCGGCGTGCCCGCGGAGCGCATGGCGGGCCGGCCTCCCGTCGAGGTGCTGGCCGCCGACCTGAGCCAGATCATCACGCACGCCGTGCAGGCCGTCATCGAGGGCGACGCGCCCGTCACCGAGGGCCGCGTACGCGTGCGGTCGGCGGATGGCGACACCCGGCAATGGTCGCTGTCGTTCTCGCCGGTCCACGACGACGCCGGCGAGCTGCGGGCGATCGCGCTGATCGGGCTCGACGTGACCGAGAGCCGCCAGACCGAGGAGGCGCTGCGCCGCAGCGAGGAGCGCTACCGATCGCTGGTCGAGGCGCAGTCCCAGCTCGTGTGGATCACCTCGCCCACGGGCGCGGTCGTCGAGGACGCGCCGCAGTGGCGCGCCATCACCGGCCAGGGCCTGGAGGAATACCTCGCCAACGGCTGGTTGGACGTCGTGCATCCGGACGAGGTCCAGCAGACCGAGGAGGCCTGGAGGGAGGCGCTGCGCGGCCGCACCATGTTCGAGTGGAACTACCGCGTGCGCACCCGCGCCAGCGGCTACCGCCACTTCGAGGTGCGGGCCGTGCCGATCATCCGTCACGGCCGGGTCGTCGAGTGGGTCGGCGCCAACACCGATGTCACGCCGCAGCGCGAGGCCGAGGAGATGCGCGGCAGGCTGACCGACCAGCTCGGCGCGGCCGCCCTGCGCACGGCCAGGCTGCAGGGCGCCACCGCGATGCTCGCGGAGGCGCTCACGGTCGAGCAGGTGGTGCAGGTCATCATCGACGTGGGCCGCACCGCCCTGGCCGCCGACCGCTCGGCGGTGGCGCTGCTCGACACCGACAGGGCCGCTCTCAAGCTGATCAACGGTGAGGGGATCCCCGAGGCGTCCGGCGCGTCCGGCGAGGAGATCCCGCTGTCCAGCTCCAGCGTGATGACCATGGCGGTCAACAGCCGCAGGCCGGTCTTCGCCGAGTCTCCCGAGTCGCTGAGGGCCCAGCTGCTGGAGGCGGGGGGAGACGAGGACGTCCTCGGCAACTACCTCGCCAACAGCGACGAGCGCGCCTGGGTGGGGCTGCCGCTGCTGGCGGCCGGACGGGCTCTGGGAGCGCTCCGATTCTCCTTCACCCGGCCCCAGAAGATCTCCCAGGAGGACGGCGTCTTCCTGGAGGCGCTGGCCGGTCAGTGCGCGCTCGCGGTCGAGCGGGCCACGCTGTTCGAGCGCGAGCACCGCACCGCCGAGACGCTGCAGCGCAGCCTGCTGCCCGACCGCCTGCCGGTCGTCAAAGGCCTCGTGCTGGCCCAGCGCTTCCGCTCGGGCAGCCGCCACGTCCAGGTCGGCGGCGACTGGTACGACGCGTTCGTGCTGCAGGACGGGCGTGTCGCCGCCGTGGTCGGCGACGTCATGGGCAAAGGCGTCAAGGCCGCCGCCGGCATGGGCCGCATCCGCAACGCCATGCGCGCGCTGGCGCTGACCAACCCGCCGCCCGCGGCCGTGCTCACCGGCCTCGACCGGGTCTTCGAGGCCACGGAAGAGGAGGAGCAGGTCACGACCCTGGCCTACATGGTCGTCGAGCCCGTCACCGGTGAGGGCACGCTGGCCATGGCGGGGCATCCGCCGCCCGTGCTGGTTTCGCCCCAGGGCACGGCGATCCTGTGCGACGCCGAGCCCGGCACTCCGCTAGGCTGGCCGACCAGCCGCAGGCAGTTCCGGTTCGTGGTGCCGCCCGGCCATACCGCCGTGCTCTACTCCGACGGGCTCGTGGAGAACCGGAAGCGCGGGCTGGATGCCGGTCTCGCAGAGATTTGCAGTGTTGTGACCGAAGCGCCGCCTGAGGTCGTGAGTAGTCCGCATATGTTGCTGGACTTCCTGGTTGACCGGATGTTGTCTGGATATGAACAAGATGATGACGTTACCGCGCTAGCAATTCACGTACCGCCAGCCACGAAGAGTGACTGAATGAATCAGTCATAACGGTTGCTTTCGGGTATCGGTGCCCCGCTTACGTACGCACTACTGTCTCGGTCGGCCTAGGGTGGAGGTCAACCGCCGGGAGGTGGCCGTATGGAGTGCGGGGTCGTGCCACAATGCTGTGCAGGTCCGTCGCGGTCCGCACGGCCTCACCGATCTCTGAGAGAGGCAACAGCCCCCCAGCGGGCATCTGGGTCCATTGTCGCCACGCGTTCGTTCGAGAGGTGTTCGTGTCGCCTGCAAGTTCGACTCGCTCGAAGCCACAAGAGCTGAACGAGCCCGTCATTCAGCGACTGCTCGAGCGTGGGCGCTCGCAGGGTTTCCTCGAGTCTGAGGATGTCCGTCAGGCCTTCGAGGAGGCGGACATCCCCATGTCGCACGCCGCCGCGTTCTTGCGGAACCTCAGCAAAGAGGGCGTGACCGTGGTGGTGACCGCCGCGGATTCGGCTGCGCCGAAGAAGTCTCGTGGTCCAGCAAAGCGCCGCACCGCCGCCCCCGTCAAGACCAAGACGGCGGCGGCCGCCAAAGAGCAGCAGCCCGAGACCGTGACCGCGGTCGTGGGCACCGCTGAAGCCGAGCCGGCCGCCAAGAAGGCGGCCCCTGCCAAGAAGGCCGCTCCGGCGGCGAAGAAGGCCGCGGCCGCCGCCGCCGCCAAGAAGGCCGAGCCGAAGGGCGCTGGGCCTGCCGAGACCAAGCCGAAGGCATCCGAGGCCCCGAAGGCCGACGCGGACGAAGAGGACATCGAGCTCGACGGCGACGTGGAGCTGGACGACCTCGATGACATCGAAGTCGACGACGAGGAGATCGTCGCCGAGGGTGACTCCGACGCGGAGGGTGACTCCGACTCCGACTCCGACGAGGAAACCGAGGAGCCCAAGGCCGTCGAGGTCACCGTGGAGAAGACCGAGGAAGAAGTCCTCATCCTCTCCGACGACGACGATGACGCCCCCGTGGCGCAGGTCGCCGCCGCGGGCGCCACCGCCGACCCGGTGAAGGACTACCTCAAGCAGATCGGCAAGGTCCCCCTGCTCAACGCCGAGCAGGAGGTCGAGCTGGCCAAGCGCATCGAGGCCGGCCTGTTCGCTGAAGAGCAGCTCGGCGGCGGCGAGTCCGAAGGGCTGCCCGTCGACGTCAAGGCCGAGCTGGAGTGGATCGCCGAAGACGGCCGCCGCGCGAAGAACCATCTGCTGGAGGCCAACCTCCGGCTCGTGGTCTCGCTGGCCAAGCGCTACACCGGCCGCGGCATGCTGTTCCTCGACCTGATCCAGGAAGGCAACCTGGGCCTGATCAGGGCCGTCGAGAAGTTCGACTACACCAAGGGCTACAAGTTCTCCACCTACGCCACGTGGTGGATCCGGCAGGCGATCACGCGTGCCATGGCCGACCAGGCGCGGACCATCCGCATCCCGGTCCACATGGTCGAAGTGATCAACAAGCTGGCCCGGGTCCAGCGGCAGATGCTGCAGGACCTCGGTCGCGAGCCCACGCCGGAAGAGCTGGCCCGTGAGCTCGACATGACGCCCGAGAAGGTCGTCGAGGTCCAGAAATACGGCCGCGAGCCCATCTCCCTCCACACCCCGTTGGGCGAGGAGGGCGACAGCGAGTTCGGCGACCTCATCGAGGACTCCGAGGCCATCGTCCCGGCCGACGCCGTCAGCTTCACGCTGCTCCAGGAGCAGCTGCACTCCGTTCTCGACACGTTGTCGGAGCGGGAAGCGGGCGTCGTGTCGATGCGCTTCGGGCTCACCGACGGCCAGCCGAAGACCCTCGACGAGATCGGCAAGGTTTACGGGGTCACCCGTGAGCGCATCCGCCAGATCGAGTCGAAGACCATGTCCAAGCTGCGCCACCCGTCACGTTCCCAGGTCCTGCGCGACTACCTGGACTGACTCGACCGCATCCGCACCACACCGCCGTCCCGCCCGGACCCGTCCGGGCGGGGCGGCGGCGTTTCGGGCGGTGGGGCAGGTGGTCACGAGACGTGCACGTCCAGTGTCCAAGGGCGACCGGCGCGGGCGGGCGGTGCCACCTCGACGCGGTAGCCGAGCGCGTCGAGCACCTTGGCCAGCTCTTCAGGGCTAGTGGGCGTGGTGCCCTCCTGCAGGAGCGCACGGGCGATCTCACCTCTGGTCGCCTTGGCCATGTGGCTGACGACCTTGCCGTCCCTGAACACCCGGACCGTCACCGAGCGTTCCCCGGGCTGCCAGGCGCTCGCGTAGGTCGCCGAGCGCAGATCCACCACCAGCCCCGGAACGCCGTCCAGCACCTTCGAGATCCGCGGCCGCCAGAACGTGCCCAGACCTCCGAGCGGAGGCAGGTTGACGCCCATCGACAGCCGGTAGGGCGGAATCGGGTCAGTGATCCGCACCATACCCCAGAGGCCGGAGAAGATCAGCACCGACTCCTCAGCCCGGCTCCATGCCTCGCCGGCCAGAGTGCGCAGCCCGAGATTGTCGTACAACACGCCGGTGTAGAGGTCGGCGGCGGGCAACGTGGAAGCCGTCTTCAGAGCGAGGTTTCTCGCCAGTTCGCCCGCCAGGCCCGGCGTCAGGCCGAGCACGCCGATGGCGTCACGGCGCTTGGACGCGCGCACGAGCGCGGTCATCACCCGCTTGCGGGACCCGTCCAGGGCGGGGAACGACAACTGGCCGACCGGCGGGCCGCTGCCTTGCGCCGCCTTCCCCTCAGACGGCGGCAACACAATCATCACAGTGCTCAGCCTAGGGGGAGGCTTCATTCTTTTACGGCAGGCCAGGTTGACCCCAGTCGCCGACCTGGGCTGGGCTCTGTTCAGGGAGACGCTCACCAGGCGGAGACGGCTGAGCGCCGCAACGGCGCTCCCTGGGCCGCCCGCTTCGCCGAATCGATGACCGTCCTCCGCACTGTGACGCCTTCCCGGGTGATCGGCCAACCGTGGTTCCGGTCCGCGGTCAGGGTCGGGGGTGCCATGTCGGCGTTCCTCGGTCCGGCCCATGTGGGCGGGGTGGTTAGGCTGCGCGGGTGGAGTTCGATCTGCTGGTACATGAGGCCTGGCCTGCCTACGAGCAGCGTGTGCACGACGGGTGGATGCTGCGGTACGCCGGGGGCGTGACCAAACGGGCCAACTCCGTGCTCCCGCTGCATGCCCCTGCCGATCTCGGCGCTGCCATCGAGGCCGCTGAGGCGTTCTACGACACGCGCGGGCAGCGCTGTGTCTTCTCGTTGGGTCCCGCGGCCGGGCCCGGCCTGGACGAGGAGCTGGAGCGAAGAGGGTATGGGCTGGTCGACCCTACCGTGATCATGGCCGGGACGCCGGGACACGGGCCCGCGTACAAGGTGCGGATCGAGGATCGGCCGTGGCAGGGCTGGTTGGAGACATGGTGGGCCGTGGACGGGCGTTACGGCGCGGGCCTCTCGGACGCGGAACGCATCTGCACCGGGGTGCCTGCCTGGTATGCGGCATATGAGGAGGATGGTGTGGCGCTGTCCGTCGGGCGCGGTGTGCCTCAGGGGGACGTGCTGGGCGTCTACTGCATGGCCACGTTGCCCGGCGCCCGGCGGCGGGGGCTGGCGCGCGCGGTGCTGCGGGCACTGGTGCGGCACGCGGGCACGGGCTCCGCCTACCTCGTCACCACTGCCAGGAACGAGCAGGCGCAGGCTCTCTACCGGGGCGAAGGGTTCGAGATCACGGGAAGGTATCACTACCGGGTGGCGGAGCGCCGGTCCGGGCAGCGGATGTGACTTGCCGGTCTGAGCGAACATGCGACGTCCCGGACGTGCCCAGCGAACAATTGTGAAACGTCCGGATGAGTCCTGCGACGAGAGAGGAAAGTCACGTTGATGAAGGCCGACGGCTTTCGCGCACTGTCAGTCCGAGCGGGGAGTGCGGCGGATGTCGAGCACCTCGTGACCCTTGACCCGGTCGCGGGATCCGACGGTGGCGAGCGGCGCGCCGCCATCCAACGTTGGTGTCGCGACGGTGCCGTCCTTGTGGCCGACACGCCGACCGGGCTCGTCGGCTACTGCGTGGTGGAGTACACCTTCTTCGAGCAGGGCTTCGTGACGATGCTCATGGTCGCCGAGCCCGCCCGGGGTCACGGCGTCGGCGAGCGGCTCCTGCGTGCCGCGGCGGCCTCGTGCAGGACCGGGAAGCTGTTCACGTCGACGAACCTGTCCAATCATCCCATGCAGCGGCTGCTGGAGCGGATCGGCTGGCGGTCGGTAGGGATGGTGCACGGTCTCGACGACGGTGACCCAGAAGTGTTCTACCTGTGCAGGTCTGCCGGAACCGCGGGGGAAGCCTGAACAGGCGACGGCCGGATGCACGCAGCGCGGCGACCCCGGGCGTGCCC
>NZ_SMJZ01000293.1 GCF_004348345.1 Nonomuraea longispora
GGGCGGGTGGTGGCGCTGGCGCTCGGGCGTTCCGCGGACCTGGTGGTGGCGATCCTGGCGGTGCAGCGGGCGGGCGCCGCGTACCTGCCGCTCGACCTGGACCATCCGTTCGAACGGCTCGCGTACCTGGTCGCGGACGCGGACGCGAGGCTGCTGGTCGCCGAGCCCGGCGTACTGCCGGACCTGACGATCGAGCGCCTGCCGCCCGCGGCGTCCGCGCCGGGCGGGGCGCTGCCCGCGATCCGGCCGCACGACGCCGCCTGGGTGATGTACACCTCCGGCTCCACCGGCCGCCCCAAGGGCGTGGTGGTGGGCCACGCGGGCGTCGCGAGCCTGACCCACACCCTCGTGACGGCGTTCGGGCTCGACGCCGGCAGCCGCGTGTTGCAGCTGGGAGCGCCGTCCTTCGACATCTCGGTGGCCGAGCTGTGCATGGCGTTCGGCTCGGGCGGCACGCTCGTCGTCCCGCCTCCCGGTCCGCTGGCCGGCGCGGACCTGGCCGAGGTGCTGCGGCTGCGGCGGGTCACGTTCGGGCTGATCCCGCCGGCGGTGCTGGCGACCGTGCCGCCCGGCGACTACCCCGGCCTGCGCGGGCTGGCGTCCGGCGCCGACGTGTGCCCGGCCGAGCTGGTGTCGGCGTGGCCGGGCGTACGGTTCTGGAACGCGTACGGGCCGACGGAGACCACGGTCGCCGCCAGCGTCAGCGACCCGCTCACCCCCGGCGGCGGGCTCCCGCCGATCGGCCGTCCCCTCGCGGGCCACCGCCTGTACGTCCTGGACGCCCGCCTGCGCCCGCTGCCTGTGGGGGTGCCCGGCGAGTTGTACGTCGCCGGGCCCGGCGTGGCCAGGGGCTACCTCGGCCGGCCCGGGCTGAGCGCCGAGCGGTTCGTCGCCGACCCGTACGGCCCGCCCGGCGAACGCATGTACCGCACCGGGGACCTGGCGCACGTGCGGGCCGACGGCCAGTTGCAGTTCCTGGGCCGGGCGGACGACCAGGTGAAGGTGCGCGGCCACCGGATCGAGCCGGCGGAGATCGAGGCGGTGCTGGCCGGGCACGGGTCCGTCGCCAGGGCGGCGGTCGCGCCGCGCGGCGGCCGGCTCGTCGGCTACCTCGTGCCCCGCGAGGCCGGCTCGTGCGACACCGCGGACGTCCTGGCCCACGCCGGGGCGTCGCTGCCCGCGTCCATGGTGCCGGGCGACCTGGTGGTGCTGGACGAGCTGCCGGTCACGCCGCAGGGCAAGCTGGACCGGGCCGCGCTGCCCGACCCGCCGGCGCCCGGTTCCTCCCGGGCGTCGCGCGAGCCGGCCACGGACCGCGAGGCCACGCTCTGCGCGCTGTTCGCCGAGCTGCTGGGCGTGCCCGAGGCGGGGGCGAAGGACGACTTCTTCCGGCTGGGCGGCGACAGCATCACGGCGATCCAGCTCGTCAGCCGGGCCAGGGCTGAGGGCCTGGGTCTGACGCCGCGCGAGGTGTTCGTCGCGCGGACCCCCGCCGCGCTGGCGGACGTCGCCCGGGTCAGCGCCCGCACCGTGACCGACTCCCCCGCTGGCCGGTTCCCGATCACGCCGATCATGCACTGGTGGCGCGAGCACGGGGGCCCGCTCGGCACGTTCACGCAGTCGCTGGCCGTGCCCGTGCCCGCCGGGGTGGACGAGGAGCGCATCCGGGCGGCGCTGCGCACGCTGACGGTCAGGCACGCGGCGCTGCGCACGCGCCTGCTGCGCCACGCGGACGGCGGCTGGGAGCTGGAGGTCCTGCCCCCGGAGGAGGCGCCGGAGGTCCCGTTCAGCCGGGCGGCCCCGAGCCGGTCCGGTCCGGGCGCGGACTCCCGGCCGGACGTGGCCCCGCCGCTCGACCCCGGGAGCGGCCGGATGCTGGCCGCGGCCTGGCCCGCGCCGGACCGGCTGGTCGTCACCGCGCACCACTTCGCCGTGGACGGCGTCTCATGGCGCCTGCTCGGCCCGGAGCTGGAGGCGCTGCTGCGCTCCCCCGGCTCAGGCGGGCCGGCGCAGGGCACCTCGTTCGCCCGCTGGGCCCGCCTGCTGGCCACCGAGGCGCGGCGTCCCGAGCGGGTGGCGGAGCTGCCCTTCTGGGAGAAGACGGCGGCGGACGGCGCCACGCTGCTGGCCCCGGGGTGGAAAGGCCGCGGCGGCCCGCGCACGACCCTGACCACCCGGCTGCCCGCCGGCCTCACCGAGCAGGTGCTCACCCACCTGCCCGCCGCGTTCGGCTGCGGGCCCGACGAGGTCCTGCTGACCGCGCTGGCCATCGCCGTGGCACGCTGGCGCGGCGGCACGGACGTGCTCGTCGACGTCGAACGGCACGGCAGGGACGCCTTCACCGGCGCCTTCACCGGCGACCCCGACGGCCACCCCGACGGCGACCCCAACGGCGACATCGACGTCTCGGCCACCGTCGGCTGGTTCACCGTCCAGCACCCGGTGCGGCTGGACGCCTCGGGAGAGCCCGCCGCCGCGCTCAAACGCGTCAAGGAACGGCTGCGCGCCGTCCCGTCGGGAGGGCTCGGCCACGGGCTGCTGCGCCACCTCAACCGGGACACCGCGCCGAGGCTCGCCGCGCTGCCCGCCGCCGACCTGCGCTTCAACTACCTGGGCAGGTTCGACGGCGAGCTGTCGGGCATGCCGGACGCTCCGATGGCGTACGCGGTGGAGCTGGACGCCGTCGCCCGGCAGGGCGGGGACGGCGCCCGGCTGGTGGCGAGCTGGTCCTACGCCGCCGAGGCGGTCAGCGAGGAACGCGCCGGGGAGCTGGCCGGGCAATGGTCACGCGCGCTCGCCGAGCTGGCCGGCAAGGCGGGCGAGGGCGGCGCGACCAGCTCGGACTTCCCGCTGGTCGAGCTGACGCAGAGCCAGATCGAGGCTCTTGAGGCCGACCTGGACGGCGACTGGTGAGCCGCGCGCTGGCCGACGTGCTGCCGCTCTCCCCCGCGCAGGAGGGCCTGCTCTTCCACGCCCTGTACGGCGGCGACGACGTGTACGTGATCCAGGCCAGGTTCGCCGTCGACGGGCCCGTGGACCCGGCCCGGCTGCGGGCGGCCGTCGAGGCCCTGCTCGACCGGCACCAGAACCTGCGCGTCTGCTTCCGCCACAAGGGCCTGGACCGCCCGGTGCAGCTCGTACCGCGTCGGGTGCGCCTGCCGTGGACCGAGGTGGACCCGCCCTCGGACGCCGAGCTGGAACGCATCCTGGAGGGCGACCGGCTGCGCCCGTTCGACGTGACCAGGCCGCCGCTGGTCCGGGCCACGCTGGTGCGGCGGCGGGAGCTGGTGCTGACCATGCACCACCTCCTCGTGGACGGCTGGTCGATGCCGATCCTGGCGCGCGAGCTGGCCGCTCTCTACGCGGGCGGGGACCCGCTGCCGCCCGCGCCGCCGTACCGGGACCACCTGGCCTGGCTGCGCGGCCAGGACGGCGAGCGGGCGGCGCGCGAGTGGCGGGCCGCGCTCGCGGACCTGCCGGGGCCGACCCTGCTCCGGCCCGGCAGGTCCGCGAACGCCGGCGCGGCGAGCATGCGGCAGGGCACGGTGGAGGCCGAGCTGACGGCGGAGCTGAGCCAGGCGCTGCGCCGGCGGGCGCGCCGGTCGGGCGTGACCGTCAACACGCTGGCGCAGGCGGCGTGGGGGCTGGTGCTGGCGCGGCTGACCGGACGCTCCGACGTGGTGTTCGGCACGGTGGTGTCGGGCCGCCCGGCGGAGCTGGCGGGCGTCGAGTCGATGGTGGGGCTGTTCATCAACACGCTGCCGGTCCGGGTCAGGACGGGCGAGCCCGGCCTGCTGCAGCGCCTGCAGGACGAGCAGGCCAGGCTCTCGGCCTTCCACCACGTACGTCTGGCCGACGTGCGGCGCGGCGCCGGCGAGTTGTTCGACACGCTGCTGGCCTTCGAGAACTACCCCCGCGACGGCCTGGCCTCCTCCGGTGTGCGCCTGACTGAAGTGCGCGACGCCACCCACTACCCGCTCACGGTCACGGTCGTCGCAGGCGAGCGGTGGTGGCTGCGGCTCGGCTACCGCGCCGACCTGGTCGGCCGCGCCGAGACGGAGGCCGTCGGGGCCCGGCTGACCAGGGCGTTCGAGCTGCTCGCCGGGGGCTCGGAGCACGGTGACGTGCTCCCCGAGCCGGAGAAGCGGCGGCTGCTGGTGAGCGGGAACGGCGCCGCGCGCGAGCGGGCGGGCGGATCGGTGCCCGAGCGGTTCGCGGCGCAGGCGGCCCGCACCCCGGACGCCGTGGCCGTCGAGCACGGCGGGCACACCCTCACCTACGCCGAGCTGGACGCCCGCTCCGGCCAGGTCGCGGCCGCGCTCGACGTGGCACCGGAGACGCCGGTCGCGCTGCTCATGGAGCGCTCGCCCGACCTGGTGGTCGCGCAGCTGGCGGTGCTGAAGGCGGGCGGCTGCTACGTCCCGCTCGATCCCGGGCAGCCGCGGGCCCGCCTCGACCGGCTCATCGGCGACAGCGGCGCCCGGATCGTCCTGACGAGCCCGCCGGCCGCGGCCGGGGACGGATTCACGCCGAGGCCCGTGCACCCCGGGTCGGCCGCCTACGTCATGTACACCTCCGGCTCCACCGGCGCCCCCAAGGGCGTCGTCGTCACCCACGCGAACATCGCGGAGCTGGCCGCCGACCGGCGCTTCGCCGGGCACCGGCGGGTGCTGCTGCACAGCCCGCACACGTTCGACGCGGCCACGTACGAGGTGTGGGCGCCGCTGCTGAACGGCGGCACCGTGGTCATCGCCCCGCCGGGCCCGCTGCGGCCGGAGACCATCCAGCGCGGCCGGCTGGACGCGGTGTGGCTGACGGCCGAGCTGTTCCGCACCGTGGCCGACCTGGAGCCCGGCGCGCTGGCCGCGGCGGGCGAGGTGTGGGCGGGGGGCGACGTGCTGCCGCCCGACGCGGTCCGCCGGGCGGCCCGGCACGGCGTACGGGTCGTCAACGGGTACGGGCCCACGGAGACGACGACGTTCGCCACCGCCCATCCCGTGGGAGCGGAGCCCGGGAGCGGACCGGTGCCGATCGGCCGGCCGCTGGACAACACCCGCGTGTACGTCCTGGACGCGCGCCTGCGCCCGGCCCCGGCCGGCGTCGTCGGCGAGCTGTACATCGCGGGGACGGGCCTGGCCCGCGGCTACCTCGGCCGGCCGGGGCTGACGGCGGAGCGGTTCGTGGCCGACCCGTTCGCGCCGGGCGAGCGGATGTACCGGACCGGCGACCTGGCGCGGTGGACGTTCGCCGGGGAGCTGGAGTTCGCCGGCCGGGCGGACGGCCAGCTGAAGATCCGCGGTCACCGCATCGAGCCGGGCGAGGTGGAGTCCGTCCTGGAGAGTTCGCCCGGCGTGTCCCGCGCGGTCGTCACCGCCGCCGACGCGCCAGGGGGCGGCAGGCGGCTGATCGCGTACGTGGTGCCCGGAAGGACGCTGGAGCGGACCCGCGCGTACGCCGCCGCCCGGCTGCCCAGGTATCTGCTCCCCTCGCGGTACGTGCCGCTCGACCGTCTGCCGCTCACCCCCCACGGCAAGGTCGACCGCGCCGCCCTGCCCGCCCCCGGGCCGCCCGGGACCCGCGGGGACACCGGCCCGCACAGCCCGTCCGAGCCGGGCTCCGCGCGCGAGAAGGAGCTGCGCGGCCTGTTCGCCGAGGTGCTCGGCCTGCCGGAGGCACGCGCGGACACCGACTTCTTCGCCTCGGGCGGGGACTCGCTGCTGGCCATGCGGCTCACCGCCGCGATCGAGTCGGCGATCGGCGTCCGCACCTCCATCGCCGCCCTGTTCGAGGCCCCCACGCCCGCCGAGCTGGCCGTCCGGCTCGATCAGGCGCCGGCCGAGCTGGATCTGTCGCCGCTGCTGACGCTCCGGGACGGCGGCGAGGGGGCGCCGCTGTTCTGCGTGCACCCCGGCCGGGGCATCGGCTGGTCGTACACCGCGCTGCTCCCCCACCTCCCCCACGACCGGCCGGTGCACGCGCTGCAGTCGCCGGTGCTCGACGCCCCGGACTGGCGGCTGCCCCGCACCATGCGGGAGCTGGCCGACGACTACCTGGCGCGGCTGCTCAAGGCCCAGCCCGAGGGGCCGTACCTGCTGCTGGGTCACTCCTTCGGCGGGCTGCTCGCGTACGAGATGGCCGCCCGCCTGAGAGAGAGCGGCCGGCGGGTGGGGCTGGTCGCCTCGCTGGATGCGGTCCCCTGGCCGCCCGGCGAGGACCCCGACCCCGACGCCGTCGAGCAGGAGGCGCTGACCATCCTGCTGCGCACCCGCACGCTGCACCCCTACGCACAGCCCGGACGGCTGGAGCCGGAGCGGGTGTTCGCCGCCGTGCGCGGCAGCGAGGGCCCGCTGTCGGGGCTGACCGACCGGCACCTGGCCGCCGTGGCCGGCACGGTGGCCGGGCACCTGCGGCTGGCCGTCACCTACCGGCCGCCGCCGTACGACGGGACGGTGCTGCTGTTCTCGGCCACCGCCCAGCCCGGCGGCCTTGACTCGGCGGTCAAGGCCGAGCGCTGGAGCCGCTCCTCCCGCCACGTGCGGGTGCACGACCTCGGGTGCGGGCACAGCGACCTGCTGAGACCCGGCCCCGCCGCCGAGATCGCCAGAGTCGTCGAGCCGATCCTCCGGGAGTCGTGATGGAGAAGTACGAGTTCCCCGTGTCACCGGCGCAGGCCAGAATGCTGGTGCTCGACCAGCTCAACCCGGGCACCGCCCAGTACAACGTGCCCGTGGCCTTCGACGTGCGCGGGCGCTTCGACGTCGAGGCGTTCCGCGCGGCCCTGGAGGCGGTGGTCGCCGCGCACGAGTCGCTGCGCACGGTGTTCCAGCCGCACGACGGCGGCTATGTGCAGGTCGTCGCGGAGGAGGTGCGGGTCGCGCTGCGCGTCGAGCGGGACGTGCCCGCGGCGCGGGCGCACGCCCGGCTGAAGGCCGAGGCGGCGGCGCCGTTCGACGTGGAGGCCGGACCGCTGCTGCGCTGCGTGGTCCACGTCGTCGCCGACGAGCACCACCTCGTGCTGCTGACCGTCCACCACCTGGTGTGCGACGGCTGGTCGCTGCGGCTGCTGCTGGAGCAGGTCTCCGGCGCCTACCGGCGGCTCGCCTCCACCGGCGGGTCCCCGGCGGACCCCGGGCCGCTTGTGCCGCAGTACCCCGACTACGCCGTCTGGCAGCGGGAACGGCTGCACACCATGGACGAGTCCGTCGCGTTCTGGGCGGACACCCTCAAGGACGCTCCCACGACGCTCGCCCTGCCCGCCGACCGGCCACGCCCCGCCGTGCAGTCGGCGGCCGGCGGCGTCGTACGCGTCCCGCTGGCCCCCGGCACGCGTGAGCGCATGGCCGAGGTGGCCGCCGGGCGGAACGCGACGCCGTACATGGTGATGTTCGCGGCGTTCGCCGCGTTCCTCGCGAGGATCAGCGGCCAGCGCGACCTCGTCATCGCCGTCCCGGTGGCCGGCCGCGACCACCCGGACGTGCAGGCCATGATCGGCCTGCTGGTCAACACGATCGCCGTCCGCGCCGACCTGTCGGGCGACCCGGAGTTCTCGGACCTGCTCGGCCAGGTGCGTGACCGTCTCCTCGCGGCCCGGCCGCACCACGAGGCCCCGTTCGAAGCCGTGGTGCAGGCCCTGGCCCCCGGCAGGGAGCTGAGCCACGACCCGCTCGTCCAGGTGATGCTGGCCTACGACGACGACACCTCGTTCGCTCTCGACCTGCCCGGCGCCACCGCGGAGCGCGTCGAGCTGCTGCTGGACGACGCCAAGTTCGACCTGCTCATGAACGTCGAACGCCAGGGCGACGAGCTGGCCGCCCACCTCGTCCACCGGGCGGACCTGTTCGACCGGGAGACCGTGCGCCACTGGGCGCGCGCCTTCGGGACGCTGCTCGACGGCCTGCTCGCCGAGCCCGGCCGCCCCGTG
>NZ_SMJZ01000294.1 GCF_004348345.1 Nonomuraea longispora
CCTCGGCTGACGCTCGGCTATCGGGACGCGGTCGCGCTTGGGCGATCGCCGCTGACGAGGGCGGGCGAGCGCTTCCGCGGCCACGAGTTCCACCGCACGGTCGTCGGCCTCCCGGGCGAGCCGCTGTTCCGCTGGAAGGGCGGCGCCGACGGGTTCGGCGACGCCCTCGTGACCGCGTCCTACCTGCACCTGCACTGGGCCGGAGCACCCGGCCTGGCTCAGCGGCTCGTGTCGTCCTCCAGGTCACCCTCGGTCTTGAGGTAGACCTCCTGCAGGCCGCGCAGGAGGTCCGGGTCGGGGTGCTCCCACATGCCGCGCTCGGCGGCTTCGAGCAGCCGCTCGGCGATGCCGTGCAGCGCCCACGGGTTCGACTCGGCCATGAACGCCCGGTTCTCCGGGTCCAGCACGTACGTCTCGGTGAGCTTGTCGTACATCCAGTCGACCATCACGCCGGCGGTGGCGTCGTAGCCGAACAGGTAGTCGACGGTCGCGGCCAGCTCGAAGGCGCCCTTGTAGCCGTGCCGCCGCATCGCGGCCAGCCATCGGGGGTTGACCACCCTGGCGCGGAAGATGCGTGAGGTCTCCTCCGACAGGGTGCGGGTGCGTACGGCGTCGGGGCGGGTGCTGTCGCCCACGTATGCGGCGGGGGCCCTGCCGGTGAGCGCGCGGACGGTGGCGATCATGCCGCCGTGGTACTGGAAGTAGTCGTCGGAGTCGGCGATGTCGTGCTCGCGGGTGTCGACGTTCTTGGCGGCCACGGCGATCCGGCGGTAGGCGTCCTCCATCTGCGGGCGGGCGGCGACGCCGTCGAGGTCGCGACCGTAGGCGAAGCCGCCCCACGCCGCGTACACCTCGGCCAGGTCGGCGTCGTCGCGCCAGTTGCGGCTGTCGATGAGCGGCAGCAGCCCGGCCCCGTACGCGCCGGGCGCCGAGCCGAAGATGCGCATCGTCGCCTGACGCTCGTCGCCGCCGCTCTGGCGGGCGTGGGCGCGCACGTAGTTCTCCTCGTCCGGCTCGTCCAACCCGGCGGCCAGCCGTACGGCGTCGTCGAGCATGCCCACCACGTGCGGGAAGGCGTCGCGGAAGAAGCCGCTGACACGGACCGTCACGTCGATCCTGGGGCGGCCGAGCTCGGCGAGCGGGATGGGCTCCAGGCTCGTGACACGGCGCGACGCCTCGTCCCATTCGGGGCGGATGCCGAGCAGGGCCAGCACCTCGGCCACGTCGTCACCCGCCGTGCGCATGGCGCTGGTGCCCCAGACGGACAGGCCGACGGAGCGCGGCCACTCCCCCGTGTCGGCGTGATAGCGCTCCAGCAGCGAGCCCGCCATCGCCTGCCCGGTCTCCCAGGCCAGCCTGCTCGGGACCGCCCGGGGATCGACGGAGTAGAAGTTGCGGCCGGTCGGCAGCACGTTGATCAGGCCGCGCATCGGCGAACCGCTCGGCCCGGCGGGCACGTAGCCGCCGTCCAGAGCGTGCAGGAGGTGGTCGAGTTCGTCGGTGGTACGGGCTAGGCGCGGCACCACCTCGGTGGCGGCGAACGTCAGGATGCTGGTGACCAGCTCCAGCCTGTTGGCCGGCGCCGCACGGGCGACCTCCGGCGCGGCGTCCGGCGCCCAGCCGCGCTCCTCCATCTCCTCGATCAGCGCGCGGGCGACGGCCTCGGCCCGGTCCACGTCGCCCAGCGCGGCCGTGCCGTCCTCGGCCAGCCCGAGCGCCTCGCGCAGGCCGGGCAGCGTCTCCCGGCCTGACCACATCTGTCGGGCGCGCAGCATGGCCAGCACCAGATTCACCCGGACCTGGCCGGTCGGCGCCTGCCCGAGCACGTGCAGGCCGTCGCGGATCTGCGCGTCCTTCACCTCGCACAGCCACCCGTCCACGTGCAGGATGAAGTCGTCGAACTCGCTGTCGTGCGGCCGGTCGGCCAGTCCGAGGTCGTGGTCGAGCCGGGCCGCCTGGATCAGCGTCCAGATCTGCGCCCGGATGGCGGGCAGCTTGGCCGGGTCCATGGCGGCGATGGTGGCGTGCTCGTCGAGGAGCTGTTCCAGCCGGGCGATGTCACCGTAGGTGTCGGCGCGGGCCATCGGCGGCACCATGTGGTCGACCAGCACCGCGTGCGCCCGCCGCTTGGCCTGGGTGCCCTCACCCGGGTCGTTGACCAGGAACGGGTAGATCAGCGGCAGGTCGCCGATGGCGGCGTCGGTGCCGCAGGCGGCCGACATGCCGGCCGACTTGCCCGGCAGCCATTCCAGGTTGCCGTGCTTGCCCACGTGCACCATCGCGTGCGCGCCGAAGTCGGCTGAGAGCCAGCGGTAGGCGGCCAGGTAGTGGTGGCTCGGAGGCAGATCGGGGTCGTGGTAGATGGCGATCGGGTTCTCGCCGAACCCGCGCGGCGGCTGCACCATCACCACCACGTTCCCGGCGCGCAGCGCGGCCAGCACGATGTCGCCTTCGTGCACGAACAACTCGCCCGGCGGCGGCCCCCAGTGCCGTTCCATGCCGGCCCGCAACTCCGCGGGCAGGGTCCGGTACCAGCGCTCGTAGGAGGCGGCGGAGATGCGTACCGGGTTGCCCGCGAGGTGCTTCTCGGTCAGCCAGTCCTGGTCCTGGCCGCCGGCGGCGATGAGCGCGTGGATGAGCGCGTCGCCGTCCTGCTCGGCCACCCCGGGAAAGCCGTCGCCCAGGTCGTAGCCCGCCTCGGCCAGCCGGGCCAGCAGCCGCACGGTGCTGACCGGCGTGTCCAGGCCTACGGCATTGCCCACCCGGGAGTGCTTGGTGGGGTACGCCGACAGCATCACGACCAGACGGCGCTCGGCGGGAGGGGTGTGCCGAAGCAGGCCGTGCCGTACGGCGATGCCCGCCACCCGGGCGGCCCGCTCGGCGTCGGCGGCGTAGACGGTGAGCCCGTCCTGGTCGATCTCCTTGAACGAGAACGGCACCGTGATGATCCGCCCGTCGAACTCCGGGATCGCCACCTGCGAGGCCGCGTCGAGCGGCGAGAGCCCGTCGTCGTTGTCCTCCCACGCCTGCTTCGAGGTGGTCAGGCAGAGTCCCTGCAGGATCGGCACGTCCAGCGCGGCGAGCGCGCCGACGTCCCACGCTTCGTCGTCACCCCCGGCGCCCGCCGTGGCCGGGCGGGAGCCGCCCGCCGCGAGCACGGTCACCACCAACGCGTCGGCCGCGTCCAGCGTGGCGAGCAGCTCGGGCTCCGCCGTGCGCAGCGAGGAGCAGTAGACCGGCAGCGCCTGGCCGCCCGCTGCCTCGATGGCCGCGCAGAGCGTCTCGACGAAAGCGGTGTTGCCGGCCATGTGGTGCGCGCGGTAGTACAGCACGCCCACCACCGGTCCACTCCGGGAACCGGTCTCGCGTTCCAGCCGTCCCCAGGAGGGCGCCGGTGCGGGCGGCGCGAACCCGTGCCCCGTCAGCAGGACGGTGTCCGACAGGAACGCGTGCAGCTCGGCCAGGTTCGCCGGTCCGCCCTGGGCGAGGTAGGCGTGTGCTTCGGCGCAGACGCCGCCGGTGACCGTGGACAGCTCCATCAGCTCGGCGTCCGGGGCTTGCTCCCCGCCGAGGACCACGACCGGGCGCGGCTGCGCCAGCAGCGCGTCCAGGCCCTCTTCCCAGGCCCTGCGTCCGCCCAGCAGGCGGACGATGACCAGATCGACGCCTTCCAGCAGCTCCGGCAGATCGTCGGCCGCCAGCCTGGCGGGGTTGCCCCATCGGTAGGCCGTGCCGCTGGCCCGGGCGCTCAGCAGGTCTGTGTCGGAGGTCGAGAGCAGCAGAACGGTATGGCTGTCGCCAGGCACGGCGCATCCTCCCTCGGGGTCCTCGCCCCGGTCGCGGGTGTCGCGACGGCAGGAGTCTCCTGGCTCCCGGATCAGCGCTCACCCCGGCCTTCCCACCCGTCGCCGGGTAGTGGCCTGTGGTGGGGTTCGCTCCCCGGTCACAGTGGCGGGACCGCGCCGGTTTCGCACCGGCTTCCTCCCTTTGCCATCGCCTACCCGGGAGCCTACGACAGGAGCCACCCTCGCCAGAAGTGGCGTTACCATCCTCTTCGTGTCCATAGCCGACTTTTCCGGACGGGTACGCCCTGACGCCTGTCCGGGAGCGCTACAGGTGCACGAGGCCGCCGACGGCCCGCTGGCCCGCGTCCGCCTGCCCGGCGGCGCCGTGACCCCTGCCCAGCTCCGTGAGATCGCGGCCTGCGCGGACGAACTCGGCTCGGGGGTGATCGAGCTCACCTCGCGCGCTAACGTGCAGGTACGTGGACTGCGCTCGGCGTCCGCTTTCGCCGGGCGGATCGCGGCGGCGGGCCTGCTGCCGTCCACCGCGCACGAACGGGTCCGCAACATCGTCGGATCGCCGTTGAGCGGGCGGGGCTCCGGAGGGTTGCTCGACACGCAACCGATGGTGGATGCCCTCGACCAGGCGCTGTGCTCACGTGCGGGCCTTGCCGAGTTGCCTGGACGGTTCTTGTTCGCGCTCGACGACGGCACGGGAGACGTGACCGGGCTCGGCGGGGACGTCACGTTCGCAGCCGTGAGCGCGCGCGAGGGGCGATTGCTGCTGGCGGGCTCGGACAGCGGGCTCGCCGCGCGCCCGGACTCCGCGATTCCTCTGATGCTCGCCGCGGCCGGGGCGTTCCTCGACGAGCGGGCCTCGCAGGCCGAAGGCCGGGCCCCCGCATGGCGGATCCACGAACTGAAGGACGGCCCCCAGCGGGTCGCCACTCGCCTGAACGGTCTGACAGCCGAGCCGCCTCATGACCCCGGCGGCTTGCACGAGGCAACCAGTCAGGCCGCACCGGTTGTGCGCGATTCACGCGCCGGACACATCGCCCAGCGGGACGGCCGGATCGCGCTGGAAGCCCTGGTTCCGCTCGGCCGCTTGACGCCCGCCCAGGCTGTGGCTCTCGCGGACGGCGGAACCGCGGTGCGGCTCACTCCCTGGCGGACCGCCGTACTGCTGGACCTGTCCCCCGGAAAAGCGGATCGCGCGGCGAGCACGATCGAGGAGGCCGGGCTCGTCGTCGACCCGGCGTCGCCATGGGCCGGCGTCACCGCCTGCACCGGCCGTCCGGGCTGCGCCAAATCGCTGGCGGACGTCCAGGCCGACGCCCGGCGCTGGGTGAACAGCCTGGACGCCGCTCCGCCCACGCCCGTGCACTGGGCCGGCTGCGAGCGCCGCTGCGGACTCCCACGCGGCCGAGTCATCCAGATGATCGCCACCGAAGACGGTTACCAGGAAAGGCAGCAGTGAGCGACTACATCCGCGACGGCGCCGAGATCTACCGGCAGTCGTTCGCCACCATCCGCGCCGAGACCGACCTCACCCGCATGCCGCCCGAGGTCGCGCAGGTGGCGGTGCGGATGATCCACGCCTGCGGGATGACCGACCTGGTCGCCGACCTCGGCTGGTCACCCGCCGTGGTCGTCCGGGCCAGGGAGGCGCTGCGCCGTGGCGCGCCCGTGCTGTGCGACGCCATGATGGTCGCCTCGGGCGTGACCAGGCGCAGGCTGCCCGCCGCCAACGAGGTGCTCTGCACGCTGGGCGAGCCCGGTGTGCCCGAGCTGGCCGAACGACTCGGCACCACCCGCAGCGCCGCCGCCCTCGAACTCTGGCGCGACCGTCTCGACGGCGCGGTGGTGGCGATCGGCAACGCGCCCACCGCCCTGTTCCGCCTGCTGGAGCTGGTCGCCGAGGGCGCGGGCAGGCCCGCGGCGGTGCTCGGCATCCCCGTGGGGTTCATCGGCGCGGCCGAGTCCAAGCGAGCGCTGGTGGAAAGCGACCTGGACCACCTGGTGGTGCACGGCCGTCGCGGCGGCAGTGCGATGACGGCGGCGGCGGTCAACGCCCTCGCGAGCGAGACGGAGTGAGCGCGATGACGGGACGGCTGTACGGAGTCGGCCTCGGCCCCGGCGACCCTGAGCTGGTCACGGTCAAGACCGCCAGGCTGATCGGCGAGGCGGACGTGATCGCCTACCACGCGGCCCGGCACGGACGCAGCATCGCCCGCTCGATCGCGCTGCCGTACATGAAGGAAGGGCAGATCGAGGAGCTTCTCCTCTACCCACTGACCACGGAGACGACCGACCATCCCGGCGGCTACCAGGGCGCGCTCGACGACTTCTACGCCGACTGCGCCGAACGGCTGGCCGCGCACCTGGAGGCCGGCCGCACCGTGGTCGTGCTGGCTGAGGGCGACCCGCTGTTCTACGGCTCCTACATGCACATGCACAAGCGGCTCGCCCACCGCTACCCGACGGAGGTGGTGCCCGGGGTCACGTCCGTCAGCGCGGCCTCCGCCGTGCTGGGCCGTCCGCTGGTGGAGCGCGACGAGGTGCTCACCGTGCTGCCGGGCACGCTGCCTGCCGGGGAGCTGGCGGAGCGGCTGCGCGGCACCGACTCCGCCGCGGTGCTCAAGCTGGGCCGGACGTTCACGAAGGTCCGCGACGCCCTGGCCGAGGCCGGGCGTCTCGACGAGGCCTGGTACGTCGAGCGCGCCACCATGGACGCCGAGCGGGTCGCGCCGCTCAAGGACGTCGACGCGGACGGTGTGCCGTACTTCTCCCTGGCCCTGCTGGCCAGCCCGGCGGAGCGGACCTTCGTACCCGAGCCGGCGGCGACCGAGGGACGGGGCGAGGTGACCGTGGTCGGCCTCGGCCCGGCCGGGCGGGCGTGGCTCACGCCGGAGGCGCAGGAGGCGCTGGCGGTGGCGACGGACCTGGTCGGCTACGGCCCGTACGTGGACCGGGTGGCGCCGAACCCGCGCCAGCGCCGCCACCGTACCGACAACCGGGTGGAGGCCGAACGGGCCAGGCACGCGTTGGAGCTGGCCCGCGAAGGGGCGCGGGTGGCCGTGGTGTCCTCTGGCGATCCCGGCGTGTTCGCCATGGCGAGCGCGGTCCTCGAAGCGGCGGGCGACTTCCCCGACGTGCCGGTGCGGGTCGTCCCCGGGCTGACCGCCGCGCAGGCGGTGGCCAGCAGGGTCGGCGCCCCCCTGGGCCATGACTACTGCGTGCTGTCGCTGTCGGACCTGCTCAAGCCGTGGGAGGTGGTGGCCGAGCGGCTGTCGGCCGCGGCTCGGGCGGATCTGGTGCTGGCGATCTACAATCCGGCCTCGCGCAGCCGTACCTGGCAGCTCGGCGCGGCCCGTGACCTGCTGCTGGAGCACCGTGACACCGCCACCCCGGTGGTGATCGGCCGCAACGTCGGCGGCGAGCAGGAGAGCGTCGCCGTCACCACGCTCGGTGAGTTCGATCCCTCTCAGGTCGACATGCGCTGTCTGCTGATCATCGGCTCCTCGACGACCCGTGTCACGGATCGCGGCGTCGTCTACACCCCCCGCCGCTACCCCTGAGCCCAGGCGGCCGCCACGGCCACGGCGTCCACCACCCGGACGCCCGGGGGTGGTGGCGGCCGGTCCACCATGATCACTGGCAGCGCGAGCTCGCGCGCCGCCGCCAGCTTGGCGGCCGTCATCTCACCGCCGCTGTCCTTGGTGACCAGCACGTCCAGCCGGTGCTCCCGGATGAGGGCCCGCTCCCCCTCGACCGTGTACGGGCCGCGATCGAGCAGCACGTGCACGTTGGCCGGGACGGGGGCGCCGGGCGGGTCGACCGACCTGGCCAGCAGCCACACCCCGGACAGCCCGGTGAAGACCGGCAGGCTCCGGCGGCCGGTCGTGAGGAACACCCGCTCCACAGGCATGCCGGCCAGCCTGGCAGCCGCCTCTTCCAGGGAGGGGACCCGCTGCCAGGCGTCACCCGGGCCCTCACGCCAGCCCGGCCTACGCAGGACGAGCAGCGGCACGCCGGTCCGTGCCGAAGCCTCGGCCGCGGAGGCCGACATCCGCGCCGCGAACGGATGCGTCGCATCCACCACGGCATCGATCCGCTCGGCGGCCAGCCAGCCGGCCAG
>NZ_SMJZ01000295.1 GCF_004348345.1 Nonomuraea longispora
GCCCTGGCCCCCGTGCGGTTCCCGGTCCGAGGCCGGTCTCAGGGGCGAAGGCGGGCGCGGAGGGGGCGATGCCCGGTGCCATGGCCCGCATGCGGTCGACCGCCCCCGGCAGCGCGAACTGGGCACCCCCCAGCCCTTCGACGAAGTAGCCCCGCCGGCATCGCCCGCTCTCTTCGTACGCCCGCAACACCTGGTAGACCGGCGAGAACCCGCCGGGCAGACGCTCGGAGGTCACCGACCCGCGCGTCACCACCCCGTGCCGTTCGAGCAGCACCTCGGCCTGGGCGTTGGCCCGCTGCGTCGCGTCGGGCGCGGGTGCGGGCAGCAACCACCACCGCCCGGCCACCGTCGGCGGCCCGCTCCGGCTCGGCAGCACCGCCCGGCGCCGCCGCGTGGTGGCGGGCCGGTGGGCGGGCCGTCCGGTGCCGAGCGTCGCCCGCAGCGGCGCGAGCGTGTCGCCCGACACCCGCCCCGCCCACGCCAGGTCCCACAGTGCGGCGACGAGGGCCGTGTCGTCGAGCGAGCCGAGCTGATCGGAGATCCCGCGGAAGAACAGCGCGCCGCCGCCGCCCAGCAGCCCCAGCACACGCTCGTGCACGGGCGTCATGGTGATCTCGGCGGGCTCGGGCAGCAGCAGCGGCGCGGTGTCGGTGAAGTAGAGGGACACCCAGCCGTCGCCGCCCGGCAGCGAGCCCTGCCCCGCCCACATGACCTCGCCGGACGAGGTCAGCTCGTCGAGCAGCGCCGGATGGTAGCCGGGCACCCGCGCGGGCAGCACCAGCGTCTCCAGCGCCGACGCGGGCACGGCCGTCCCCTGGAGCTGCTCGATGGAGCGCACCAGGGCGTCCATCGCCCTGGCCGCCCCGGCCCGCTCGGCCGAGGACGTGCCCGAGCCGGTGATGCCGTGCCAGGCGGGCAGGAACACCGCCAGCGTCTCCGGCGCGACCGGCTCGACCTCCTTGCGGAGCCGTGCCAGCGACCTGCGGCGCAACATGCGCAGCACCCCGGCGTCGCACCACTCCTCGCCCCGCCCGCCGGGCCGGAACTCGCCGCTGACGACCCGTCCCGTCACGGCGAGCCGCCGCAGCGCGTCCGTCACCACGGCGACGCCCAGCCCGAACCTGGCCGCGGTCGTGCCGGCGTGGAAGGGCCCGCGCGTGCGGGCGTGCCGCGCCACCAGGTCGGCCAGGGGGTCGGCGACCGGTTCGAGGAAGACGTGCGGAATCCCCACAGGCAGCGGCACGCCGAGCGCGTCACGCAGCCGCGCCGCGTCCTCGACGGCCGCCCACTGCTCCTCGCCCGCGACCCGCACCCTGATCGCCCGCCGCGCGCGTTCGAGCTCCTCCAGCCAGGCGGGGTCGCCGCCGCGTACGCTCACGTCGGGCGCGAGCAGCGGGCCGTGCGAGCGCAGCAGGTCGGCGAGGTCCTCCGCGTCGCGCAGCGGCCGGTCGAGCCGGGCCAGCTCGCGCTCGCTGTCGGAGATCACGTCGGGGTCGAGCAACTCGCGCAGGTCGGCCTGCCCGAGCAGCTCGGCCAGCAGCGAGGTGTCCAGCGCCAGGGCCTGCGCCCTGCGTTCGGCCAGCGGCGCGTCGCCTTCGTACATGAACGCGCCCACGTAGTGGAACAACAACGACGCCGCGAACGGCGAGGCCTGCGAGGTCTCCACCTCCACCAGCCGCACCCTGCGCGCGGCGATGTCGCGCATGAGCCGGACGAGGCCCGGCACGTCGAAGACGTCCTGCAGGCACTCGCGCATCGTCTCCAGCACGATCGGGAACGAGGCGTACTGGGAGGCCACGCCCAGCAGGTGGGCGGCCCGCTGCCGCTGCTGCCACAGCGGGCTGCGCCGGCCCGGCGTGCGGCGCGGCAGCAGCAGCGCCCGCCCCGCGCACTCCCTGAACCGGGAGGCGAACATGGCCGACCCGCCCAGCTCCTCGGTGACGATCTGCTCGATCTCCTCGGCGTCGAAGGCCGCCACATCGGTGGGCGGCTCGGCCAGCGTGTCGGGAATGCGCAGCACGATGCCGTCATCGGAGTGCACGGCCTGCACGTCGACGCCGTAGCGCTCGCGCAGCCGCCGGTTGATCGCGAGCGCCCACGGGGCGTGCACCCGCGCGCCGTAGGGGGAGTGGATCACCACCCGCCAGTCGCCCAGCTCGTCGTGGAAGCGCTCGACCAGCAGCGTGCGGTCGTCGGGGACGTAGCCGGTGGCCTCGCGCTGCTCGTTGAGGTAGGAGAGCAGGTTGCCCGCGGCGTAGGCGTCGAGCCCCGCCGCCCGCATGCGGTCGGTGGAGCCCTGCTGGGCCTGCTCGCGCAGGAACCGCCCGATCGCCTTGCCCAGCTCGGCCGGGCGGCCGGGCGCGTCGCCGTGCCAGAACGGCAGCTTGCCTGGCTGGCCCGGCGCCGGCGAGACGAGCACCCGGTCGGCCGTGATGTCCTCGATCCGCCAGGACGTCGCGCCCAGCACGAACACGTCGCCCACGCGCGACTCGTAGACCATCTCCTCGTCGAGCTCGCCCACCCTGGAGGACCGCTCGCCCACGAGGAACACCCCGAACAGGCCGCGGTCGGGGATGGTGCCGCCGTTGGTGACCGCGAGCCGCTGCGCGCCCGGGCGCCCCTGGAGGACGCCGGTCACGCGGTCCCACACGATGCGCGGGCGAAGCTCGGCGAACTCCTCGCTCGGATAGCGCCCGGCCAGCATGTCGAGCGTGGCCTCCAGCGCGGTGCGCGGCAGCGTGGCGTAGGGGGCGGCCCGCCTGACCACGGACTCCAGCTCGTCGACCGTCCACTCGTCGAGCGCCGTCATGGCGACGATCTGCTGGGCCAGCACGTCGAGCGGATTGCGCGGATAGCGCAGCTCCTCGATCTCGCCGCTCTTCATCCGCTCGGCCACCACGGCCGTCTGCACCAGGTCGCCGCGGTATTTCGGGAAGATCACCCCTTTGGACACCGCCCCCACCTGGTGGCCCGCCCGGCCGATGCGCTGCAGCCCGCTGGCCACGCTCGGCGGCGCCTCCACGCACGCGACCAGGTCGACCGCGCCCATGTCGATGCCCAGCTCCAGGCTGGAGGTGGCGACCACGGCGGGCAGCCGGCCGGACTTGAGCGCCTCCTCGATCTGCGCCCGCTCCTCCTTGGAGACCGAGCCGTGGTGAGCGCGTACGATCTCCGTCACCACGCCCTTGGCGGATCCGGCCTGCGCCATCAGCTCGGCGGGCGGGCGCCGGGGAGGCTCGGCGCCGGCGGACGGCCGGTCGGGCGGACCCGTCTCCCAGATCGACAGATCGACGCTGTCCGCGCCGTGCGCGCGCTCATAGGCCAGCTCGTTGAGCCGGGTGCACAGCCGCTCGGCCAGCCGCCGCGAGTTGGCGAAGACGATCGTCGAGCTGTGCGCCCCGATCAGGTCGAAGAGCCGGTCCTCGACGTGCGGCCAGATCGACCTGCCGCCCGGCTCGGGCGCGAACTCCCCGCCCTCCTGCGGCCTGCCGCCCTCCATCTCCGTCATGTCCTCGACCGGGACGACGACCTCGATCTCGATCTGCTTCTCCGACGGAGGCTGCACCACGGTGGCCGGGCGGACCCCGCCCAGGAACGCCGCCACCTCGCTCACCGGGCGCACGGTCGCCGACAGCCCGATGCGCTGCGCCGGCCGATCGAGCAGCGCGTCGAGCCGCTCCAGGGTGAGCGCCAGATGCGCGCCCCGCTTGGTGGCCGCGACCGCGTGCACCTCGTCGACGATCACCGTCTCGACCTCGCGCAGCGCCTCACGGGCCTGGCTGGTGAGCAGCAGGAACAGCGACTCCGGCGTCGTGATCAGGATGTCGGACGGCCTGGCGGCGAACCGCCTGCGGTCCTGCGCCGGGGTGTCGCCCGAGCGGATCGCCACCGAGATCTCCGGCACCGGCAGCCCGAGCCGCCGCGCCGTCTGCTTGATGCCCGCCAGCGGCGCGCGCAGGTTGCGCTCGACGTCGACGGCCAGCGCCTTGAGCGGCGACACGTAGAGCACGCGGGAGCCCTTGCGCCCGGCCTGCTCGTCGACCGGCGACGCGGCGAGCCGGTCGAGCGACCACAGGAACGCCGCCAGCGTCTTGCCCGACCCCGTGGGAGCGACGACCAGGGTGTTGTCGCCGCGCGCGATCGACTCCCACGCCCCCTCCTGGGCGGCGGTGGGATCCTGGAACGCCCCGGTGAACCATTGCCTGGTCACCTGGCTGAAGTGGTTGAGCGAGCTCACCAGCACATACTGCCTCGCCACACCGACAGAAACGTCATTCGCACGACGGCGCGTGATTGAGCGGGTGCGATGGCGGACATAGAGCGACCGTGACCATTGACTACGCGTCCATCGAAGCCCGCCGTGCGGAGCTCAGGCGGCGTTACGTCTTACCGCACCGGCCGTCCAGCAGCGCAGGCGGCGTGCACCATCTCGCCCTGCTGTCGTCCGACGTGGAAAGGACCATAACGTTCTACCAGGAACTCCTGGAGTTCCCGCTCACCGAGATCATCGAGAACCGCGACTACAAGGGCTCCAGCCACTTCTTCTTCGACATCGGCAACGGCAACCTGCTCGCCTTCTTCGACTTCCCCGGCCTCGACCTCGGGCCGTACCAGGAAGTGCTGGGCGGGCTGCACCACATCGCGATCTCCGTCGACCCCGCCACGTGGGAACGGCTGCGCGGGAAGCTGGAGATGGCCGGCGTGCCGCACCAGATCGAGAGCGGCGCCTCCATCTACTTCAAGGACCCCGACGGCGCCCGCCTGGAGCTGCTCGCCGACCATCTCGGTGAGATGTACGGCGCGCGGGTGATGTGACCTAGCGCCGCGACGCTCTGCGCGTCCGCGGCCCGCCCGCACGCGGTGACCGCCTGATGCCGGCGTGCCGCTCGGCCCGTTCCTCCTTCTCCTTCCGTACGGCGAGCCGCAGCGCGAGCTGGAGCCGGCGGCGCCTGGCCCGGTTGGCCCTGGCGGCGGCTGACTTGGGGGGTGAAGACTTGGGGGTCTTTGGCATGGGGATGTCCTACCCACCTCCGGCGGGCTTCCATACTTGGTTGCATGCGCCTGACCGAGTTCTGGAGACGGATGAACGCTCACTTCGGTGAGGCCTACGCCGAGTCATGGGCGCGCGACTACGTGCTCGCCCCGCTCGGCGGGCGGACGGTGATGCAGGCGCTGGCCGACGGCGAGAGCGCCAAGACCGTCTGGCGTGCCGTGTGCCAGGTGGAGGACGTCCCGCCCAAGCTGCGCTGAAGCCGCTAGGGCCGGGCGTCGTCCAGCGCCTCGCGCAGCGCGGCGGCCGTACGCTCCAGATCCTCCGCGCTGCCCTGCCCGCGGGGCGACCACAGGAAGAGCCAGCCCTCTCCTGACGGAGTGGCGAAGATGATCGTCTGGCGGCCGGTGTGCGGATGCCACACCCACAACACCGGATCGTCCTCGCCGACCAGCCGGCCGACCAGGCCCACGGCGGGCAGCCGCTCCGCGAGCGCCTCCAGGTGGACGCGCCGTTCCCCGGTGAAGCCGCTCGCCACGTCGCCTCCAAGCCGTCGCCCTGCAGTGAGTCTCCCCAGCTCACCGCGCATGACAACACGCCGGGGCCAACCGTGCCCGAACATCACGTGGCGAGGTCGCGGCGTCACGCGGAGCGCGGGTCTGCGCGCATCGGATCCATGAGGACGCGCATGCGCGCGAAGTCGAACGTGAGCGCGTACGGCTTGAAGAACGCGTGCGTCGGCAGCCCGCCGATGCGGAACCCGAAGCCGTGCTCGAACCAGCCGGGGAACGCGCCGGCCAGACTGGGAACCTGACGGCGGGTGGCGGAGCCGAGCGTCACCGTCTCCACGGTCACCTGATGGAAACCCTCGCCCGGCGGAATCGTGATGCCCGCGGCGTCGAAGGTGGTGCGGGGCGCGGTGAAGCCGATGTCGCCGCCGCCCGTGTCGACGAAGAACACCATCCGGTCCAGGCCGTTCACGGTGCCGTGGGACAGCAGGTAGTGATCGCCCAGGAACCACATGGGGGCGCTGTGCCGCGCCCGGATGTGGGCGCGCGTGTTCTGCCGCAGCACCAGCGCCTGGTCCGGGTAGTCGATGGTGGACAGGAACCGCGACAGGACGCTCGTGCCGATCGCCCCCTGGGTGGCCCTCCCGTCGGGCGCGGTGATCCGGATCGTGTCGGGGATCGTGTGGACCGGCAGGTCGCCGATGCCGAGTTCGCCCATCGCCAGGCGGTCCACGCGCCCTTGGTACGCCTCGTGCTCGCCGTAGAGGGTCTTGCCGGTCGTGTGGCCGTACATCGGGATGCCGAGCCGGTCGGCGTAGTCCTGGTTGAGCGCGAACAGCGCGCCTGTGTCGAGGAAGAACAGCTCGGGCGGCGCGCCGTTCACGGACGCCTCGACCATCGGCAGGGGGTCGGACGCCGCGAACGGGATCCGGGCGGTCTCGGGGCCGGAGATCGTGTAAGGCCTGCGCCCCGCGAAGCTCCTCAGCTGCTCCGGGGTGGCGGTCGGGGCATCCGCCTTGACCCTGGGGAGGAGGTCGGCCAGTTCGGCGTACGCGTCGGCGCGCCACAGGGCGTTGGCCAGGTTGCTCAACGAGCGCGTGTGCCCGGGATCGAGCCGCAGCACCCGCTTCAGCAGCCGTTCGGCCGCGGGCAGGCGGTTGGCCAGCAGCGCGATGTAGGCGTGCTGGGCGAGCGCGGCCACGTGGTCGGGATCGCGGGAGAGGATCTGCCTGTATGAGGCGTCGGCGGCGTCGAAGTCGCCCGCATCGAAGAGCTCGCCGGCCTTGTCCATGAGGTCCGTGAGGTCCGTGAGGTCCATGAGTCGTTCCTTTCGTGGTGGTCGCACGCCTGGGGCGGTGGCCAGGGGACCACCGTCCGCGGCCCCCACCGCGCCGGCGATCGCGAGAGAGGCCGCGCCGGCCTTTGCCGGGAACGCCCGGCGCGGGTCCGTCGCCTTGCCGTCCATCGGGTTCCCACCTTTCAGATACTGATTGGTATTCGGATATCGCCTAGTATTCATATACCCTTGGGAATGTCAACGGAAGGCGGTCATGGCGGTGGCGGAACGGCTCACCCGGCAGGAGCAGCGGGAGCGCAATCGGCTCAAGCTGCTGGAGGCGGCGGAGAAGGTGTTCGCCGAGCGCGGCATTCAGGGCGCCTCCATCGACGAGGTCGCCGCCGAAGCGGGCCTCACCAAGGGCGCCGTCTACTCCAACTTCGCCTCCAAGGAGGAGCTGCTGATCGAGGTCATGCGGCACCGCCTCGGCGGGGAGGCGCGGGCTCAGGCGGACCGCCTGCTCCACTCCGGGCGCGACTCCGAAGCGTTGGTGGAGGAGTTCGGCCGCTACTGGGCCGAACGGGTGCGCGGGGGCGACCAGGAGGCGTTCGCCCAGATGACCGTGGAGCTCATGATCCACGCGACCAGGAACCCGGCCGTGCGCGAACAGCTCGTCGACCTGGTGTTCCCGACCGCCGGCGAAGGCCGGCACCCGCTGTCGCCGCCGGGCAGCGCGCTGGCCGGGCTCCCTTACGAGCAGGCCGACGCCATACTGAAGTCCCTCGACATCGGCATGCGCCTGCTCGTCCTGCTGGCCCCGGAGCGCTGTCCCCCGGAGCTGTTCGCGACGGCCCTCCGCCTTCTCGCCGCACCGAGACCCGACCACCCCTGATCGAGTACGGCCGACCGCGCCGCCGCTTCTCCGCGTCCCGGCAGAGGAGACCGGCAGAGGCGACCCGGAGAAGCGGCGCAACGGGGACCATTCACCAGGGGAGCACTGCCTGGCCTGTCGGTCTGGCCTGGTGGGTGGCTTGGCGGG
>NZ_SMJZ01000296.1 GCF_004348345.1 Nonomuraea longispora
CGCCCGCCCACGGGCGGCCGGTCCCCGCGCGAGTTCACGCGCCGATTCCGTTCGACACCCCTGCTCACGGGCCCGTCACGGCCCGATCGAGCCGGGGCTTTTCCCCTGCGGTGAGCGACCCCGCTCTCCCTCCCCTGCCTGGACGCCCATGCGTCCGGAACCCCTGAAGACAACGACTCCGTGTGAGGTGTGGCCTTATGACCCGCGAGCTGAGGGGTGCCCGTTACGGGGCGGTCCTCACCTTTGTCCTTGCCGGCCTGATGGTGGGCACGATGACCGTGCGCATCCCCGCCCTGACCGACAAGCTGGCCCTGTCCGAGGCCATGGTCGGGACGATCCTGCTGGCATGGGGCCTGGGCGCTCTGGTGACCATGCAGTCCATGCGGCGCGTCATGGCGCGCGCGGGCAGCAGGGCGGTTCTGCGGATCGGTGGCCCGCTGACGGCACTCAGCCTGGTGGCCGTGGCGCTCTCCCCCAACCTGCCGCTGTTCATGGTGGCCGTCGTGCTCTTCGGCATGGCCTTCGGCGTCATGGACGTCGCCATGAACGCCCAGGGCTCCACCGTCGAGCAGGCCTACGGGCGGCCGCTGATGAACGGCATGCACGCCGGCTGGTGCGTCGGCGCCATCTCCGCCGGAGCCCTGGGCAGCCTGGCCATCGCCGCCGGCCTGCCGTTCACCGCCAACGTGGCGCTGGTCGGCCTGGCCGCGCTGCCCGTCACGGTGCTGATCGGCCGTACGCACCTGCCCGAGCCCCCGTCCACCGGCATCGGTCCGGCGGGCCGGCACCGCATGCCGCCGGTCGTCTACCTGCTCGGCGCGATCATGTTCTTCGCGTTCATGGTCGAGGGCACGGTGGCCGACTGGAACGGTCTCTACATGCGCAACGAACTCGGCGCACCCGAGGCCCTGGCGGCACTCGGCTACCCCGTCTTCGAGACCGGCATGCTGGCCGCCCGGCTGACCGGCGACCGGCTGCGGGCCAGGTTCGGGGTACGCGGCATGCTGACCGTCTCCGGCGTGGCCACGGCCGGCTTCTTCGCCGCCGTACTGATCGCGCCGGCGGCCCTGGTGGCGGTGGCGGCGATGTTCTTCGTCGGGCTCGGCGTGGCGACGATCTCGCCCCTCACGTTGTCGCTGGCCGGCACCGCGACCGGCACGCCGGGTCCCGCGATCGCCCAGGCGGGGGCCATGGGGTACGCGGGCCTGCTGCTCGGGCCCGTGGTGATCGGCTTCATGTCGGACGCCACCTCGTTGCGTACGGCGCTCGGCGTCGCGGTCGTCCTCGGCGTGCTGATCGCGCTGGCCTCCCGGCTGCTCCCGCGCGAGGACCCCGCCCCGGTCACGCCGCTGCCCGTCAGGGAACCCGCCGAAGCCGCCGCCTGAGCGGCCTGCCCCTGGGGCTGTGCGTTCCCTGTGGACCTCGGCGCGGGCGCCGCCCGCCCGCTAGTGGCGGCGCCCCGCTCACAGAGGACTCATAGATCCGCTCAGAACGCATCCAAACAGGCGACGCAGGCTGGATCGCATGATCCAGCTCACCGCACTGACGAAACGTCACGGCGACGTGGTCGCCGTGGACGATCTCACCTTCACCGTACGGCCCGGTCTCGTCACGGGCTTCCTCGGCCCGAACGGAGCGGGCAAGACCGCGTGTCGGAGATGGCCATGACCGCCGACCGCCTGGTGGTCATCGGCATGACCGCGCCCGACGTGGGGCGGCTGGCGGCGGAGGAGGTGGAGCGGGTGCTGGACCGCTTCCACCGGGCGGACGGCTCACGCGCGCGGGCGACCGGCGGGGCTGGGGCCGGCCATCGTACGCTCCATCGTCACCGCCCACGGAGGACGGGTGGAGGTGCGCTCCGTGCCCGGCGAAGGAGCGGCCTTCCACGTGCGCCTTCCGGCCCTTCGCGGGCAGTGATCCCACGAAAAGGGACGGCGCCGCGTCGTGCGGCACCGCCCCCTTCAAGCCCTACTTGCGCTTGGAGACCTCTTCGGTGAGCTGCGGGACGACCTGGTGCAGGTCGCCGACGACGCCGTAGTCGGCCAGCTCGAAGATCGGCGCCTCGGGGTCCTTGTTGATCGCGACGATGGTCTTCGCGGTCTGCATGCCCGCCCGGTGCTGGATCGCGCCCGAGATGCCGGCCGCGATGTAGAGCTGCGGCGACACCGTCTTGCCCGTCTGCCCCACCTGGAACTGGTGGGGATACCAGCCCGCGTCGGTGGCGGCGCGGGAGGCGCCGACGGCGGCGCCGAGCGCGTCGGCCAGGCCCTCGATGACCGAGAAGTTCTCGGCCGAGCCCACGCCGCGCCCGCCGGAGACGACGATCGCGGCCTCCGTCAGCTCCGGCCTCGCGCCCTTCTCCTGCTTGACCCGCTCGACGACGCGGGCCGCCCTGGCGGCGTCGGTCAGCGCGACCGTCACCTCCTCCTCGGCTCCGGCGCCCTGGGCCGGCTCGGGGGCGGTGGAGTTGGGGCGTACGGCGACGATGGGCGTGCCCCTGCGCACCCGGGAGTGCACGTTGACGCCGCCACCGAAGATGGACTGGTCGGCCACGAAGCCCTCACCCAGGCCCACGGCGTCGGTGATGACGCCGGAGTCGGTCTTGACGGCCAGCCGGCCGGCGACCTCCTTGCCTTCGGCGGTGGCGGCCACGAGCACGGCGGCGGGCGACTTGGCGGCCACGAGCTGGGCCAGCAGCTCGGCCTTGGGCGCCACGACGTGGTCGACGATGTCGCTCGACCCGGCGACGTAGATCGTCTCCGCGCCGTATTCGGCGAGCCTGGCCTTGGCCTCGGGGGTGATGCCCGGGCCCGCCCAGACGGCGGCGGGCGCGCCGAGGGAGCGGGCCAGGGTCAGCAGTTCGAGCGTGACCTTCTTGACCTCGCCTTCGACCTGCTCGACGAGAACGAGAATTTCCGACATATCAGTTGTTCTCTCCCGTGCTCAGATGAACTTCTTGGAGGCCAGGAACTCGGCGGCCTTGGCGCCGCCGTCACCCTCGTCCTTGACGATCGTGCCGGCGGCGCGCGGGGGCGCGGGGGCGAAGTCGACCACCTCGGACCAGGCGGCGGCCAGGCCGACCTGCGCCGGGTCGATGGAGGCGTCGCCGATGGCCAGCGTCTCGACCGGCTTCTTCTTGGCCGCCATGATGCCCTTGAACGACGGGTAGCGCGGCTCGTTGATCTTCTCGACCACCGACACGACGGCCGGCAGCGTGGCCTCGACCCGGTCGTAGCCGTAGTCGGTGATGCGCTGGACGGTGATGGACGTGCCGTCGACGTCGACCTTGTTGGCCAGCGTCAGCTGCGGCGCGCCCAGGCGCTCGGCCAGCATGGCGGCCAGCACCCCGGTGCGCGCGTCGGTCGACTCGGAGCCCAGGACGACCAGGTCGAACCCGATCTTGTTGAGCACCTGGGCCATGGCATACGAGGTGGACAGCGCGTCGGAGCCGTGGAGCGCGTCGTCGCTGAGGTGGACGGCCTTGTCGGCTCCCATGGCCAGCGCCTTGCGGATGGTCTCGGTGGCCTTGGCGGGGCCCATGGAGAGCACGGTCACCTCGCCGCCGTGGGCCTCCTTGAGCTTCAGTGCCTCCTCGACCGCGTATTCGTCGAGCTCGTTGACCACGCCGTCGGCGGCGTCGCGGTCGAGCGTGTTGTCATCGGACCGCAGCTTGCGCTCGGTCGCCGTGTCGGGGACCTGCTTCACGCAGACGACGATGTTCATGGCCGGTGGCCGACCTCCCGTGTTCGCGTGCGCCACCGCCTCACTGCGGTGGGCGCCGAATGCAATGCTGTCCAGACTGCCAGGTGCCCGCCGGGCTCCCGACAGAGGGTGTGCCATGGTCTGGCGTTATGTTACCCATGAGTAGTTGTTGTGCAACCGCCGGGTGGGGGCGGCCGGCGAGAGGATCCCGCCGGCTCCACCCTACCGAACTTCATTCTGTTCGTTGCCCAGGGGTGAGGATCACGCCGACAAGAGGAACACGATCCCCACCACCAGGGCCGTGCCCGCGAACAACGCCAGCGTGAACGTGCTGAACACCGCCGCCAGCCCGAAACAGAGCCCGACCGCCCCGGCCACACTGACCATATCCGTGACGACACGGCGCCGCCGATAGAGGCCGCGCGTGAAAAGCGCCACCCCGGCGTCGGACACCACACCCAGCGCGTACGCCGCCAGCAGGAACAGCGCCACCTCGGGCAGCGTCTCCTCGGCGGCGGCCGCCAGCAGCGCCACGAACAGCCCCGAACCGATCACCCACCGCCTGCGCACCTTCTCCCTGTGCCGCGCCCGCGACTCCTCCACGGACCGCTGGGGGCGCTCCTTGCCCGGCCGCCACTCCCGCGTGCTCGTGTCGTCGGCGGCGGTGCGCGAGCGCGCCGTCGCCGGGTGTGCGCGAGGCACGTGGGAGACGGGCGCCACATCGAGCCTGGCGCAGATCTGCGCGGCCGTCGGCCGCGCAGCGGGATCGGTGGACAGGCACTCGGCTAACAGCGGCTCCAGCCAGCCCGGCACGCCTTCCAGGTCGGGCGCGTGGTGCACGACCCGGTAGGCGACCGCCGACGCGGGCCCCTGCCCGTACGGCTGCCGCCCCGTCGCCGCGTACGCCAGCGTCGCCCCGAACGAGAACACGTCGGCCTCCGGGCCCGCGCTCCTGCCCTCCAGCACCTCGGGAGCCAGGTAGCCGGGCGTGCCCACCACCGCGCCCGAGGCCGTGACGGACAACGAATCGAGGGCGCTGGCGATGCCGAAGTCGATGACCACCGGCTCCCCCTCGGTCATCATCACGTTGGCCGGTTTGAGATCGCGGTGCACCACGCCCGCCTCGTGCATGGCAAGCAGCGCGTCGGCCAGCCCGTGAGCCAGCAGGCGCAGGTCAGCGACGGGAACGGGCACAGCGCTGAGCGGCCGGCCCTGGACGTAGCGGGTCACCAGGTAGGGGCGGGAACCCTCGAGCGAGGCGTCCAGCACCTCCGCCACGTGCGGCCCGCCGACCCTGCGCATGGTCTCGACCTCGCGCGCCAGCCTGGCCAGCGCGCCGCCGTCGGCCGCGACATGCGGATGCAGCACCTTGACGGCGACCGTACGCCCCTCGGCGTCGAGCGCCAGGTGCACCTCACCGAATCCACCGGCCCCGAGCCGGGAGAGGAGCTCATACGGACCGAGCCTGTCGCCCATACTTCTTCTCTCCCCCCGGGAGCCCGCGGGGACACTCAGTTCCAGGGAGTGAGGAACCCCAGCCCGAGCCCGTCGAGCAAGCTGTCGATCATTCCGGTGATCAGGCCCACCGTGGTCTGCCTGGCGTCGCTCGCCAGGTCTTCGATCACGGTCTCCGGTGCCCGCCACGGCGCCCACACCGCCTCCTGGCCCAGCGCGAACATGACCGCGAACAACGCCGCCGTGCCCATCAGCACGACCGCGACCAGCGCGGCTCCCGGGCTGCGCAGCACGCCGGTGAGCGTACGGGTGACGGCCTTGCGCGGGGCGCCGCCGCCGGGCAACACGAACAGGCCCGCCACGAACGCGCCCGCGGCGTAGGACGCCGCCAGGTTGACGCTCATCTGGCCGACCCAGTGGAGCATGCCCCAGACGCAGACCCCGAACAGCAGCGCCAGCGGAACGTGCACCGCCGACACGAGCGCGGACTTGACCAGCGCCCACGGTGTGCCCACCACGACGAGCCACGGGTCGGCCGCGCTGCTCCCCCGCAGCTGGCGGCGCTTGACCAGGTCGCCGAAGAGGTATTCGCCGATGCGCAGCACCAGCACGATCGCGACGGCGATCGCGCCCACCATGACCGGCATCATCACGGTCAGCGCGACCAGGGTGACCAGCATGAGCAGCCCCACGAACTGGCTGCCGAACAGGTATTTCTTCCGCTCGGACGGCGGAGTGTACGTTCGCGGCTCGGGCGGCGGTGTGTAGGGCCTGGCCTGGGAGGGAGCGGTGGGCCGGGGCGCCGCGTAGCCCGCCACGTGCTGGTCGGGACGTTGCGCGGGCGGCCGGGCGGAGACCGGCGCGGGCACGTAGGGCGGCGGCCGCTCCTCGCGCCGCGGCGGCGCCTCCTCGTAGCGGGGAGGAGGGTCGGCACGACGCTGGGGCGCCGGCGGCGCGCCGTATTCGACCGGCGGCAGCAGGTCGGAGAACGTGTCCATGGTCCGGGTGCGGTTGCCCACGCGTTTGGTGCCCGTCGGGCCGTCGGACGACGCCTCGTTGAACGTGGTCACCGACGGGTCGAGCGCCTTGGCCATCCGCAGCAGCTCGTGCGCGTCGGGCCGGGCCGACGGCTCGACCTGCAGCGCGCGGGTGAGCCAGCCGCGCAGCCACACGGGCGCCTTGTCGATCTGCGCCCGGCCTTCCATGATGTTGAAGCAGACCGCCTCGAACGTGCCCGTGCCGAACGGCGGCGCCCCCGTCGCCGCGAAGAACACCGTCGAGGCCATCGCGTGCACGTCGGCCGCCTGGGTGATCTCGGAGTCGCGGATGATCTCGGGCGCGAGATAGCCGGGCGTGCCGACGAACATGCCGGTCTGGGTGAGCCGGGTGGCGTTCACCAGGTGGGCGATGCCGAAGTCGATGACGAGCGGCTCACCGTCGACGAGCATCACGTTGGACGGCTTGAAGTCACGGTGGATCACGTCGGCCGCGTGGATGGACACCAGGGCCCTGCAGAGCCCCTGGGCGAGCCTGATGAGGTCGCGTGCCTCCAGCGGGCCCTCGGCCAGGACGGTGTCCTCCAGCGTGCGGCCGGGCGCGAAGCGGGTGACGACGTAGGGCTGGCCGCCGACGAGCTCGGCGTCGATCACCTCGGCCACGTGCGGGCTGCGCACCCGGCGCATGGTCTCGACCTCACGGGTCAGCCGGTCGCGCGCCTTGAGGTCGGCGGCCACGTGCGGATGGAGCACCTTGATCGCGACCTCGCGGCCGTCACCGTCGAGACCGAGGTGGACGACCCCCATGCCGCCTTCGCCGATCTTCCTGACCAGCCGGTAAGGGCCGAGGCGCTCTGGTGCCTGGGTGTTCATCGCCACCTTCCCCGCGTCATCCTCCTGAATTCCCTCTCAGACTTTCGAGCTGCTTCACCACTGGATCGACGTTCAGCGGAGTCCATACGGCCCCCTTTGGCTTGTCCCCGAACGTGCCGTAGGCGAGGATCAGTGAGAGCGCGGCACCCGCCGCGAGAACTCCCGCCATCGCCATCGCCGCTGTTCTCGAGGGTACGAGCGATGAGAGCGTTCTGCGCATCTGCTTGCCCGGTCCTTCGACCCCCGGACCGGCGCACACCGTCCACAGGGCGATCGCGGCGCCCCACGCCAGAGCGTAGGACGGGTCCATCCTGGCGACCACGGTGAGCAGCAGCGTCACCGGCAGTCCCAGGATGACGGCGTAGAGCAGCAGAGCCAGCGTGATGCCCGCCGACTTGGCGAGCTCCTTGGGGAGGGAGAGCACCCTGACCACGTCGAGCGCCGCCGCGCCCGCGGCCCGGCGCGCCATCAGCGCGGGCTGCGCCAGGTCGGCCGCCCGCAGCAGCACCGCGACCGGGATCGCCAGCACCGCCACCAGCACGGGCGCGAGCACGGCCGCCACGATCATGATGACGAGCAGCATGGCGCTCGCCACGCCGTAGGCCCTGGAACGCTGCAGCACCTTCCCGGGCGACACGGCAGGGATGAAGGGCTCACGCTTCGTGGGGGCGGGATGGTAGTGGGACTGCACCGGGATGTAGGGGGG
>NZ_SMJZ01000297.1 GCF_004348345.1 Nonomuraea longispora
AGGGTGGCACTAAGCGAGGGCCTGGGCGATCCGGTGCACCAGAGCGGCGAGTGACTCCTCCGGCGTACAGCCCGCCGTGTCGATGACGATGCGCTTCCGGTGCCACGGCTCGTACTCGCGCTCCACCACCTCCTGCCACTCGGGCAGCCGCAGGTCGGAGATGTCGACCGAGCGGGAGGTCACCCGGTCGCGGTGCTCGGCGTGGTCGGAGCAGACCACCTCCACCTCGGCGACCGGCACGCCCGCCGCCACCCCGACGTCGCGCCAGGCGTCACGGGTGGCCGGCAGCGGGTTGACCGACTCCGCGATCACGGTCAGCCCCTGGCCGAGATGCTCCTCGGCCAGCGCGTAGCCGACGAAGTAGCCCACGGGGCCGAGCGGCGGGCGGGCCAGGCCCGAGCGTACGATCGCCTGCTCGATGGTGTCGATCCGCAGGTGAACCCCGCCGGTACGGCGGGCCAGGAGGCGGGCCAGCGTCGTCTTCCCGGTCGCGGGCAGGCCGCCCATGACGATGAGCATGCCCCTCATGCTGCCCGGCGGCCCGCCACTTCACGCCGGACGACGCAGCGCCCCCTGCGGATGCCCGTGTGCCGGGGCTCCGCAGGGGGCGCTGCTCCTGCTGAACGATTCAGCGGTGGTGCGTCACCAGTCGCCGCCGCCGAAGTCTCCACCACCGAAGTCGCCGCCGCCGCCGCCGAAGTCGCCCCAGCCGCCGCCGGCGTCGCCGCCGCCGAAGTCTCCGAGGCCGCCGTCACCGGCGCCGGCGTCGCCGCCCCAGCCGCCGCCGAAGCCGCCGCCGAGCATGCTGCCCATCATGGTGCCGATGAACATGCCGGTCATGATGTCGCCGAAGCCGCCGTAGTAGCCGGAGGCGTACGGCTGGTAGGCGGGGCCGGCGTCGTAGTAGGGCCGGCGCTGGCCGTCGACCATGACCTCGCGCATCTGCGGGTCGAAGCCGCGCTCCACGGCCTCGGCGTCCATCTTGCAGGCGGGCACGTCGCGCACCGTGCCGCCGGGCGGGGCCCAGCGCACGTCGCGGGCGGACGGCCCGTGCTGCGGGTTGAAGAAGCAGGGTGCGCGCCGCTCGGGCACGGGGTCGTTGTTGACCTTGGCCTTCACCACGGCCAGCGCGTAGCGGCCGTCTTCCAGGGTCTCGGTGACCTCGCGGACCTGGTCGGCGCGCTCCACCGCGGCGAGCTGGGTCTTGGCCTTCTCGTAGGCGTCGAGCGCCGTCTGCCACTCGTCGATGTGCTGGCCGCTCTCGCCGGACAGCGTCACGTCGGTGTCGAGGGCGGTGATCTCCTCGCCGAGCTTCGTGACGTCCTCGTCGACGGTCTGCTTGACCGCGGCGAGGTCCTTCGCGTCCTGGATGGCCTTCTTCTTCCTCCGGTTGCTGGAGTAGAGGAAGTAGCCGCCGCCGCCGACGACCACGAGCGTGCCCAGGGCGATCAGCGCGGCGGTGCCGCCTGCGCCCGGGTTGGCCTGGCTGCCGGTGTCGAGCGCGGACCGCTTGCCCTGCGCGGCCAGGTCGACGCGGTTGGCGAAGTCTTTCATGCCGTCGACGACGTTGCCCTCGTTGCTGCTGACCGCGCGGTTGGCCAGCTCGCCCGCCAGGCCCGGCGCGCGCAGCTGGCTGGAGGCGGCGAACAACGTCATGCCGTCGAGCACCGCGTAGGTGGCCCTCGGCCGTCCGGCCGCCGTCAGCGCGGAGTTGAGCTCCGTCATGTAGCCCTTGATGGAGGAGCTGTCGACCGTGCCGTCGGGCACCGCCACAGCATAGATTTTGGTGTCGGCGCCCTTGAGCGCGTCGCGGATCTCGCTCTGCTGATCAGAGGTGAGGGGCGAGCCCGACTCGACGAAGAGCGGGTCCTGCTTGTCCTTCCAATAGGACACGACTGACTGTGCGTCAGGGGGGTCGGCTGCCGCGTGGGCGGCAGGGGTCAGCGCAAGAACGACAATGAGACCGGCGATCAGAGCCGCGATCGCGGCCCCTGCTCGGCGCAGCGAGTGGGTCATTGGCAGCAAGCCTCCTTCGCCCATGAGGACGAACGGGCGATCGGCAAAGTTCCTCACTTGAACGTTACCCGTCCAGGGCGCGGGGGTGCACAACGCGGGCGAAGATCGTGGAACGGTAGATGCCCCTTTTATTGCTCCGTGCTAAGAACCCGGCTCACGCCCGTCACGACTCCTTGATCATGCAGATCGCGGCGCCCGCGGTGACCGTCTGCCCCACGGCCGCGGTGAGCCCGGTGACCGTCCCCGCCTTGTGCGCGGTGAGCGGCTGCTCCATCTTCATGGCCTCCAGCACCACCACCGTGTCGCCCTCGGCGACCACGGTGCCGTCACCCGCCACGACCTTGACGATGGTGCCCTGCATGGGGCTGACGAGCGCGTCTCCGCCGGCCGAGGCCTTCTTGCCGCCCACGCCGCCGCGCCGGGGCGCCTTGCCCGCTCCCGCGGAGGTCGTGGCTGCGGTCGTGCCGAGACCCGCGGGCAGCACCACCTCGAGGCGTTTGCCGCCGACCTCGACGGTGACGGACTCGCGCTCGGGCGCCTCGCCGGAGGCGATGTCGCCCGCGTACGGGGGGATCGTGTTGTCCCACTCGGTCTCGATCCAGCGGGTGTGCACGGTGAACGGCGACGAGACGAAGGCCGGGTCGCCGACGACGGCCTCGTGGAAGGGCAGCACGGTCGGCATGCCCTCGACGACGAACTCGGCCAGCGCCCGCCGCGAGCGCTCCAGCGCCTCCTGGCGGGTCCGCCCGGTCACGATCAGCTTGGCCACCAGTGAGTCGAACGTCTGCGGGACCGTCATCCCCGCCTCGTAGCCGGCGTCGAGCCGGACCCCGGGCCCGGACGGCGTGCGCATGACGGTCAGTGTGCCGGGCGCGGGCAGGAAGTTGCGCCCTGCGTCCTCGGCGTTGATCCGGAACTCGATCGAGTGGCCGCGCAGGACCGGGTCGTCGTAGCCGAGCGGCTCGCCGTCGGCGATCCTGAACATCTCGCGCACCAGGTCGATGCCGGAGACCTCCTCGGTGACCGGGTGTTCGACCTGCAGGCGCGTGTTGACCTCGAGGAAGGAGATCGTGCCGTCCTGGCCGACGAGGAACTCGCACGTGCCGGCCCCGACGTAGCCGGCCTCTTTGAGGATGGCCTTGGAGCTGGAGTAGAGGACGTCGATCTGCTCCTGTGACAGGAAGGGCGCGGGCGCCTCCTCCACCAGCTTCTGGTGGCGGCGCTGGAGCGAGCAGTCGCGGGTGCTGACCACGACCACGTTGCCCTGATGGTCGGCCAGGCACTGGGTCTCGACGTGGCGGGGCCGGTCGAGGTAACGCTCGACGAAGCACTCGCCGCGGCCGAACGCGGCGACCGCCTCGCGCACCGCCGACTCGTACAGCTCGGCGACCTCTTCCAGCCGGCGCGCGACCTTGATGCCGCGCCCGCCGCCGCCGTACGCGGCCTTGATCGCGATCGGCAGCCCGTGCTCCTCGGCGAACGCCACCACCTCGTCGGCCCCGGAAACGGGGTCCTTGGTGCCCGCGACGAGGGGTGCGCCGACCTTCTGGGCGATGTGCCTGGCCTGGACCTTGTCGCCCAGCGCGGCGATGGCGGCCGGCGGCGGGCCGATCCAGGCCAGTCCCGCGTCGATGACGGCCTGCGCGAAGGCGGCGTTCTCGGCCAGGAAGCCGTAGCCGGGGTGCACGGCGTCGGCTCCTGAGCGCCGTGCGACGTCGAGCAGTTTGGCGACGTCGAGATAGGTTTCCGCCGGCGACTGCCCGCCCAGCGCGTACGCCTCGTCCGCCACCCTGACATGCAGGGCGTCGAGGTCCTGGTCGGCGTATACCGCCACGCTGCCGATCCCGGCGTCCTTGCACGCACGGGCCACGCGTACGGCGATCTCGCCGCGGTTGGTGATCAGAACCTTCCGCACCGACGTTAGTCCTTCCTGCTGCCCGAGTTGCGGATCAGCGGCCCAGGTATGCGCCGCCGTTCACGTGAACCACTTGCCCGGTCACGTGCCTGGCACCCGCTGACGCCAGGAAAAGAACGGTATCCGCCACATCGGCGGGAATGCCAGGGCGGCCGTTGCGTGTGTTCTCCACGCGGGCCGTGATGCCGTCTTCGGTCAGCCGGCCCCGGAAGAACTCGGTGTCCACGACGAGGCCCGGCGAGACGACGTTCGCGGTGATGCCTCTGGGGCCGAGTTCGGCGGCCAGGTCGGCGGTCCAGGACTCCAGGGCGGCCTTGGCGGCGCCGTACGAGCCGGAGCCCGTGCCGCGCGCGGCGATGGAGCCGATGGAGACGACCCGGCCGTCCTTGGCGATGCGCGGCGCGAGAGCGGTCGTGACGAGCACGGCGGACATGAGGTTGGCGTTGAGGTTGGCCCACCAGGCCTGCGCCACCTCAGTCAGCTCGCCGGGCCGGCCCCTGTCGAGGTTGGTGTTGCCGCCGGCGTTGTTGACCAGCACGTCGACCTGCTCCGGCAGGTCGGCGAGCGCGTCGTTGACGGCGGCGGGGTCGGCGGCGTCGAAGGGCACGCAGGAGGCGCCGAGGCGCTGCGCGGCCTCCTTCAGGACGCTCTCGCGGCGCCCGGTGATCGTGACGCGGTCGCCGAGCGAGACGAACGCCGCCGCTATGGCGTGTCCGATGCCGGTGCCGCCGCCGGTGACCACAACCTCGCGCATGGAGTCTCGCTCCCGATGAAGACGAACGATTCTGCGCTAGACCATAGCCGCTCGGCATAACAGGGGCGACGGACAGTGGCCGACCTTAGCCTGAGGGCGCTTTCACAGGTTCCCCCAGGAGGTATGCATGAGCCAGAGCATGCTCGGCGGCGACCCCGCGGAAATGCAGCAGATGTCCACTCAGTTCACCCAGCAGTCGGAGGCGGTCCGCACCACGATGACCGCGCTCGACCGCGAGGCCGCCAAGGTCGGCACGGCGTGGACGGGGCCGGGCGCGCAGCGCTTCCAACAGGCATGGCAGAACTACCGCACGGCGTTCCAGCGGATGACCGAGGAGCTTCAGGAGGCTTCGCGGGTCATCGGCACCTACCGCCAGAACATCGAATCCGCCACGAAATGATCATGGATTGGGGCCCTGGCGAGGGTGCCGGGGCTTCTTCCATCGAGACACCGGAATTCCGGGGGCCCTTGAGGTGGCGGGTCCCGGCCCCAGAATAAATGTCGTGCACCGCGACGCCGGTCCGCAGACTCCCCTGAAACGGGCAGGCTACGCTTTTTACCCATGATTGGTCGCGCCCTGGTGGCGAGCGTGCTCGCCCTGCACCTGTCGGCGGTGCCGGCGCTCGCTCAGGCGCCGGAGAAGTGCGCCCCGCCGAAGGCCAGCCCCGCCATCGCGGAGAGCTGGGCCCAGCGGCGCCTCGACGTCAAAAGGGTGTGGCCGCTGACCATGGGCCAGGGCGTCACCGTGGCCGTCATCGACAGCGGCGTCGACGAGCGTCACCCGCAGATCCGCCTGGCGGGCAAGGCCGACCTGACCAGCGCCAAGGCCGACCACCGCGACTGCGTCGGCCACGGTACGGCGGTCGCGGGCATCATCGCCGGCCAGCCCCGGCCCGACGTCCCCTTCTACGGCGTGGCCCCCGGGGTGCGGCTGCTGTCGTTCAAGCAGTCCGACGAGACGAACGGTGATCTCGCCACGCTGGTCAAGGCCATCACGACGGCCGCGGACGAGAACGCCGACGTCATCAACATCTCCATCGAGACGCAGGACTCGCCCCAGCTGAAGGCGGCCGTCGACTACGCGCTCGGCAAGGACATCGTGATCGTCGCCGCCGCGGGCAACACGAAGAAGGACGACGGCACGCCCTCTCCCTCCTATCCGGCCGCCTACGACGGCGTGCTGGCGGTGGGCTCGGCCACGCCGGACGGCGGGCGGTCGCAGTTCTCCAACCCCAACGCGGTCGACGTGCTCGGCCCCGGCCAGGACGTCAGCTCGACGTGGACGGGCGGCGGCTACCAGAGCAAGCTGGACGGCACGAGCTACGCGGCGCCGTACGTGACGGGGGTCGCCGCGCTCGTCCGCGCCCGTCACCCGCACCTCGACCAGCTCCGCGTACGGCGGCGGGTCATGTTGACCGCGGACGGCGCCGCGGGCAAGGGCACCGGCGTCGGCATGGTCAACCCTCTGCTGGCGGTGACCACGGTGCTGCCGTCGGAGGAGGTGGCGGTCGCGCCGCCGGTGCCGTCGCCGTTGCCGGCGTCGGTGGTGAGCAAGGCCGTGCCGTCCGACCATCGGGCCATGGAGGTCGCGACGGCCGTGGGCGCCGGTGGCCTGATGTTGTCGGGCGTGGTGATCGCCTTGTACGTGCTCGTGCCCATGGGGCGCCGGCGCGGCTGGCGGCCGGGGTCGCGAGCCGAGGCGGATTGACCGCTGTTGTCAGGGTGTGACCGAAACTACTGATGTATATGGTGCGTATTTGATTAAATGTCCCTCGTTCATGACGTATTCCCGGAAGGACGGTCATGGCGGAGAAGGACTCGCCTCAGCCTGAGCGCATCGGCTCCCACGAGATCGTGGGGAAGGTCGGCACGGGCCCCCGCGGCGTCGTCCACCTGGGAAGGAAGTCGGACGACTCCGACCACGTGGCAGTCAAGACGCTGACCGTCGGCCCGGCAGACGATCCCGGCTTCGTCGCCAGGCTCAAGAGCGTCGCACGGTTGTCCAACTCGAACATCGCCCGCACGATCGACGCGGGCGTCCACGAGGGCCGGCTGTACGTCGTCCGGGCGCACGCCGAGGGCCGCTCACTGGCCCAGACCGTCGCCGAGGACGGCCCACTGACCGGCGACGCGCTGGAACGGGTCGCGGTGGGCATGCTGACCGCGCTGACCGCCGTCCACCTCGCCGGATTCGCGCACCGCGGCCTCACCCCGTCGAACGTGATTCTCACCGGCGAGGCGCTGCGCGTCACCGACATCGAGATCGGCGACCCCGCGGGTGAGATCGGCTACCGCGCGCCCGAGCAGATCAACGGGCTGCAGTACGGCCCGTACGCCGACGTGTTCTCCTGGGCCTCGACCGTGGTGTTCGCCGCGACCGGCTCCGCGCCGTTCGGCCACGAAGCCCAGGCCGTGCTGAACGGCGCCCCCGAGGTCGGCGACCTGCCCGAGCCGCTGCGGCAGGTGGTGCTCGCCGCGCTGACCAAGGACCCCGGGGCCAGGCCGACGACGTCCACCGCCATGCTGCGCCTGCTCGGGGACGCCAACGCGCCGATGCCCGCCCCGCCGATCGAGGGTGTCCCGGTGCCTCCGCCCGCGCCCGTCGCGGGCCCGCCGGCCCAGGATCCGCCCGGGATTCAGCCCATCCAGCTGTCGATCGAGGGCGTCCGCAAGCCCATGGGCGGCCCGATGCCGGTCAACCTGGGCCCGGTCCAGCACGGACCAGTGCCGCCCGGCGGGATGCAGCAGGGACCGCTGGGCCCCGGCCCGGCGCAGGGACCGCAGGGCCCCGCGCAGCCCGGCCAGGCGGGACCCGGTCCTGCTGAGCATGGTCCTGTCCAGCACGGTCCTGTCCAGCACGGGCAGGTGCAGCACGGGCAGGTGCAGCACGGGCAGGTGCAGCACCCCCCGCAGGGACACGTGCCGCCGCCCGCTCCGCCTGCCTGGGGCCCACCC
>NZ_SMJZ01000298.1 GCF_004348345.1 Nonomuraea longispora
GCTTTTTTTTTTCAAGGAGAAGACGGGAAACGAGGTCCTGAGAGGTCTCGTTGGCTGGGGGATGTGGATAAGAGGCAGGCAGCCCCTCCCGCGCCTCGGGCAGCAGCGCGAGCACCAGCTCGCCCGCCTCGAACTCGGCGTCGCCGCCCGGCCACGACAACTTGGCGTCCAGGCCGTGCATGGCCGCGCGGTAGAAGTTCTGGTACGCCTGCGCGAAGCGGTAGCCGGTCAGGTCGCGCTCGGCCTGCGACAACGTCAAACCCAGGAGGAAGGCCGTGTTCGCGGCCATGTCCGCGCACGAGGGGCCCGCGGGCAGCGCGCGCATCTCGATCCGCAGGTGGCCGCTGTCGGCCGGGTCGTAGACGGGCCGGTTCCACTGCCAGATCGTGCCCTGGTGCAGCCGGAGCTCGGGCACCTCGTGCGGGCGGGGATCCTCGGTGAGGTCGGGCACGATCGGCTCGTAGTCGCGTACGTACCGTTCGAACAGCTCGTGCGCGCCCTCGTGCACCCAGTCCGAGCCGAACGTGACCCGCCCGTCCCTGCGCCCGAGCCGCGCCACGTCCCGGTCGTCGGCGGCCTCCTCCATCAGCGCGATGCGGGTCTCCTCCCACAGGTCCCGCCCCAGGAAGAACGGCGAGTTGCCGCAGACGGCCAGCACCGGCCCGATGGCGAGCTGGGCGGCGTTGAACAGCCGGCCGAACCGCTCGGGCGGTGTGCGGATGTGCACCTGCCACGAGGTGTTGGCCGCCTCGAGGATCACGTCCTCCACCGACAGCTCCAGGTCCTCGATCTTGACGAGGAACGGTTCGAGCCGCAGCCGGCGAAAGCCCCTGCTCATGGCGCGGTAGCGGTTCTGGTCGCTCATCGCGCCCACCGTGAAGTCGTCGGCGCTGAGCGTGGGCAGGATGCCGATGGGCAGGGCGCCGCCGCCCTCGACGGCGCCGTCCACCTTGCCGATGGTCTCCTGGACCTCGGCGCTCAACGTCTCGAACGGCGTGCCCGCCAGCGGCGTGGGGGTGAGGTTCACCTCGAGGTTGAAGCGGCCGAGCTCCAGCACGACCCGCTCGTCGCCGAGCGCCTCCCGCACCTCGCTGTTGCGCGGCAGGGGCCTGCCCTGCTCGTCGATGAGGAACAGTTCGAGCTCCGCCCCGATCGTGGCGGGGCCCTGCCCGAAGCCGGGGGTGGCGAGCAGCTCGCGGAGCACGCCCACCTGCTCCTGGAGACGTTCACCGAAGCTGACGTACTCCGCTTCGGTGAAGCGTTCCTTGTCCAGATCTCGTCCCATCTCCCCTAACTGTCCCCGTCTTCATGGTTGACACCTCACCCGGGCAGGACACCGTCGTCCCGCTGGTAGGAGCCCGTATGCCCGCCGGCGCCGAGCGTCGCGAGCCGTACGGCGATCACCGCTCCCCCGCGCCGGCGGTGCGGTGGCCGCCGCTCCATGTGAGGCCGGTGGCGCAGGAGCCCCGGGCCTTGCGCGAGCTGCGGGAGTTCACCCTAAGCTCATGAGATGAGAGCGGTTGCCTTTGACATCTTCGGTGGCGAGCTCGACGTCCGCGAGCTGCCCGACCCGTCGCCCGCCCCGCACGGGGCGGTGATCAAAGTCGAGGCGACGGGGTTGTGCCGCTCCGACTGGCACGGCTGGCAGGGCCATGACCCCGACATCACGGCCCTTCCCCACGTCCCGGGACACGAGCTGGCGGGCGTGGTGGAGGCGGTCGGCTCCGACGTGCGCGGCTGGCGGCCGGGCGCGCGGGTGACCCTCCCGTTCGTGTGCGCGTGCGGGTCCTGCGCGACCTGCGTCACCGGCGACCAGCAGGTGTGCGAGCGGCAGACGCAGCCGGGCTTCACCCATTGGGGTTCGTACGCCGAGTTCGTGGCCGTCCACCACGCCGACGTCAACCTCGTCGCGGTGCCCGAGGACATGGCGTACGTCACCGCCGCGGGGCTGGGCTGCCGCTTCGCCACCGCCTTCAGGGCCGTGGCGCAGGTCGGCGAGGTGCGTCCCGGCGAGTGGGTGGCGGTGCACGGATGCGGCGGCGTGGGGTTGTCCGCCGTGATGATCGCGACGGCGGCCGGGGCGCGCGTGGTGGCCGTGGACATCAGCACCGACGCGCTGCACCTGGCCGAGCAGGCGGGCGCGACGCACTTCGTCAACGGCTCGGCCGGCGACGCGGCGGCCCAGGTCAGGGAGCTGACGAGGGGCGGCGCCCACCTGTCCGTCGACGCGCTGGGCAGCCCCCGGACGTGCGTCGCCTCGGTCGAGAGCCTGCGCAGGCGGGGCAGGCACGTACAGGTGGGGCTGTTGCCTGGCGCGCCGACGCCCGTGCCGATGGACCGCGTGATCGGCCACGAGCTACGGCTGCTCGGCAGTCACGGCATGGCCGCGCACGCCTACCCGCCGATGCTGGAGCTGATCAGGGCCGGCGTCCTCCATCCCGACCAGCTGATCACGCGCACGATCGGGCTGGGCGACGCCGGCAAGGCGCTGGCCTCGATCGGCTCGGTGCCGGGCGTCACGATGATCGTTCCCCGGGCGCCGCACGGCGGGTCCTGAGCGCCCGTTCCCCGAACCCGGGTCATAGGGTTATTTCATGGACTACGCACGACTTGGCAACACGGGCTTGAAGGTGTCGCGGATCTGCCTCGGCATGATGAGCTACGGCGATCCGGCCCGCCAGGAGTGGGCGCTGCCGCTGTCGGAGGCCGAACCGATGATCCGCAGGGCCGCCGAGGCGGGGGTCGACTTCTTCGACACCGCCGACGTCTACAGCAAGGGCGAGAGCGAGGTCGTGACCGGCGACGCGCTGCGCGCCATCTTCCCGCGGCGCGAGGACTACGTGCTGGCCACCAAGGTTTTCTTCCCCATGGGCAAGGGCGCCAACGACCGCGGCCTGTCGCGCAAGCACATCCACGCCGCCATCGACGCCTCGCTCTCCCGCCTCGGCACCGACTACGTCGACCTCTACCAGATCCACCGGTGGGACGACGAGACACCCATCGAGGAGACCATGGAGGCGCTGCACGACGTGGTCAAGGCGGGCAAGGCGCGCTACATCGGCGCCTCGTCCATGTGGGCCTGGCAGTTCGCCAAGGCGCAGCACGTGGCCGAGGCGCACGGCTGGACGAAGTTCGTCTCGATGCAGCCCCACTACAACCTCCTCTACCGCGAGGAGGAGCGCGAGATGTTGCCGCTCTGCGCCGACCAGGGCGTGGGGGTCATCCCGTGGAGCCCGCTGGCGCGCGGCGTGCTCGCCAGGGCGGGCTCCGACGCCACGACCACCAGGACGGGATCCGACGCGCGCATCGACTACCTGTACGACCCCGAGAACGACAAGCTCGTGATCGACCGGGTGGCGCAGGTGGCGCGCGACCGCGGCCTGCCGCCCGCCCAGGTGGCTCTGGCGTGGTTGCTGCACCAGCCTGCCGTGACCGCGCCGATCGTGGGCGCCACGAAGGACCGGCACGTCGACGACGCGGTGGCCGCGGTGTCGGTGACGTTGTCGGCCGACGAGCTGGACTTTCTCGCGGCCCCGTACCGGCCGCGTGAGGTGCGCTTCTGACGGGCGAGTTTGTCGGCCCGGGATCCTAAGGTGGTCCCATGCGGGCGAATGAGGAGGCAGCGGCGGCGCTGCAGGAATACGCGGAGCTGTTCGCGCTCTGCGGCGGCGACGCCTTCCGGGTGCGGAGCTACCAGAAGGCGGCCAAGGCGATCGCGGGGTTCCCCGAGGACATCTCGGTCGCCGACGTGCGCGCAGTCCCGGGCGTGGGCGAGGCGATCGCCAGGAAGATGGAGGAGTTCCTGCGGCGCGGGAGCTTCCGGCAGCTCGACGAGCTGCGCGGCCGGGTGCCCGAGGGCGTGCGCCGGCTGACCCGGGTGCCGACGCTGGGGCCGAAGACGGCCATCATGTTGTTCGAGGACTTCGGCATCGACTCCCCCGGGGCGCTGAGCGAGTCGATCACCGCCGGCCGCCTCGACGGCGTCAAGGGGCTCGGCCCCAAGACGCTGGCCAACCTCCTCAAGGGTGTCGAGCAGCTGGAGCAGGCGGGCCGCCGGGTGCACATCGGCGTCGCCATGTCGCTGGCCGAGCAGGTGATGGCCTCGCTGGAGGCCGAGCGCATCGCCTACGCGGGCTCGTTGCGGCGGATGAAGGACACGATCGGCGACATCGACATCCTCGCCGTCGCGCCCGAGTCCATCATGGCCGTCTTCCGCGCCCAGCCCTACGTCGCCGAGGTGATCGCGGCGGGCGACAAGAAGACCTCGGTCCGCACGACGTCCGGGGTCCAGGTCGACCTGCGCGTGGTGCCCGCCGGATCCTGGGGCGCGGCGATGCAGTACTTCACCGGCTCCAAGGAGCACAACGTCGCCATCAGGGAGATGGCGGTGAAGAAGGGCTGGAAGCTGTCCGAATACGGGCTGTTCGACGGCGACCGGCTGATCGCCGCCGCGTCCGAGGAGGAGATCTACGACGCGCTCGGCATGCAGTTCGTGCCACCGCCGCTGCGGGAGGACGGCGGCGAGGTCAAGGCGGCGCTGCGCGGCGAGCTGCCCGTCCTGGTCGAGCTCGCCGACCTCAAGGGCGACCTGCACACCCACACCGACCTGACCGACGGCATCGCCCCGCTGGAGGGCATGGTGGCGGCCGGCCGCGCCCGCGGCTACTCCTACTACGCGGTCACCGACCACGCTCCCGACCTCGTGATGCAGCGGATGACCCTGGACAAGGCGCTCAAGCAGCGCGGCGAGCTGGCCGAGCTGCAGCAGAGACATCCCGGCATGCGGCTGTTGCACGGCACCGAGCTCAACATCGCGCCCGACGGATCGGTCGACTGGCCGGCGGAGGTCCTGCGCGAGTTCGACGTGTGCGTCGCCTCGGTGCACTCCCACTTCGGGATGCCGCGCGACGAGATGACGCGCCGCTTCATCGCCGCCTGCGAGAATCCGTACGTCGACATCATCGGCCACCCCACGACCAGGAAGATCGGCAAGCGCCCGCCCGTCGACGCCGACTGGGACGCCGTCTTCCGCGCGGCCGCCCGCACGGGCACCGCCATGGAGATCGACTCCTACCCCGACCGGTCCGACCTGCCGGCCGACCTGGTGCGGCTGGCCAGGCACCACGGGGTCAAGTTCTCCATCGACAGCGACTCGCACGCGATCCCCCACCTCGCCCACCAGCGGTTCGGGGTGGGGATCGCGCAGCGGGCCTGGCTGACCATCGACGACGTCATCAACACCTGGCCCCTCGACCGCCTCCTGGCCTTCCTGGGCCGCTGACTGCTCGTCGAGGGTCAGGCCAGGTTCTCGTCGTCATCGGCTCCTCCAGGCCGGTGAGTCGCGCCGATACCGCGAACCCGTCATGGTCGTTCATCGCCTCCTGCCGAAACGGCGAGGAAACGCCCGCTCCCTTACAAAAAGGGTTTCGAACGGTCGCCGCAGGCCCTCAAGGTCCCTGCCGGTCGTTCCGGGACATCCCCTCGGAGGAAGGATCATGATGATTCGCGCTCTATCGGTCCGCGTGGCCGGGCTGGCCTGCGCCGTGCTTACGCTGGGCGTCGCCTCGGCGCCCGCCACCGCCGCCGCGTCAGGGCCGAGGCCCAAGCTGGGGGATGTTCAACAGGCGATGCGGTCCCTTGCCGGGACCACCGGCGTCGTCGGGGCCATCGGGGAGGTGTACGTCGACGGGAAGCGCCTCGGCAAGGGCTCGGCCGGCTCGCGTTTGATCGACGGCAAGGGAGGCCGGATCCCCAGCGACTCCCGCTACCGGATCGGGTCGCAGACGAAGCGGCTGACGGCGGTCGTGGTGCTCCAGCTGGTCAAGGAGGGCAAAATAGACCTGGAGGACAAGCTGGCCGACCTCCTGCCGGAGGTCGCCGAACAGGACGCCGTGGCACGGGCCGACGAGATCACCGTACACCAGCTGCTCCGGCACACCTCGGGCATCCCCAACTGGTTCGACGCCAAGCTGGTCGATCTCTACGACTTCACGACCTACTACCCGCCGCTCGACCTGGTGAAGATGTCACGCGATCAGCCTCGCACCGGAGAGCCGGGAGCGAAGTATCACTACTCCAACACCAACTACACGCTCCTCGGTTTGATCATCGAGAAGGTGGCGGGCAGATCGCTGGCCGCCGAGTTCGCCCGCCGGCTGTTCGGACCGCTCGGAATGAGCCGTTCGTATCTGCCGGCCAGGCCGCCCCAGGGCATCAAGGGCCCGCACGGGCACGGGTACCACACCGACCCCCAGGGCGGGCTGCGCGACATGCACCGGCTCAACGCGAGCTACGGGAACGCCGCCGGAGGGGTGATCTCCACCGCGCGCGACATCACCAGGTTCCACCGCGCCTTCGTCCAGGGCAAGCTGCTGCCTCCTGCCCTGCAACGCGTGATCACCGACCCGCAGGAGGGGCAGCCCACCCAGCCTCCCAGCGAACGCCTGTGCGGCGGCGACCCGGCGTTCGAGGTGCCGTCGGGCGGCACGGCGGGCTTCATCGCCACCACCTTCACCTCCTCGGACGGCCGGCTCCAGTTCGCCGTGTCCACCACGACGAGCGTCGGTTCACCGCTCACGATCAGCCAGGCCATCAACAAGGCGGCCGAGACAGTGCTCTGCCCGGACAAGTGACCGGGCGATGAAAGAACGCCCGGGGCGCGGGAATCGCGCTCCGGGCCGCACGTCTTCGACAGGATGACAGACCCTGTCACGTTGGATAAGGGGCTGTCCGCCGCCGACCACGACCTCGGCACGTACGCGAAGTCCTCCTGCGAGATGAGCCGTTGGTCGCGCGACGAGGGTGACCGGGCCACATGATCGAACGTCTCAACGCCGGGAGGGCGGTTCCCGCGCCAGCGCGGGCAGGCATGCGCTCTCGCAGATGGGGGAGGAATGACGCCTGGGACATTCCTGTGGAACGTTCCCTGACCGGCCGGACACGGATTGCGGCAAGGAGGCCTGCCACGATTAAATGCTTTCCAGGTAGGAAATACCTAGTGCTGGAGGTGACGTCCATGAAGCAGGCCACGACGACGATCGTGAAGCCGCTGCCCGACCACCTGTTCCGGGTGCACGGCGAGAGCGCCGAGATGAAATGGCAAGCCATGTCCGGGGTGGGCTACCACACCCCCAACGACCGGTTCTTCGTGCGCAACCACACCTCCACGCCGCTCATCGACGCGACGACCTGGCGGCTGCGGGTCCACGGCGCGGGGGTCCGATGGCCGCGCGAGTTCGGCTACGACGAGGTGCGGGCCATGCCCTCGCGGACGCTCGACGTGGCGATCGAGTGCGCGGGCAACGGCCGGCGGTTCTACGGCACGCAGCAGGACGACGCCGCTCCGGGCACCCAGTGGGGGCTGGGCGCGATCGGGGTGGCGCGCTGGCGGGGCGTGCTGCTGAAAGACCTGCTCGAAGAGGCGGGCGTGCGCCCCGAGGCGGTGGACGTGCTGCCCACCGGACTCGACGCCCCCTTCGAGGACTACGGGCACGTACGCCGCCCGCTGCCGATCGGCAAGGCCATGGACGACGCCCTCGTCGCCTACGAGATGAACGGCGTGCCGCTTCCCGCCGACCATGGCTTCCCCGCGCGGCTGGTGGTGCCGGGATGGGTGGG
>NZ_SMJZ01000299.1 GCF_004348345.1 Nonomuraea longispora
AGGCGACCCCGAGCGCCGCCGTACGCACGACGTCGGCCGCCTACCGGCCGCCGCCCGACCGGCTGTGGTTCACCCACACCCGCCGTTACACCCTCTTCGTGCTGCGCGAGCTGACCAGCGTCTTCGTGGCGTGGACGGTCGTCTACCTGCTGCTGCTCGTCGACGCGGTGCTCGGCGGTTCGCTGCGGGACTTCGCGGCGCTGGCCTCCCGGCCCTGGATGGTCGCCGTCAACGTGGTCGCGCTGGCCGCGACCGCCTTCCACACGATCACGTTCCTCAACCTCGCGCCCAAGGCCACGGTCGTCCGGCTGGACGGCTGGCGGGTGCCCGCGTGGATGATCCAGGGCGGCAACCATTCGGCCTGGGTGCTGATCTCCGTGCTGATCGCCTATTTCATCCTGAGGTCGCCATGAAACGCACGCCCGAGCCGTACCTGTGGCTGCTGTTCAGCGGCGGGGGAGTGGTGGCGGCGCTCGTGCTGCCCGTGCTGGTGCTGCTGTTCGGGGTCCTCATGCCGCTCGGCGTGGTCGACTGGCCGGCCGTGGAGCATCTGCGCGCGCTGCTGGACAACCTGGTCGTACGGCTCGCGCTGATCGTCGTCGTGACGCTGTGCCTTTTCCACGCGGCGCACCGTATCCGTTTCACCAGTGAAGAGCTGTTCGGCATCGCGAAGTTCGATCGGGCGCTGGCGGTGATCTGCTACGGGGCGGCGCTGGCGGGCGTCGGTGTGGCCCTGTGGATGATGGTCTGATGTCGTAGTTTGATCACGTTTCAACAATTCCCTTTACGACCCGTTTAGTCACCCTCTAACGTCCGGCATTGCACACCCTCTGGCCATGCGCCCGGCGACCCCGGGCAGAAAGGGTTCCTGGTGCCACGTACAAAGCGCCTGTTAGCAACGCTTCCCGCGGTCGCCCTTCTCGGCGCCGCTCTGACCGTTCCTTCCGCGCAAGCGTCGTCGGTGGCGGTTTACGAGCCCGCAGCCTCGGACTTCTACATCAACTACGCTCCGCCGAGGGTCGCTGAGGACCCGAAGGAGCCCAAGCTCAACGATCCGAAGGCGCGCTCGCTCACCCCGGCGCAGAAGTTCGACAGGAAGTTCAGCAGCGGAAACCCGGCGGCCGGCCGCATTCTCGCCGCACGCGAGAAGGAGGCCATCAGAACCGGCCTCAACCCCGCTGAATGGATCTTCAAGAAGACCAAGCAGACTCGTACGGCCAAGCTCCTGACGATCCTCGTCGAGTTCAACGAGCAGGCCAACGACGACTTCTCCGGATTCAACCGGCTGCGCACCGTCGGCAGCGAACCCGACGACTGCGTCGTCGAGCCGGCGGGAACGCTCCTGAACGGCCCCCTGCACAACAACATCCCCGACCCGGCGACGCTGCCGCACAAGGACAACAACTCCTTCTGGGTCAAGGACTTCAGCACCCAGCACTTCAACAAGATGCTCTACACGGACAAGGGCATCACGGAGCGGGTGCGTCCCGACCTGAAGGACCCCCGCGACGGCAAGCCCGGCATCGACATCTCCGGCTTCACGATGAAGAAGATGTACGAGGAGATGTCGAAGGGCGCCTACTCCGTCACCGGCGAAGCGGTCGGCTGGGTCAAGGTCCCCCACTCCGAAGCCTGGTACGGCGCCGCGGCCTGCGGCGGCGCACCCCAGGACATGTCCGGGCACCCCGACAACCAGCTCGGCGCCCAGCAGCTCCCGATCGACTCGGTCAACGCCCTCGCCCAGGCCCGGCCGGACTTCCCGTGGGCCGACTACGACGTGGAGGACGTCGCAGACGCCGACGGCGACGGCAACCACCAGGAGCCCGACGGCGTCATCGACCACCTGGTGCTCGTGCACGCCGGCAAGGACAAGTCGTCCGACGGCGGCGCCGAGGGCACCTACGCCATCTGGGCCCACTCCAGCGCGGTCGCCGGCGGCCACACCGTCCCCGGCACCGACAAGCAGATCTCCAACTACATCGTGCAGCCCGAGGACTCCGGCGTCGGCGTCTTCGCCCACGAGTACGGCCACGACCTCGGCCTGCCCGACCTGTACGACACCTCGGGAGCGGGCAGCTCGGCCGTGGACTTCTGGGACCTGATGTCCAGCGGCTCCCACTCCGGCCCGATCTTCCAGTCGATGCCCACCCACATGGGGCTGTGGGACAAGTGGGTGCTCGGCTGGGCGAACCCGAAGACGTTCGACCCCGGTGACCGCTCCAAACTCGTCACCGTCGGCCAGACCTCGCGCACGCCCAAGCTGACCGAGGACGGCATCCGGGTCAACCTCACCTCTTCGCCGCTGAGGATGATCGAGCCGCACAGCGGATCGAACGCCTGGTGGACCGGCCTCGACCAGGAGTGGGGCGACATCGGCCTCACCCGCGACGTGCCCGTGCCCGAAGGCGACGACGTGCGCTTCTGGATGTGGAACAACTACGAGATCGAGTCCGACTGGGACTTCGGCTTCGTCGAGGTCTCCACCGACGGCGGCGGGACCTGGGCCCAGCAGAAGGTCTTCGACGAGGCCGGCAACGAGATCACCACGCCCGACGACTACCCGGACCCGAACCAGAACCTCGCGACGTTCGGCAACAAGAAGTACGGCATCACCGGCAACACCGACGGCTGGCGGCACGACTACGTCAACCTGACGCCGTTCGCCGGGCAGACGATCAAGCTGCGGCTGACGTACAACACCGACGCGGCGTTCATGCCGCGCGGCTGGCACGCCGACGACTTCGAGCTCACCAACGGCGGCACGTCCGTGTGGAGCGACGACGTCGAGGGCGGCGACAACGGCTGGCACGCCACGGGCGGCACGTTCACCAACACCAGCGGCCAGGGCTGGACCCGCAACAACGGCGAGCGCGAGGTCTCCCGCTTCTACCTGGCCGAGTGGCGCAACTTCGACGGGTTCGACAAGGGCCTGCAGTACACCTACGACACCGACTACTCCCGCGACGGGGCGTGGAAGGTGCAGAAGATCAAGTACAACGCGCCCGGGCTGCTGGTCTGGTACCGCGACTCGACCTACGTCAACAACCACGTGACCGCCGACATCACGGGCCCGCCGAGCCTCGGCCCGAAGGGCAGCCTGCTGGTCGTGGACTCCCACTACGAGCCGCTGCGCCGTACGGGAACGGCGGCCGAGAAGGACCCGGCGCTCAACAAGAACCTCCCGGGACGCGCCCAGACCTCGAACGCCGCGTTCGGGTTCGTCAAGACGTACCCGTTCAAGGAGTGCCTGGAGGCGGCCGACGAGCCGTTCAGCGAGTACTGCACGGAGTTCAAGGCGCAGAAGGGCGTCAAGACCTTCACCGACGCCAAGACCTGGTACCCCGGCATCGAGCAGATCGACGACGGGCTGTACTACCGCGACTTCGACGCCTCCGCGGTCGTGCCGTCGAAGGACGACCAGACGTACAGCACGCGCGTGGTGCACCAGGACGGCAGCCCCGCCACCGAGCTGTACGGCCAGGTGGCCGCGGGCTCGGAGCTCGGCACCGGCAACCCCGGTGACGAGGGCAAGGCGCTGGGCGTGCAGTTCCAGCTGCTCACCCCGCTGCCCGGCAACCTGGGAGCCATCGTCCGGGTGGTCCCGCCGAAGAAGTGACCCGAGGGGCCGGCCGCCTTCCGCGCGGCCGGCCTCGCCCAAGAGGCCGTAGTACGGCTCACGCGCCTTCGGCCGCCCGCGTTCGCGGCGGCCGAAGGTAGCGGTTTCTGCACCTACGATTGATGACCATGACCGAACTGCGCACCAAGGACGAGCACACCGAGGCGATCCGGAGAGATCGCCGGGTGGCGGTCGTGGTGAACACTCGCTCGCGCCGCGGCCGGCGGCACTATTTCGAGGTGATCGAGCAGATCCACAACCTCGGGTTCGAGCCGCTGGCCGAGCTGTCGGTCTACAACCCCAAGCGGCTGCGCGAGCTGCTCGACACCGCCCTTGCCACCGAGCCCGACCTGCTCATCGTGGGCGGCGGCGACGGCACGCTCTCCTCGGCGGTGCGGCACGTGGCCCACAGCGACGTGGCGCTCGGCGTGCTGCCGCTGGGCACCACCAACAACTTCGCCCGCAGCCTCGGCCTCCCTCTCGACCTCGCCGGGGCGATCAAGGTGTTCGACACCGGCAAGGTGGCCGACATCGACCTCGGCCTGGCCGACGACCGGCCGTTCGCCAACCTGGCCAGCTTCGGGGTGTCGGTCGAGGTGGCGGGCAGGGTCAAGCCGTGGCTCAAGCGCATCGTCGGGCGTCCCGCCTATCCGCTGACGGCGCTGACGATCCTGCCGGGCCACACGCCGTTCCGTGCCTTCATCACCGTCGAGGGGCAGCGGCACGAGCTGCTCACCCACCAGCTCAACATCGCCAACGGCCGCTTCCACGGCGGCTGGCAGGTCGCCAAGGACATCAGCATCGACAACGGCATGCTGGTGGCCTACCAGCTCGGGTCGGGCAAGAAGCTGCGCCTGCTGGGCGAGACCCTCCTGAGAGCGACCACCGGGCGATGGCGCAGCCTCGCGGGGGGCCCGTTCGTGACGGGCCGCGAGATGCTCCTGGAGACCGACCCGCCGATGGCCGCCGACGTCGACGGCGAGGTGCGGCTGCGCACGCCCATCAGGCTGCGGGTGGTCCCCAACGGGGTGCGGGTCATGGTGCCGTCCTCGTTCGAGGACAACTGAGCCGCCCCCTGGGCCTTCTGCCCTCTTGAGAGGCCGCCCCACCACCCGGCCGCGGGCACGCTCAGGCGTCGCCCAGGCGCCGGTAGGCAGGCTCCAGCGCGCCCGCCAGGCCGGCGGGCGGCGGGAAGACGCGCAAAAGGAGGTCGGAGGCGGCGGCGGACGGGCGCCGCTCGGGGCGGTGGGCCGTCGCGCCGGGCGCGTAGAAGTCGGCCAGCCGGTCGGCGAACGGCACGTCGTCCACGCGCGGCGCGTCCGCGGGCGCGTCCTCCGCCAGCGAGCCGAGCAGCTGCTCGCGGGTCCGCCCGCGCCAGGCCAGCACGAGGAACGGGTCGTCGTCGAACGACTCGGCCAGCAGATAGAGCACCGCCGACAGGTGCTTGCACGGGAAACCCCAGTCGGGGCACGAGCACTCCATGTCGAGGTCACGCGGGAACAGGTCGATCCCGAGCGCGGCGAACACCTCCTCGATCTCCGCCGGCATCTCCCCGGCCAGCAGCTTGGCCCGGTGCACGGCCTGCGCCGCGATCGCCTCCCCGATGGCGGCCCAGCGCGGCTCGCCGTACGCCTCGATCCTGATCACGACCTCGTACGGGTCGCGCCGCGAGCCCTGCACGGCGCCCCGCGCCTCCCCGGCCGCCAGGTCGATCGACAGGACCTGCCCCTGGCGGGCGTAGGCGCGGCCGCGCGAGAGCCGGCCCTTGTCGCAGACGCGCTCCAGGATGTCGATGAACCGCCGTGACCACCACGTCGAGCCGATGCTGCCCCGCCGGGTGCGGGCCTTGATGCCGCCCTCGACCTTGATCGGCTGGGCGCCGTCGTACCAGACCATGGTCAGCTCACCCCCTCCGCGGTCAGCCTGAACACCTCGCGCAGTTCGCCGGTGGACAGGTCGGTGAGCCAGTCCTCGCCCGCCCCGACGACCCGCTCGGCCAGGGCCTTCTTGCGTTCGATCATCTCGTCGACCCGTTCTTCGAGGGTGCCCGCGCAGATGAGCTTGCGCACCTGTACGTTCCTGCGCTGCCCGATGCGGAACGCGCGGTCGGTGGCCTGGTCCTCGACGGCCGGGTTCCACCAGCGGTCGACGTGGACGACGTGGCCGGCGGCGGTGAGATTGAGCCCTACGCCGGCCGCCTTGAGCGACAACACGAACAACATCGGCTCGTCGTCGTTCTGGAACCGGTCGACCAGGCGGTCGCGGGTCTTCTTCGGCAGCCCGCCGTGCAGCCACAGGACGGTCGCGTCGAGGCGCTGGGCGAGGTACGGCTGGAGCATGGTGCCGAACTCGGCGTACTGCGTGAAGAGCAGGGCCTTCTCACCCTCCGCCAGGATCTCCTCGGACAGCTGCTCCAGCCGGGCCAGCTTGCCCGACCTGCCCGACAGGCGGGAGCCGTCCTTCAGCAGGTGGGCCGGATGGTTGCAGACCTGCTTGAGCCTGGCCATGGCCGAGAGCACCAGGCCGCGCCGCTCGATGCCCTCGCTGTCGTCGATCCTGGCCAGCATGTCGTCGACGACCGCCTGGTAGAGCGTGGCCTGCTCCGTGGTGAGCGGGCACCACTCCTTGATCTCCAGCTTCTCCGGCAGATCCGAGATGATGGATTTATCGGTTTTGAGACGGCGGAGGATGAACGGGCCCGTCGCCCGCCGCAGCGCCCTGGCGGCCTGCTCGTCCTGCCGCGCCTCGATCGGCTCCTGAAACCTGGTCCTGAACCGGGTGCGCGGTCCCAGCAGGCCCGGGTTGGCGAACTCCATGATCGACCAGAGCTCCGCGAGATGGTTCTCGACCGGAGTGCCCGTCAGCGCCAGCCGGGTGCACGTGGGGATCGACCGCACCGCCCTGGCCTGCAACGTCCCGCTGTTCTTGATCGCCTGCGCCTCGTCGCACACCACCCTGCGCCACTCGCGCCGCCGCAGCGTCTCAAGGTCGCGCTGGGCGGTGCCGTACGTGGTGATCACCAGATCGGCGTCCTCGATCTCCGCGGCGTCGCGGCCGCTGCCGTGGTGCACGTACACGCGCAGGCCCGGCGCGAACCTGGCCGCCTCCCGCTGCCAGTTGCCGACCAGCGACATCGGGCACACCAGCAACGTCGGCGTCTCCGCCCGCTCGTGCACGAGCAGCGCCAGCGTGGTGATCGTCTTGCCCAGCCCCATGTCGTCGGCCAGCACACCGCCCAGGCCCAGCTCCGACAGGAAACTCAGCCACGCCAGGCCCCGCTCCTGGTAGGGCCTCAGGGTGGCGTCCAGGCCCGCCGGCGTGGCCAGCGGCGTCAGCCGCCGCTCGGCCTGCCCGGACAACAGGTCGCCCAGCACGCCGTCGGCGTCGACCTCCAGCAGCGGCAGCTCGTCGTCGTCGGCCCGCACGACGTGGCGCAGCAGGTCGGCGGCGCTCGCCTCACCCGTACGGGCGCCCTCGACGGCCTTGAGCGCCGCCTTGAGCTGCCGGTCGTCCAGCTCCACCCACTGGCCGCGCACCCGGACCAGCGGCACCTTGAGCCTGGCCAGCTCTTCCAGCTCCGCCTCACTGATCGTCTCGTCGCCCACCGCCAGGTCGATGCGGAAGTCGACCAGCTCGCGCATCCCGAACCCCTGCGCGGCGGCCGCGGTCTGCGCCTTGGTCCTCGTGGTGAGCTTCAGCCCCAGCCTCGTACGGCCCGCCCAGCGCGGCAGCTGCACCCCGAACCCGGCAGCCTGCAACAGCGGTGCCGCCTGCCCGAGGAACCCGAACGCGCCCGCCGTGTCCAAGGTGAGCTCGCTCGGCCGGGGTACGCGCAAGGCGCGGTCCAGCTCGGGATAGAGCCTGACCGCCCGCCCCAGCCCGGCCAGCAGCTCCCGTTCCGGTCTCCCGGGGAGGCCTGTCAGCGTGCCCTCGCTCCAGACGGTGGCGGCGGGGACGTACAGGCTGGGGT
>NZ_SMJZ01000029.1 GCF_004348345.1 Nonomuraea longispora
ACCTCGCCCGCCACCTCGGGCCGGCGGGTCGCGGGCGCGCTGCTGCACGACAAGGCCGCCGTGCTCAGCAGCGCGTTCCTGGCGCTGATCGTGCTGATGGCGATCTGCGCGCCGCTGATCAGCCTGATCACCGGGCACAGCCCCAACGACTTCGACACGGCCGCGGTCGACACCGACCTGGGCGGGGTGCCGCACGGGACGCTGGGCGGGATCAGCGCCGAGCACCCGCTCGGCGTCGAACCGCAGAACGGCCGCGACATCCTGGCCCGCATCGCGTACGGCGCCCGCGTGTCGCTGCTGATCGCGCTCGCCGCGACCGCGCTGACGACGCTGCTCGGCGTGGTGCTGGGCATGCTCGCCGGGTTCTACCAGGGCTGGGCGGACCAGGTGATCTGCCGGGTCATGGACTTCCTGATGGCCTTCCCCGCGCTCATCTTCATGATCGCCATCCTGTCGTCGCTGCCGCAGGGCGACCGGCCGGTGCTGCTGGTCGTGGTGATCAGCGTGTTCGGCTGGCCGTATCTGGCGCGGGTGGTGCGCGGGCAGACGATGACGTTGGTGAACCGGGAGTTCGTGGAGGCCGCGCGGGCCTCGGGAGCCTCCACGGGGGCGCTGGTGTTCAAGGAGATCCTGCCGAACCTGCGCAGCTCGCTGATCGTCATGACGACGCTGGCGGTGCCCGGCTACGTCGGGACCGAGGCGGGGCTGTCGTTCCTCGGCGTCGGCGTCACGCCGCCCACGCCGTCGTGGGGGCAGATGATCGCCTCTTCGGTCGGGTGGTACGCCGTCGACCCGATGTACTTCGCGATCCCCGGCACGTTCCTGTTCCTCACCGTGCTGTCGCTGACCGTGCTCGGCGACCGGCTGCGGGCCGCGTTCGACTCCGGGGAGGCCGCGTGATGGCGCGCTATCTGGCCGGGCGGGCCGCCGGGGTGGTGCTGATCCTCTTCCTGGTGTGCCTGTTCACGTTCATCATCTTCTTCACGCTCTCCCCCGACCCGGCGGTGATGATCTGCGGGAAGACGTGCACGCCCGAGCGCATCGACCAGATCCGCGGCGTCCTCGGCCTCGACGAGCCGTTCCCCGCCCAGTTCCTCGGCTTCTTCGCAGGCATCTTCGCCGGGCGCGACTACGGCGAGGGCGCGAACCTCGTGCACTGCGCCGCGCCCTGCCTGGGCTACAGCTTCCAGACCAACCAGTCCGTGTGGGACATGGTCGTGGAGCGCCTGCCCGTCAGCGCGACCGTCGCGATCGGCGCGGCGGTGTTGTGGTTGTTCATCGGGATCGTCGCGGGCCTGCTCAGCGCGGTCAAGGAGGGCACCTGGTGGGACCGCGCCGCCATGGGCCTCGCGCTCGGCGGCTCCAGCATCCCCAACTACGTGCTGGCGCTGGCCCTGCAGTACGTGCTGGTGGTGCAGCTGCAGGTGCTGCCGTTCCCGCAGGCGGTGCCGTTCTCCGACGACCCGGCGCTGTGGTTCCAGTCGTACCTGATGCCGTGGTTGGTCCTGGCCACCGGCTACGCCTGCCTGTACGCCCGGCTCACCCGCGCGAACGTGATCGACACCCTGGCGGAGAACTTCATGCGCACGGCCCGGTCGAAGGGGCTCAGCCCGGCGCTGACCCTGCGCAGGCACGCCCTGCGGCCGGCGCTGACGCCGATCACCACGATCTTCGGCATGGATTTCGCGGCGCTGCTGGGCGGCGCGCTGATCACCGAGACGGTGTTCGGGCTGAACGGGGTCGGCAAGATGGCCGCCGACTCGATCGCCAAGAACGACCAGCCGGTGATCATGGCGGTGACGCTGCTGGCGGCGTTCTTCGTGGTGATCGGCAACGTGGTGGTGGACCTCGTCTACACGAGGCTGGACCCGAGAGTGAGGATCACGGCGAGATGAGCGATCTGCTGGTCGTAGAGGACCTCACCGTCACCTTCTCCACCGCGCGCGGCCCCGTCGACGTGGTCAAGGACGTCTCCTTCACCGTCGGCAGGGACGAGACCGTCGGCATCGTCGGCGAGTCGGGCTCCGGCAAGTCGATGACCAGCCTGGCGATCATGGGCCTGCTGCCCAAGGGCGCGGCGGCCCGGGGCACCATCCGGCTGGACGGCACCGACGTGCTCGGCGCCTCCCCCAGGGAGCTGCGGCAGCTGCGCGGCGACCGGATGTCGATGATCTTCCAGGACCCGCTGTCGTCGCTGAACCCCTACTACACGGTCGGACTGCAGATCGAGGAGCTCTATCGCGCGCACCGCGGCGGCTCCCGCGCGGCGGCCCGTGAGGTCGTCGTCGGCGCGCTGCGCCAGGTGGGGCTGCCGGATCCGGAACGGCGGGCGGGCCACTACCCGCACCAGTTCTCCGGCGGACAGCGTCAGCGCATCATGATCGCGATGGCGCTGGTGTGCTCGCCCTCGCTGCTGATCGCCGACGAGCCGACCACGGCCCTCGACGTGACCGTGCAGGCACAGATCCTGCGCCTGCTGGCCGACCTGCGCGAACAGAGCGGCATGGGCATGGTGTTCATCACGCACGACCTGGCCGTGATCAGCTCGATCGCCACCCGCGTGCTGGTGATGCGGCGCGGCGAGCAGGTCGAGTACGGCACCGCCGAGCAGGTCTTCGCCGAGCCCCGCCACGACTACACCCGGATGTTGCTCGACAGCATCCCCCGCATCGACGACCCCCTCGACGAGGTGAGCGCATGACGCTGCTGCGCGCGAAGGACCTGACCAAACGCTTCGTCTCCCGCGGCCCGCTCGGCGCGAAGGCCGCCTTCACGGCCGTCGACCGGGTGAGCTTCGACGTGCGGCTGGGCGAGACGCTGGCCGTGGTGGGCGAGTCGGGCAGCGGCAAGTCGACGACCGCCAGGATGATCGCCAAACTCCTGGAGCCGAGCGAGGGCACGCTGGAGTTCGAGGGCGAGGACGTCACCCGCGCGAAGGGGGCGGCGCTGGCCCGTTTCCGCGGCAACGTCCAGGTCGTCTTCCAGGACCCGTTCTCCTCGCTCAACCCGCGGCACACGGTGGAGCGCATCCTCATGGCGCCGCTGGTCTACCAGGGCATCGCGCCCCACGGCAGCCGCCGCGCCCACGCCAAGGAGCTGATGGAACGCGTCGGGCTCGACCCCGACCACTCGCTGCGCTACCCCGCGCAGTTCTCCGGCGGGCAGGCGCAGCGCATCGGCATCGCCCGCGCGCTGGCCGTCAACCCCAAGCTGGTGATCTGCGACGAGGCCGTCTCCGCGCTCGACGTGTCCGTGCAGGCGCAGGTGATCGAGCTGCTGCGGCGGTTGCAGCACGAGAGCGGCTTCAGCTACGTGTTCATCGCCCACGACCTGGCCGTGGTGCGGCAGATCGCGCAGCGCGTCGCCGTGATGAGCAAGGGCCGGATCGTCGAGCTGGGGACGACCGCACAGGTGTTCGGCGACCCCCGGGACGAGTACACGCGCACGCTGCTGGCGGCCATCCCGCGCATCGATCCGGAATGGGAACGCCGCAGGAGGGAGAGGGCTTGATCACCGCGACGTACACGATCCCCGGGATGCGGATGCGCGACCACGTGGTCGAGGTGCCGCTCGACTGGTCGGACCCGGGGCCGGCGATCAGCGTGTTCGCCCGCGAGGTGGTGGACCCGGCCCGCGACGCGGAGGACCTGCCGTGCCTGCTCTACCTTCAGGGCGGGCCCGGCGGCAAGGGGCCGCGCCCCACCGGCACGTCGGGCTGGCTCGGGCAGGCGCTGGAGACGTACCGGGTGATCCTGCTCGACCAGCGGGGCACGGGCCGCAGCTCGCGCGTCGACGGCCGGGTGATGAGCGCGCTCAGCCCCCGGGAGGGGGCCGGCCGCCTGGCCCTTTTCCGCGCGGACTCGATCGTGGCCGACGCCGAGCACCTGCGCACGACCGTGTTCGGCGGGCGGCGCTGGTCGACGCTGGGACAGAGCTACGGCGGCTTCCTCACGCTGACGTACCTCTCCCGCGCGCCCGGCGGGCTGAGCGCCTGCTACGTGGCGGGCGGGCTGCCCTCGCTCGACCCCGACGCCGCCGAGGTCTACCGGCGCACCTATCCCCGGGTGGCCGCCAAGAACGCGGCGTTCTACCGCCGCTACCCGCACCACGTGGAGACCACCGGCCGGCTGGCCGACCACCTGGCCACCGGAGACGTGCGGCTGCCCGACGGCGACACCCTCACCGTGCGGCGGCTGCAGTCGCTGGGCGTCGACTTCGGCATGAAACCGGGCTTCGAGCGCATGCACTGGCTGCTCGACGAGGCCCGATCCGACGGGCCGGGCGAGCTGACCGAGACGTTCCTGCACCAGGTGCTGGCGCGCTCCTCCTACGCCGACAACCCGCTGTTCGCGGCGTTGCAGGAGAGCATCTACGGCTCGGGCCCCGGCGCGACGGCGTGGGCGGCCGAGCGGGAACGCGCCCGGCATCTCGCCTTCGCCGAGGGCGCCCGGCCGCTGCTGTTCACCGGCGAGATGATCTACCCCTGGATGTTCAGGGAGATCCGCGCGCTGCGCCCCTTCGGCCCGGCCGTCGAACTGCTCGCCGAACGTGCCGCGTGGCCGCCGCTGTACGACCTGGACCGGCTGGCCGCCAACGAGGTGCCGGTGGCCGCCGCCGTCTATTTCGACGACATGTACGTCGACGCCGGCCTGCAACTGGACACCGCCGCCCGGGTCGGCAACACCCAGGCGTGGGTCACCAACGAGTACGAGCACGACGGCATCGGCGACGACCGGGTCTTCGCCCGGCTGACAGGGCTCGTCCGCGACCTAGGAGGAGGAACCACCCCATGACCGACGGCCGGTTGCCCAAGCTGACGGAGATCCCCGCGTTCGCCGCGTACATCGCCGAGGGCTGGGACTCCCCCGCCCGGACGCCCGCGCTGGAGCCGGGCGCGGCCGAGGCCGCCGCGGCCCACCGGGCCAGGCTCGCCGCCGCGTTCCCCGGCACGACCGCCGTCGTGGCGGCCGGCCGGGCGCCGGTGCGCAGCAACGACACCGCCTACGACTTCCGGGTGGGCAGCGACTTCTACTGGCTGACCGGCTGCGCCGTGGAGAACGCGGTGGCCGTCGTCTCGGGCGGCGAGGCCACGCTCTACCTGCCTGCGCCCGCGCGCCCCGGCGAGCAAGGCTTCTACGCCGACAGCGCCTACGGCGAGCTGTGGGTCGGTCCCTCACCGTCCCTGGACGAGTGGGCCAGGGCGCTCGGGGTCGAGGTGCGTGCGCTGCCGGGGTTCGCCGGGCCGCCGGACGGCGCGCTGCTCGCGGGACCGGGCTGGGCGCACCCGTCCAGGGAGCTCGGCCGGGTGCTGGCCGAGCTGCGCATGATCAAGGACGACTGGGAGACCGCCCGGCTGCGCGAGGCCGTCGACCGTACCGTGGAGGGCTTCGCCGCGGTGCTCGCCGAACTTCCGGCCGCGGTCGCGGGCGGCGGCGAGCGCTGGCTGCAGGGCACCTTCGACCGGTATGCCAGGACGCACGGCAACGGCCCCGGCTACGCCACCATCGTCGGCGGCGGCGCGCACGCCCCCACGCTGCACTGGGTGCGCTGCGACGGCCCGGTCAGGCCAGGCGAGCTGCTGCTGCTAGACATGGGCGTGGAGGTGCGCAGCCACTACACCGCCGACGTCACCCGCACCTTCCCCGTGTCCGGCTCCTACTCCCCCGCCCAGCGGCAGGTGCACGACCTGGTCGAGCGGGCGCACCGGGCCGGGCTGGCGCAGGTGGCGCCGGGCCGCCGCTTCACCGACTTCCACCACGCGGCCATGGAGGTCATCGCGCACGGGCTGCACGACTGGGGGCTGCTGCCGGTCTCGGTGGACGAGGCCCTGTCGGAGCGCGGCCAGCACCACCGGCGCTACCTGGTGTGCGGCATCGGCCACCACCTGGGCCTGGACGTGCACGACTGCGCGCGGTCCCGCCCCGAGGCGTACCACGGCGCGCGGCTGGCGCCCGGCATGGCGCTCACCGTCGAACCCGGACTGTACTTCCACGCCCACGACCGCACGCTCCCACCGGAGCTGCGCGGGATCGGCGTGCGGATCGAGGACGACCTGCTGGTCACGGCGGGCGGCGCGGAGAACCTCTCCGCCGCCCTGCCCATCGACGCGAGCGGGCTGGAGAACTGGAACAAGGAGAAGTCATGATCGCTTCCGTCTGGCACGGCGTGCACGTCGCGACCGCGCTGCCCTTCAACGACGACCTGTCCGTCGACTACGACGGTTACGCCGAGCACGTGCGGTTCCTGGCCGAGGGCGGCTGCGACGGCGTCTGCCCCAACGGCTCGCTCGGCGAGTACCAGACGCTCACGGACGACGAGCGCGCGCGCGTGGTCCGCACCGCCATCGAGGCCGCACCCGGCGGTTTCCACGTCATGCCGGGCGTGGCCGCCTACGGCGCGGCCGAGGCGCGGCGCTGGGCCGAGCAGGCGGCCGAGGCGGGCGCCGCGTCCGTGCTGCTGCTGCCGCCGAACGCCTACCGCGCCGACCGGGAGGCCGTGGTCGGCCACTACCGGGAGGTCGCCAGAGTGGGGCTGCCCGTCGTGGCCTACAACAACCCGCTGGACACCAAGGTGGACCTCACCCCCGAGCTGCTGGCCGAGCTGCACGAGGAAGGGCTGATCGTCGCCGTCAAGGAGTTCACGGGGGACGTGCGCAGGGCGTACGAGCTGGCCGAGCGGGCGCCCGGGCTCGACCTGCTCATCGGGTCGGACGACGTGCTGCTGGAGCTGGGCATCGCCGGGGCGGTCGGCTGGATCGCCGGCTACCCGAACATGATCCCGCGCTCCACGGTCGAGCTCTACCGCCTGGCCACCGCCGGCGACCTGGACAAGGCGCTGCCCGTCTACCGCGACCTGCACCCGCTGCTGCGGTGGGACTCCAAGACGGAGTTCGTGCAGTCCATCAAGCTGTCGATGGACCTGGCGGGGCGCAAGGGCGGCCCCTGCCGCCCGCCGCGCACGCCGCTCCCCTCCGAGCTGGCGGCCCGGATCGCCCACGACACGCGGGAGGTGCTGGCGAAGGGCTACCGATGACCCTTCACCCGCCCCTCGGCCGTGGGAGGGCTCCCTGCGCTAGGCCCGCTCGACCTCGATGATCAGCGCCGAGGCCGGCCGCAGTGCCGGCGCGGGCAGCCCGACCTCGCCGAGCACCGGGCCCGGCAGCCGCACCGGGGCGGCCGTCCACCCGGGCAGCCCGGCCCTTTCGGGCAGCGGCCCCGCCACCCGTACGTCGTAGGAGGCCGCCGGGTCGAGACCGGGCAGCCGCAGCGGGGCGGGCCCGGTGGTGAGCCGGGTGGTGAGCTGCGCGAACGCGAACACGCCACGCTCGGGCGTCACCACGCCGTGCAGCAGTGCCGACGGGTCGGGGTGGTCGGCGCGCACCACCCGGCCACCGTGCAGCACCGGGCGCAGCCGCTTGTGCAGGGCGATCCACGTGGCCAGCTCCCGCAGTTCGGCCTCGCTCGCCGAGGTCAGGTCCCACTCGACGCCCATGTGCCCGAACAGCGCGGTGGCGGCGCGGAAGGCCAGCGGCAGCCGCCGCATGGAGCCGTGGTCCTTCGGCGCGCCCACGTGGCAGCCCAGCCGCTCGGGCGGCACCAGCAGCCCCGTCCAGCGCTGGATGGCCTGCCGGTCGAGCGCGTCGTTGCTGTCGGAGGTCCACACCCGGTCGGTGCGGGCCAGGATGCCGTAGTCGACGCGCGCGCCGCCGGACGAGCACGACTCGATCTCCAGCCCCGGATGGCGGCGGCGCAACTCGTCGATCAGCCGGTAGGCGGCCTCCGTCTGCGCGTGCACGCCCGGCACGCCGGCGTGCACCGGCTCGGCGATGTCGCGGTTGTGGTCCCACTTGATGTAGTCGAGCGCGTACTCGCCGATCAGGGTGTCCAGCCGCTCCAGCAGGTACGCGTACGCCTGCGGCCTGGCCACGTCGAGCACCTGCTGGTTGCGCTGCGGCGGCGGCATGCGCTCGGCGTGGCCGAGGATCCAGTCGGGATGCTCGCGGGCCAGGTCGGAGTCGGGGTTGACCATCTCGGGCTCGAACCAGAGCCCGAACTGCATGCCGAGCTCGCGCACGCGGTCGGCCAGCGGGTGCAGGCCGTCCGGCCACACGCCCTCGTCGACGTACCAGTCGCCGAGCCCGGCCCGGTCGTCGCGGCGGTGCCGGAACCAGCCGTCGTCGAGCACGAACCGTTCGATCCCGGCCGCCGCGGCCCGCTCGGCCAGTTCGAGCAGCCGGCCGAGGCCGTGGTCGAAGTAGGTGGCCTCCCAGTTGTTGAGGGTGACGGGCCGCACCGGCAGCGGGCCCTCCGCGCGCAGGTGGTCGTGCAGCCGGCCGCCGGCATCGTCGAGCCCGCCGCCCGACCAGGTGAAGAACACCCGCGGTGTACGGTAGCTCTCCCCCTGCGCCAGCACGATCTCCCCGGGTTCGAGCAGCTCGCCCGCGGCCAGCAGCGCCGGTCCCTCGGGCAGGCGCTCGGCGTGGTGCAGGTGGTTGCCGCTCCAGCCCGCGTGCACCCCCCACACCTCGCCGGAGCGGAAGCCGAACCCCGCGGTCCCGGCCACCAGCAGCCCGGTGCCGTCGTGCCCGGTACGGCCCCGCCGGCTCTCCCTCGACCACACGCCGAACCCGAACGCCCGGCGCTGCGGCGTCTTCTCCATCGCCCACCGGCCGGTGAAGTCGAGCAGCTCGCCCGCCCGCGGCGGCACCGGCAGCGAGCAGGTCAGCCCTTCCAGCCGGTAGGGGGAGGCAGCGGTGTTGGTCACCGTGTGCCGCATCGTCACCAGGCCGCGGGCGTCCATGGCCAGCTCGCTCACCAGCGCGAGCCCGGCCCTGGCGTCGGAGGCCTCGACGGTCACCGTGCCCCCCGCGCCGGGGGTTGCCGTCACGTCGAGGCGGCCGAGGCTCCACCGGACCGGCCAGTGCTCGCCGTCCCTGCCACCCGACAGGCCCGGCCTGCCGTACCAGCCGTCTGCCTGGGCGGGCAGCAGCGGCGGAGCGGGGGCCAGGGACGCCAGCACGGGCTCCAGCTCCGGCCCGTCGGCCGGCCCCAGGCCGGCGCCGAAGTGCAGCACGCGCGGAAGACCTGGGCCTGAGCCGTCGAGCACCAGGGCGACACCCGCGGCGGAAAGGATGTGGGGGGACACGTCGGCCTCCTCGACTCGGGCAGGCGCGGGCAGGTGCGGGCCGGCACCTGGCGACCTTCAGCGGTACGACGCTATCGGAGCGGCCGCGGCTGGCCATACCGGCCCTGATCGATTAGGTTAGGCTCACCTAATAAAGATCGGAGAGTGCACGGGGATGATCGAGCCGTATCGCATGTTCAACGTACGGGTGGACCGGCTTGAGCGGTTGAGCCCGTCCTTCCTGCGGGTCACCTTCCAGGGCGACGACCTGCGCGTGTTCGCCGACAACGGCTACGACCAGCGACTCAAGCTGATCCTGCCGGTGCCGGAGCACGGGCTGGCGTACCTGCCGGCCGGTCCCGACTGGTACACGCGCTGGCGGGAGCTCGACGACGACAAGCGCAACCCGATGCGCACCTACACCGCCAGGCTGGTGCGTCCCGAGGCGGGCGAGGTCGATGTGGACGTGGTCATGCACCCCGACGGCGGCCCGGTCGCGCGGTGGGCGGAGCAGGTCCGCCCCGGCGACGTCGCGGCGCTCTTCGGCCCCGACGCGCGCTACGAGGGCACACACGGCGGCCTGGAGTTCCGCCCGCCCGCCGGCACCGGCTGCGTGCTGCTGGCCGGGGACGAGACCGCGGTGCCGGCGATCTGCGGCGTGCTGGAGCGGCTGCCCGCGCAGCTGGCGGGCGAGGTGCTGATGGAGGTGCCGGGCGAGGACGACTTCCTGCCGGTGGACACCGCCGCCCCGGTCAAGGTGACCTGGCTGGCCAGGAACGGAGGCAAGCGCGGCGCGGACCTCGTCCCCGCCGTACGGGCCGCCGCCGGCCGCCTGCTGCCCCCGCTGCCCGTGCCCGACACCTTCGACGACGTTGACGTGGACGCCGAGGAGCTGTGGGAGGTGCCGCAGGAGGAGCCGCCGTCGTACGGGCCGCTGTACGCGTGGCTGGCCGGAGAGGCCTCCGTCATCCGGACCCTGCGGCGGCACCTGGTCGCCGAACGCGGCATGGACCGGCGCACGGTGGCCTTCATGGGCTACTGGCGCGAGGGCCGCGCCGAGAACTGACGACCACCCGTGCCGTCCACCCGTGCCGACCACCCGTGCCGTCCACCCGTGCCGTCCACCCGTGGGCCGGCGGGCCCTCCGGTCACGCGGTGAAGAGCCGTCACCGGAGGCCGGGCGCCGGTCAGTGGAGTTCTCGGGAGCCCATGGCGGCGAGCACGATGCGCAGGTCGTCCTGGGAGGGCGGCCTGGTCCAGGTCAGCCCGGGCCCGCCGGAGGCGATCAGGCGCGGGGCGACCTCGCGCATCAGCGCCTCCGGGGTGGCGTCCGGCTGCTCGGCCAGGGCCTTCTCGCAGCGGTCGAGCACCCGGGCCAGATCCAGCATCATCGTGTTGACGCGCCCGCCAGGCGCGCCGTCCGGCCCAGCCGTACGGTCCTTGAGCGCCGCCGTGGCCGGCCCCGCCACCTCGGGCGCCTGCCTGCCGTTGACGTGCGCCGGGCCCTCACCTCGCGCCACGGAAGGCTCGCCGAGCACGGTCACCTGCACCGCGCCGAGGCTCTCGTCGACCGACCGGCTCACGACGCCCTCGGCCTGACCGGCGCACACGATCTCACGCACCGCCTCGGTGAAGCGCGCCGGGTCGATGTCCCCACCCTCTCCGCTCAGCCGGCCGGGGCGCAGGTGCAGCACCCCCGGCCGCTCGTCCCCCGCCAGCCGGTCGATCAGCGCCGCCACCGTGTCCTGCGGGTCGTGCAGCGCGGCGTCACCCCGTGCCGCGAACCCGTCGGCGAGCAGGTGCAGCGAGATCAGCCGCGGCGGGTCGTACGTCGTGAGCACCGCCCGCTCGCCGTCGACGGCCAGGCGGTTGCCTCCGTCGTTGTAGGCGCGCAGGCCCTCCATGAACGCTGCCTCGGCCTCCGGCGCGAGCCGGAGCTCCCAGCCCCACTTCCGCTCCACCTCGAACTGACCGGCGGCCTCGACAGCCGCGATGTCGCGGCGGAGCCACCAGACCACCATGCCCACGACGATGGCGGCGGGCACTGCGACTGCGATCCACACTGTTGCTTGCTTTCCCTCGTACCTTATCGGGTAGCAGCGTAGTGTGATCACGCCCGACAAATCACCTAATTTCCGCAAAATGCGGCTGTTCGTACCCGCCGCGAGCCCTGCCGCGCCCCGGGTCGTGGCCTCGCCCTGAGCTGCCCAAGTACCCAGCGGGGACCCGGCCGCCCGAAGCCGCTCCCCTGGGGTGGGGAATCTTCGATCTGGTAATCGGAATTGTTTTCCTTGGGGTTTCTCTTTTCCCCCGAAACACCACAAGACCCCGAACGAGCGACGCCGGACCTGTACACTCCATCCGAAACGCACACGAAACTGCGTGTAATGCAAATACGACATCCGCGTGTACGGCAAGGGCGGGTCCGCGCCACCGGCGGGGACAGCTCTGGGAAGAGCACGGATGGACCCACTGCGTCTCATCACCAGCCGCCACAACGGCACGGTGACCGTCAGCGTCTCCGGTGAGCTCGACATCGCCACCGCCGAGGCGCTCCGCGGGCGGTTGACCCGGCTGCTACAGGAGGCCGGTGGTGTGCGCCGCGGCACGCTCAGCCTGGTCGTCGAGGTCAGCGGGCTGTCCTTCATCGACGCGGCCGGCCTCGGCGCCCTCGTCTCCGCCCGCAACCAGGCCATCAGCCAGGACACCCCGCTGCGCGTCACAGGCGCACCACCCTCCATGAGGCGGCTGCTGCGCATCACCGGCCTGGACGCGCACCTCACGTGAACGCCCGGCCGCCGCGGCGAGGAACGCCCCCTCCGCGCCGGCGGCTGATCAGCCGATGGCCCGCATGCCGTCGCAGACCACGTCCGCCATCCGCACCCGCCCGTTCCTGGACCGTGCTCTCCGCTCGGCGACCAGGCAACCGCGAAGCAGGTCGGCCACGTCCCGGCCGGTCAGTCCCGGGCGTACCGCACCCGCCCGCTGCGCCCGGGCGAGCAGCCGGTCGACGGCGGCGGCGAAGTCGTCCTCCAGCGTGGAGCCCGGCCGTAAGGCCACCCAGGAACCGCTCTCCAGCATGGCGCAGAGCGCCTGGTTGGCGGCGGCTTCGTCGACGACCTTCGTGAACCAGCCGAAGAACGCCCTGCCCGGGTCCTCGGCGGTGGCCAGGGCGCGGGCGTCGGCCACGAATCGCTCGATCCGCCCCAGCAGCACCGCGTCGAACAGCGCCTCCTTGGTGGGGAAGTGCCGGTAGACGGTGCCGACCCCGAACCCGGCCCGCCGGGCGATCTCGTCGAAGGAGATCGTCAGACCGTCACCGGCCAAGGCCTCCTGCGCGATCTGCAGCACCCGCTCCCGGTGGCGCCGGGCGTCGGCGCGCAGCGGCCGGGCCGAGCTGTGGTCGTCGCCCATCAGATCCGTCGGGTGGGCTGCCGCACGCCCCGGCAGGGTCGCTGGTGCGCCGGTGCGGCTCCCGCGCCCGCGGCGGGCAGGGCTCGCCCGTCACCGGCCTCGGCCGGGGAGAGCGGGAAGCCGCTCCCGTCAGGCGGTGCAGGAGTCACGGGCTGAACCTGTCTTCGACGCGGGGGGAGTGCCTCCGCGCTGCCGGGCGCGACGCGGGGAGAGCCCGGTGATTCTATCGGCCGCCCGCTGCGGCGGCGAGCCGGGCCCGGAACCACGACACCCGCCCCGTAGGGCGGGTGTCGCGGGCCGGGGCAACCATCCGGCGGGTCAAGGAGGGGCTCAGCATCGCGCCGGGGAGCGCCTGCCGCGGACGCCGACGCGCTTGAGCCGGATGCGCTCCGGTCCTGGCACCGGCTCCAGTTCCACCGTGCGCGCGCCTTCGGGCACGTGCCGCGGGTCATGCGTGATCATCAGCGTCGTACGCCCTGCCATGAGCCGCCGCAACGGCTTCATGACCTGCGCCGCCGTGGCGGCGTCCAGCCCGGTCATGGGCTCGTCGAGCACCAGCACCGGCGCGTCGCGCAGGATGGCCCGGGCGATCGCGATCCGCTGCCGCTGCCCGCCGGACAGCAGCCGGCCCCGTTGCCCGACCGGCGTGTCGTAGCCCTGAGGCAGCGCCTTGACGAAGTCGTGCACGCCCGCCGCCTCCGCGGCCCTGATGACCTCGTCGAGCGGGGCGCCGGGCCGGCCGTAGGCGATGTTGTCGCGGACCGACCCCGAGAACATCAGCGTCTCCTGGTGCAGGATCGTGATGTTCTCGCGCAGCGACTCGCGCGTCAGGCCCCGCATGTCGGCGCCGTCCAGCAGGATGCGCCCGGCGTCGGGGTCGTAGAAGCGCAGCAGCAGCTTGGCCACCGTCGACTTGCCCGCTCCGCTGGGCCCCGCGATGACGACGACGTCGCCGGGATCGGCGGTGAACGACAGGTTCCGCAGCACCGGCCGCGCGCGTCCCGGGTAGGCGAAGCTCACCCGCTCGAACGCGATCCGCCCGCGGCTCCTGCCCGCGGGCACGGCGCCGGGATCGTCGGTGACGGTGGCTTCCGTCCGCAGGATCTCGATGACCCGGTCGGACCCGGCCGCCGCCTCGGACACCGTCAGGGCCAGTTCCCCCAGACTCTGCACGGCCGGGTACAACATGGCCAGGTAGGCGGCGAAGGCGAGCAGCCCGCCGATCGTCAGCCGGCCCGCGGCGATCTCCCACGCCCCGAACCCGAGGATGACGATCAGGCAGATGGTCTCGATGACCTGCACGGCGGGGCCGTACAGGCCGGACAGCCAGGCCTGCGCCATGTTGGCGCGCAGCCAGTTGCGGCCCTCTCCGTGCAGGCGCCGCGACTCGTCGCCCTGCCTGTTGTACGCCTGCACGAGCGGCTGGTTGGCCAGCCCCTCCTCCAGGACGCTGTTCATGACGCCGTTGCTGTGGCGCTCACGCGCCGCGGCGCCCCTGAACCTGCCGGCGAACACCTTGGAGACCACCAGGAACGCCGGGATCAGGGCCATCGTGATCAACGCGAGGTCCCACCGGATGAAGAAGGCGGCTCCCGCGAAGAAGATCACGCTGGCGACCGTGGTGACGGCTTTGACCACACCGGATCCGACGAGTTCCTCGATGGCCTCGACGTCGTCGGTGAGCCGCGCCATCAGGTCGCCCAGCCGCCGCTTCTCCGAGAACTCCGGCGCGAGCGTCTGCAGGTGGGCGTAGATCCGGTCGCGCAGCTTCAGCAGAAATCGTTCCGCCCCGAGCGCGGTGATGTACGTCCCGCCGAAGGACGCCGCCCCGGCGACCGCGGCGAGCCCGAGCCAGCTGAACGCGGGGGTCCAGAAGGCGCCGAGCTCCTTGGTGGTGAGCACTTCGTCGGTGATGTGGCCGAACAGGCGGATCGCGGCGACCTCGCACAGCGCGGCGACGACGGCGAGGACGACACCGGCCGCGAATAGGCGGCGCAACCCGCGAGTGTCCGGCCAGAACTCGCGGAATGTGCGGCGAATGGAAATCGCCGGAGCGAGCTCGCGGCCGGAGACAGAGAATGAGAGCCGGCGGCTGTGCCGCCGGCTCTCAGCGGGGCGGTTTACCACCCCCAGCCCCACCAGCGGCGACGACGGCATCCGCCGCACCAGCGGCGACGACGACGCCTACGGCATCCCCATCCGAGCTGGTGGCCGACCTGTGTGAACTGCGTGCTAGCCATGATTCCTCCCCCGTTGGCTAACTTGCACAAAACGGACACTAGCACCCGAATTGCGATATAGCACGGCATATTCACCATTTAAAAGAGACTTGACCGGAGAATCCCGCCGAGAACGGCACTTCGCAACGCCGTTAAATCTCGTGCAAACGAGATAATGGCCTAGCAGACGTCAGACGAAAGTCAAAGATGCTTCTGAGAACTGGTTCCAAGGTGCATACGGGCCGATACTTTGGTTCGATGATCCGGCCGCCCCGGGCTGGGATCGTCGAGGCATGGCATTCCTCGGCGTTCTCCTCATGATCCAGGGCTTCGGCGGCCTCATCGCCGGTTTCTTCTTCGACCGCGACTTCGGCCTGCTGCACCTGGTGCTCGACGGCGGGGCGCTGACGGCCGCCAGCATCGTCGCGGGCCTGCTGGGCCTCGCGCTCACCATGGTCGGTGCCCGCGCCGAGAAGTAGCCGGGCATGGCTCGCGGCATCCGCGCGCGGCCCGGTGGGAGCCCCGCGCGGCCGGACGCTCAGGTGAGCGAGGAGTAGGCCACCACGCCGCGCCGCATGGCGTCCATCGCCTTCACCGACGTCTGCTTGATCTTGCTGCCCTGCGGCGCCGCGTTCCCCAGCTGGCCCAGCAGGTCCATCAGCTGCTTGATCCACCGTACGAAGTCACCGGCCGCCAGCTCGTTGCCGTTGACGCCTTCCAGGAGCACCGCGTCGAGGCTGTGCCCCCTGGCCCAGCGGAACGCGGCCCACGCGAAGCCCATGTCGGGCTCCCTGATCGTGGACAGCCCGTGGTCTGACTCGATGGCCTCCAGCTCGCCCCACAGCCGCGTCATCGACGTCAGGGCGTCCTGCGCCCGCCCCGCCGGGATCTTTGGCCTGCGGGCGTCGTCGGCCGCCCGCGACTCGAACACCAGCGCCGACACGCACGCCGCCAGCTCGCCCGGGTCGAGCTCCTCCCACAAGCCCATCCGCAGGCACTCGGCGGTGAGCAGGTCGAGCTCGGTGTAGATGCGGCCCAGCCGCCGGCCCTCGTCGGTGACGGACTCGCCGTCGAGGTAACCCAGCTGCTCCAGCACCGCGCAGATGCGGTCGAACGTGCGGGAGATGACGTGGGAGCGGCCCTCGACCCGGCGGCGCAGCCCCTCGGTCTCGCGCAGCAGCTTGTGATAGCGCTCGGCCCAGCGGGCATGGTCTTCCCGCTCGTCGCAGCCGTGGCAGGGGTGCTGCCGGATGCGCCGGCGCAGCTCGTTGACCTCGTCGTCCTCCACCGCGTGGTCGCGGGCCCTGGCCGGCTTGCCCAGGTCTCGGTCGCCGATCTTGGCCAGCAGCGTGGAGACCAGGTTGGCGCGCTCCTTGGGCGAGCGGCCGTTGAAGTTCTTCGGGATGCGCAGCTTCTCCAGTGGCTCGACCGGCACGGGGAAGTCGGCCGGGTCGAGCTTCTTGACCTGTTTGCCGATCGTCAGCACCAGCGGGCTCGGCCCGGCGCCGGCGGCGCGGCCGCGCGGGTTGCGGCCCGGGTCGAGCACGATCGCCAGGCCCGCCCTGCGCCCACCGGGCACCCGGATCACGTCGCCCGGCTGCAGCGCCTCCAGCGACCGTACGGCGGCGGCCCTGCGGGCGGCGCCGCGCTGCCGGGACAGCTCGGCCTCACGGTCGGACAGGCGGCGGCGCAGCGCCGCGTATCCGGGGAAGTCGCCCAGGTGGCACGTCATGGCCTCCTGGTAGCCCTCCAGCGCCTCCTCGTGCTTGCGCAGCTGCTTGGCCAGCCCCACGACCGCCCGGTCGGCCTGGAACTGCGCGAACGACTCCTCCAGGAGCGTGCGGGCACGCTCTCTGCCGAACTGGCCGACGAGGTTGACCGCCATGTTGTAGGAGGGCTGGAAGCTGGAGCGCAGGGGATAGGTGCGGGTGCCGGCCAGGCCCGCGACCGACAGCGGGTCCATGCCGGGCTGCCACAGCACCACGGCGTGGCCCTCGACGTCGATGCCGCGCCGCCCGGCCCGCCCGGTCAGCTGGGTGTATTCGCCGGGGGTGAGGTCGGCGTGGGTCTCGCCGTTCCACTTGTCGAGCTTCTCGATCACCACGCTGCGGGCCGGCATGTTGATGCCCAGGGCCAGCGTCTCGGTGGCGAACACGGCCTTGACCAGCCCGCGCGTGAACAGCTCCTCCACGACCTCCTTGAAGGCCGGCAGCATGCCCGCGTGGTGCGCGGCCAGGCCCCGCTCCAGGCAGTCGCGCCATTCGAGGTAGCCCAGCACCGCCAGGTCCTCGTCGGGCAGGTGGGCGGTCCGCTCGTCGACGAGCTGCCTGATCTCGTGCCGCTCGCGCTCGGTGGTGAGCCGGATGCCGGCGTACAGGCACTGCTGCACGGCCGCGTCGCAGCCGGCGCGGGAGAAGATGAACGTGATCGCCGGCAGCAGCCCCTCGGCGTCGAGCTTCTCGATCACCTGCACCCGGTCGGGCGCGCGCGAGCGCTGCGGCCTGCCGTAGCCGCGCCTGCCCCGCCCGGCGGTCAGCCGCTCGGCGTCGCGCGTCACCCGCATCAGCGTGGGATTGATGCGCGGCGTCAGGTCGTCGCTGACGAACATGTCGTAGACGCGGTTGCCGACCATCATGTGCTGCCACAGCGGCACCGGGCGGTGCTCGTCGACGATCACCGTGGTGTCGCCGCGCACCTCGCCCAGCCACTCGCCGAACTCCTCGGCGTTGCTGACGGTCGCCGACAGCGCCACCAGCCGGACCGACTCGGGCAGGTGGATGATGACCTCTTCCCACACCGCGCCGCGGAAGCGGTCGGCGAGGTAGTGGACCTCGTCCATCACGGCGAATCCCAGCCCGGCCAGCGTGGCCGAGCCGGCGTAGAGCATGTTGCGCAGCACCTCGGTGGTCATGACCACGATGGGGGCCTCGCCGTTGACGCTGTTGTCGCCGGTCAGCAGGCCCACCTTGGCGGTGCCGTAGCGCTTGACCAGGTCGTTGTACTTCTGGTTGGACAGCGCCTTGATGGGGGTGGTGTAGAAGCACTTGAGCCCCTGCTCCAGCGCCAGATGGACGGCGAACTCGCCGACGACCGTCTTGCCCGACCCCGTGGGCGCCGCCACCAGGACGCCGTCACCGGCCTCCAGGGCACGGCAGGCGTCCAGTTGGAAGTCGTCGAGAGCGAAGTCGTAGAGGCCTCGGAACGATTTGAGAGCGGCCCCGTCGTTCCCGTGTTTCTGACGGAAGGCCGCATAGCGTTCCGCTGGCGTTGTCATACCCGTCAGCCTACCGAAATCGCCATTCCGGTCCGTCCCGCCGGGCTTGTACGGCCTCCGCGCAGGCGCCTTTACTTTGTAGATTCATACGAGGACGCGGAACGCGCCAGGCCGGACCTCGCAGTGCGCCGGCACCGGCCCCACCCGTTCGCCGTCGGCGTAGGCGACGACATCGGCCGCCTCCAGCCGCACGCTGCGCACCCGCCTGACCGACACGGCCCGATGGCCCACGTGCGTGCCCCGGTAGACGCTCGGGAACACCCGCAGGAACTCGGCCTTGGACACGGCCTCCAGCATCACCACGTCCAGCAGCCCGTCGTCCGGGCTGGCGTCCGGCGACACCCGCATCCCCGCGCCGTACGAACGCGTGTTGGCGACAGCCACCAGCATGGCCTCCCGCTCGATCACCTCGTCCTCGTCGAGCGTGACGCGGAACGGGATCGGCCGGAACGAGCGCAGCTCGTCCACCATCGCCACGACGTAGCGCGCCATCCCCGGCGGCCAGGTAAGCCGGTTGGCGCGCTCGTTCACCCGCGAGTCGAACCCGCAGCACATGACCCCGGCGAACAGCTCGTCCGCGGCACCCGCGACGACGCGGGCGGCGTCGACGCTCCGCGGCCGCATCCGAAGCACGGTCCTCGCGGCGGCGATGGGGTCGCCGCACGGCACCCCGAGCGCCGCCGCGATGTCGTTGCCGGTGCCGGCGGGGATGATGCCGAGCGGCACGTCCGTGCCGGCCACGGCCTGCACGGCGAGGTGCACGAGCCCGTCACCGCCGAAGGCCACGAGCGCGTCGGGGCGCTCGGCGACGGCGGTGCAGGCTCGGTCGAGGGCGTCGCCGGCGTCGTCGCCGACGATCACCGACAGCTCGACCCCGCCGGCGCGCAGGCGGCGCGCCACCGGCTCCAGCAGGCGCAGAGTGCGGCCGCCGCGCGCGGCGGGGTTGACGAGCAGGGCGAGTTGAGGGGACACGCCCGGAACTTATCGCCTATCGCCCGGAACCGGAATCCTCCCCGGCGCGGGGAGCGTCGGCATCGTCGTCGAGCGGGGCGTCCTCGGGCAGCGGCGAGGCCTCGTCGTCGTCCAGGTGACCGAACTCACTCACCGGGTTGCGCTTCTCCCTCAGGTACATGACCAGCTCGGCCGCCGAGAACAGCACGATCATCGGCGCGGCCAGTGCCATCATGGTGATGGGGTCGCCGCCGGGCGTGACGACGGCGCCGAAGACGAACATCAGGAAGATGACCAGCCGCCGGTGCTTGGCCACCGTCGCGTGGGACAGCACCCCGACGATGTTGAGGAAGACCAGCAGCAGCGGCAGCTCGAACGACACCCCGAAGATCAGCAGCATGATCAGGACGTAGTCGAGGTAGTCGTCGATCGAGATGGTGGCGACCGAGCCGTCGACCGAGAAGCCCAGCAGGAAGCCCAGCGCGGTGTCCATGATGAAGTAGGACAGCCCGGCCCCCAGCGCGAACAGCGGGATGGCCAGCGTCAGGAACAACACCGTGTAGCGCTTCTCGGTGCGGTAGAGGGCCGGGGTGACGAACGCCCAGATCTGGTAGAGCCAGGCCGGCGACGACAGCACCAGGCCGACCATCAGCGAGACCTTCAACGTGATGAAGAACGACGAGAAGATGCCGGTGTAGGTCAGGCTGCACTCGCCCGTGAGCTGACGCGACTGGGCGGTCGAGCAGTAGGGATCCTTGAGCACCGCCCACACCGGGTCGAAGACGATCCACCCGATGATCAAACCCACCACGGCGGCGGCGAACGCGATGAGCAGCCGGTTGCGCAGTTCGCGCAGGTGCTCCATGAGCGGCATCCGGCCTTCGGCATCGGGCTCAGGCTTGCGCTTGGGCCCCGACCGTTTCAGCAGCGCCATCACCAGTCCAGGGAGTGAGGAGGAGAGGAAAAATCAGGGGCGCTTGTCGGCCTGGGCACTCGCACGCAACTTGGCGGCCTGCTCCTCGAGCCGGCGGGCCTGCTCCTCCGGCGACGGTTCCGGCGACGGGGCCGCGGCCTGGAGCTGCTGGGGCGTGGCGGGCTGCTGCTGGGCCTCGGGCTGTGTCTGGACGACGGTCGGCTTGTCGTCGTCATCGTTCATCTTGCTGGTCTCGGCCTTGAAGATGCGCAGGGACCGTCCAACGCCACGCGCGAGGTCCGGCAGCTTCTTGGCGCCGAAGAGCAGGACCAAGGCCACCAAGATCAGGATGATCTCCGGAGCTCCCAAGTTCATGTGACGTCCTTCATGGTTTATGAGTGCTGTCCTTCACGACCGATCGTACGCTGCCGGGGCCGCTGCCTCATCCCTTGGCGTCCTGTTTATCCCCGAATTGCTCGTGAACCTGGGCGACTTCCCTGCTCAGGTCACGTGCGGCGGCCACCACCCGGGCGAACGCGACCCCGAGCACGGCCAGCCCCGCCAGGCACAACCCGCAGGCCAGGAGAATCCACGTCATGACCGGTGAGCGTACAGGGCCAGGGCCCGCTCGGCCTCCTGGCGCACGGCCTCGGCCATCGCGGGCGGCGCGACGACCCTGCCGGTGTCGCCGAGGCGCAGCGCCAGCTTGAGAATCCAGTCCTGGTCGCGGGCGCGCAGCGTCACCCGCAGCCGTCCTTCGCCGAGCTCGGTGACCTGCTCGCACGGGTAGTACTCGGCGACCCACCGGCCGGCGGCGCTGACCTCCAGCTCGATCAGCTCGTCGGTGGGCGAGGGCCGGAAGACCCCCTGGGCGACGTCGATGGGCTCGGCCTCGGCCGGCGGGTCGGCGGGCACGTCGAGCACGTCGACGCCGAGCATCCGGTCGAGCCGGAACAACCGCATCGCCTCGGCGCGGTAGCACCAGCCCTCCAGGTAGGCGCGGCCGTCGACGACCACGATGCGCGTCGGGTCGACCTCGCGCGGCGTCACCTCGTCGCGGCCCGGCACGTAGTAACGCAGCGACAGCCTGCGCCCCTTGGTGAGTCCCTCGCGCACGCGCGGCAGGGCGTCGGGTGCCGCGTCGACGTCGACGGCGACCTGGCTGCTGACGGTGGCGGCGCCCTCCCCGGCCGCCTGCTCCAGCTTGGCCATCACGCGCGGCAGCGCGTCGTCCGTGCCCTGCACCTCGGCCAGCTGCGGCGTGGCGGCCAGCATGCGCAGCGCGACCAGCAGCGCGCTGGCCTCGTCGATGCCCAGCCGCAGCGGCCTGGCGATGGTGTCGGCGTTGTCGATGAGGATCTCGCCGCCGTCCCAGGACACGTCGATGAGGTCGCCGGGCGTGTGACCGGGCAGCCCGCACATCCACACGAGTTGCAGGTCGTCGATGAGCTGCTTCTCGCTCAGCCCGAACACCGCGGCCACCTCGCCGACCTGCGCCCCGGGGTGGGACATCAGGTACGGCACCAGCGACAGCAGCCGGGGCAGCCGGTCGGCGGATCCGCTCATGCGAGCGCCCCTTTCAGTCGGCGGATGACGGCCTCACGGGCGTCGGGCGGGTCGACGACCTCGACGTCGGCGCCGAGGCTGGCCATCCAGGCGGCCAGCCGCTCGGGGTCGGAGAAGGCCAGCTCGGCCTCGTCCCACCCGTCCCTGCCGGTGCGTACGGCCCTGGCCAGCTGGCGAACCCCTTCACACGTCCCCTGGCGCACGCGGACCACCGCGATCCGCTCGTCCGTCACCTCGTCGGGGTAGCCGACCATGGCGCGTACGTCGACGCCTTCGGGGACCTCGACAACCCCCGGCTTGCCGACCGTCGTGACCTGCCCGGTGATGCGGCTGAGCCGGAAGGCGCGCGGCGCGTCCCTGCCGCGGTCGAACCCGGCGAGGTACCAGCGGCCGCGTCTGCTGACCACGCCCCACGGCTCCACGGTGCGGGTGCGGACGTCCTCGCTGCCGGCGCCGCGGTAGTCGAAGCGCACCACCCGCCGGTCGCGTACGGCGTTCCACAGCGCGGGGAACGCGGGGTCGCGGGTGTCGACGCGCAGCTCCAGCGCTCCCCCGCCCATCGCCGCGCCGACGGGCTGGTCGGTGGCCACGCCGCCGGCGCGCAGCTTCAGCAGCGCTCCCGAGGCGGCCTCGGCCAGGCTGGCGCGCTGCCACACCTGGGCGGCCAGCCCCAGGACGGCGGCCTCGTCGGGTTCCAGGGTGATCTCGGGCAGCTCGTACGACTGCCGCTCGATCCGGTAGCCCGGCTCGTCCTCCCACGGGTCGCGCACCACGTCGATGGGGATGCCGAGCTCGCGCAGCTCGTTCTTGTCGCGCTCGAACATGCGCTGGAACGCCTCGTCGCCGTCGCGGTCGTAACCCGGGACGGCGTGACGGATCTGCTCGGCCGACAGCGGGCGCCGGGTGGCGAGCAGGCAGATCACGAGATTGAGCAGCCGTTCTGTCTTCCGGCGCGACATCTGCCTCACTCCTCCTTCGATCGACGCTACCCTGCCCCCGTGATCAGATGGCGCAGGGGCGAAGTTGTCCGGATCCGACGCGAGTGGCCGGGAGCGGTGGAGCTGGATGTCGCCGTCCCCGAGGGAGAGTGCCGGGCGCTGGCGTATCCGCCGCTGGTCGGGCGCCCGGAACCCGGCGACGAGGTGCTGCTCAACACGACCGCGCTCGCGATGGGTCTCGGTACGGGAGGTTACGCCATGGTGGTGGCCGTCCCTAACCGTTTGCCGCAGGATCCTGACGGCCCCGGGCACCTGGTGAAGGCCCGGTACACACCGTTGCAGGCCACGGTGCTGGGCGCCGACGAGCAGGACTCCCCTCATCACGAGCTGCTGCGCGAGGCCGACTCGCTGGACGGCATGCCGGTGATCGTGGCGGACCTGCACTCGGCGCTGCCGCCGATCCTGTGCGGCCTGTACGCCTCGGCGCCGCGGCCGGACGTCCGTGTCGCGTACGTGATGCTGGACGGCGGCGCGCTGCCGGCGTGGTTCTCGATGGCGGCGGCGCGGCTGCGTGAGGCCGGCTGGCTGAAGGGCGTGGTGACGGTCGGGCAGTCGTTCGGCGGCGACGTGGAGGCGGTCACCGTGCACACCGGGCTGCTGGCGGCCAGGCACGTGCTGGAGGCCGACCTGGCGATCGTCACGCAGGGGCCGGGCAACCTGGGCACGGGCACCCGATGGGGCTTTTCCGGGGTGTCGGCGGGTGAGGCGGTGAACGCGGCGGGCGTGCTGCTGGGGCGTCCGGTGGCCGCGCTGCGGGTCAGCGAGGGCGACAGGAGGGAGCGCCACTACGGCGTCTCCCACCACTCGCTGACCGCCTACGGCAGGGTCGCGCTGTCCCCCGCCGACGTGCCGGTGCCCGAGCTGCCGGGCGAGTTCGGCGAGCGGGTGAGGGACCAGGCGGAGCTGCTGGCGGTGCGCCACCGCCTCGTCCCCGTGCCGGTGGACGGCCTGCACGAGGCGCTGCGCGCCTGTCCTGTGCGGCTGTCGACGATGGGCAGGGGCCTGGAGGAGGATCTGGCCTACTTCCTGGCCTCGGCGGCGGCCGGCAGGCTGGCGGCCTCGCTGCTGGAGTAGGAGTCCTTGAAGGTGAACGCCTCGGGGCTCGGCCCCTCGGTCTTGAGGCGTTCCAGCCGCCGCATGCCCTCCGCCAGCGGCGGGATGTGCCCTTCGGGGATCCACCACATGACGGTGTACGGCTCCGCCACGCGCAGGAACCATTCCCTGCGCCGGCGCAGCACGCCCAGGTGAGGGCTGCGGTAGACGTAGTTCCACAGCGTGTCGAGCGACTTCCACACCGAGAAGTTGACGAGCAGGTGGTCGCCGTAGTCGTGCACGACGGTGGCCGTGGGGTCGGTCTCGCTCTCCTTGAGCCGCCACACGAATCCGGGCGCCGCGTCGGCGAGCGCGTTGACGGGTTCGAGCAGGGCGACGAACTCGGCGAGCTCGGGGCTGTCGACGGGCGCGCGCATGTGCGCGATGTTGAGCTGGGCCAGGTGCATGACACTCAGCACATCACCCCTCCCCTTCTATGTCAATCTTCATTTGTTTTAGAAACGCGGAACGCCACGCAGCACTCCCCCGGCCGCGGGTCCAGACGTGCCCTGCCGGGGTCGTCGCCCAACCCTTCCAGCAGCCCCTCGCACAGGGCCAGGTTGACCGAGCAGACCAGCACCGGCTGCTCCTCGGCCAGCACGTGGAACGGGCAGTTGCGAAGCCGCACCCGGCCGCCCTCCTCGTAGGGCTCGTAGCCGCGCTCCCGCAGCACCCTCTCGACCGGCTCGCCCCGGCGCCCCCCGGCCATCCTGACGCCCACGTCGCGCGCCGCGCGCTCGGCCTGCTCGTCGGCGCCGAGCAGCTCGACCACGCCGGCGAGGACCGAGGCGAGGATGGCGTAGTCGCGCGGTGGCAGGCTCACCGACCGCTCACCCCTCGCCCTGCGGTAGACCTTGGCGGGCCGACCGCTGCCGGGCCCTCTCTTCTCCGGCCGGCGAAAGCCGCTCTCCAGCAGACCGGCCTCGACCAGCCGGTCGAGGTGGTGACCGGCGAGGGTCCTGGACACGCCGGCGGCCTCGGCCGCCTCTCCCCTGCCGACGTCTCCGCCCCTGGCCGCCACCACGTCGTAGAGGCTGCGGCGTACGGGATCGTGCAGCAGGGCCAGCGCGTCGAGGTCGTCGCTACTCACAGCCGGAGTCTACGAAAGCCCCCGCCCGGCACGAACCGGTCCCGCCCGGGGCCGCTCAGTAGGCCGATCAGTAGGACGCTCAGTAGGACGCGATGACGTCGACGACGAAGACGAGCGTGTCGGAGCCTTTGATGCCGTACGCCGGGTTGCCGGAGGGGCCGTACCCGTAGGAAGGTGGGACGATCATCACGACCCGGCTCCCGGCCGGGACGCCGGCGAGCGCGCTGTCCCATGCCTTGGTCACGCCGCCGTCGCCGATCTTGAACGCCTTGGGCCCGCCGGTCGTCCAGATGGTGTCGAAGACGCGGCGCCGGCTCCAGATCGCGCCTTCGTACTGGGTGACGACGAGCTGTCCCGCCTGCGTCCTTGGCCCCTCGCCGCGGTGCAACACCCTGGCGGCGAAGCGGGCGGGCGGGGCGCCGGCCCGCACCGCCAACGCCGGCCGGGCGCCGCCCGGGACGCGCACGCCCGCCAGTGAGCCGCCGCGGGCCTTGACCGACACGCCCTTGGGGTGGGCGCCGAGGATGTCGACGACGTAGAACAGCTCCTCGTCCGCGCCGATCCCCGCGGCGGGTTGGCGCCGAAGCCGTCTCCCGGCGGGATGGCGGCGATCACCCTGCTGCCCACCCTGCGCCCCCGCAGGGCCCGCTCCAGGCCCGGCAGCAGCCGCCCCAGAGGGAAGGCGGCGGGAGTGCCCCGGGTGAAGCTGGAACCGTCAGCTCCGTGCCGTCCGCGGCCCGCGTGGCCCGGCGGGGGCTGCCGGGGCGAGGCGATGCTACCGAGCCGCCACGCCGGAGGAGCCGGAAACCGTCCCGGCGCGGGGTTCGAGCCGCTGCACGGAGGCCTTGTCGGTGCTTCCGCCTCCGCCCAGCTTTCATGAGTCGTGCATGTTAACATGAAGTATGCATGATTCAGCGACGACGGCGAACTTGCTGGGCGCCACCGCGCTCGCCCTGACCGACGTGACGCTGGGCCAGGTGACCCGCGCCGCCGGGGTGAGCGCCCGGGAGGCCACGGCCATGGTCACGCTGTCCGCCAGTCCCGGCCTCAGCGTGTCCGAACTCGGCAGGCGAGTAGGGCTGACCCAGTCCGCGGCCGCCCGGATGGTCGACGGACTCGAAGCCGACGGCCTGCTCACGCGCGAGCCGCACCCCTTCAACCGTCACTGGGTGACCCTCTCGCTCACGGAGACGGGCCGTGCCACGACCCAGCACATCCTCGGAGCACGGGCGACCCCGCTCAGCGGCGTGCTCGACTGCCTGGACGAAGGAGAGCAGCAGACCCTGTCCGGCCTGCTCGTCAAGATCCTCACACAGCTGTACCAGGACAACGGGAACGCGCAGTACATCTGCCGGCTCTGCGACCGGGGCGCGTGTGTCGCGGGACATGCGCCCTGCCCGGTCGGTGAGGCCGAACGCCGGGAGCAGCGACAGCCGGGCTGAGCGCACCCGTGGCCACCACGCGGTGGCACCCCTGACGGCCTCCTCCTGCCGATCGACCCTATGGACCGTCCACGGCGGGTCCAGCGGGCCGCGGGCACCGCGGTACGGCGCCCCGCCCGAGGGGGTTCCCGCCTTGCTCGGGCGCAAGGGCTCAGGACGCCGGCCCGCGCGTGCACGGCACGGCACGGCACGGCACGGCGACGGGTGATCCGCGTCCGGTCGAGGAACACCACCGCGGCCCCTGCCCGGCGTGCGGCGGGACTGTCACCAGCGGCGCGGGGCCACCAGGCCGGACTCGTAGGCGAACACGACGAGCTGGGCGCGGTCGCGGGCGCGGAGCTTGGTCATGGCCCGGTTGACATGGGTTTTCGCGGTCATCGGGCTGATCACCATGCGGCCGGCGATCTCGTCGTTGGACAGGCCCTGCGCCACGAGGACGACCGCCTCGCGCTCGCGGTTGGTCAGCTCGTCCAATGCCGTGGCCGCGCCGGTGTGGAGCGGCTGGGTCACGTACCGGTCGATCAGTTTGCGGGTGATCGACGGTGCGAGCAGGGCGTCGCCGCGCGCGGCGACGCGTACGGCGTGCAGCAGGTCCTCGGGCACGATGTCCTTGACGAGGAATCCGGCGGCGCCGGCGCGCAGCGCGTCGAAGACGTACTCGTCGAGGCCGTAGTTCGTGAGGATGACGACGTGCACCCCGGCCAGGGCCGGGTCGGCGGCGATGCGCCGGGTGGCCTCGATGCCGTCGGCGACCGGCATCTGGATGTCGACGAGAGCGATGTCGGGCAGGTGCTCCCTGGCCAGGGCCACGGCCCGGTCGCCGTCGCCGGCCTCGGCCACCACGTCGATGTCGTCCTCCAGGTCGAGCAGGGCGCGGAACCCGCTGCGGATGAGCGGCTGGTCGTCGGCCAGCAGGACCCGGATCACGACGCCGGCTCCACGGGGAGTTCGGCCCGTACGGAGAAGCCGCCCTCGCCGCGCGGCGCCGCCAGCAGGTGACCGCCGAGCGCGGTGACACGTTCGCGCATGCCGAGCAGCCCGACACCGGGCACCGGCGCGAGGTCCGGGGTGGCCCTGCCGTCGTCGTCCACCTGGATGAGGAGGGCGCCGGGACGGTAGTCGATGAGGACCGTCGCCGTCGCGGCGGCGGCGTGCCGGGCGATGTTGGTCAGCGACTCCTGGACGATCCGGTAAGCGGTCCTGTCCACCGCCGCCGGCACGCCCTGGCGCCGCCCTTCGATGGTGAGCGTGGCGTCCAGGCCGGCCGTCCGGGCCCGCTCGACCAGTTCGGGGAGGTGGGCGAGCCCGTGCGGCGGGCTCGTGTCGTCGTCGCGCAGCGTCTCCAAGGTCGCCCGCAGCTCCCTGGCCGCCTCACGGCCGGCCTCCCGGATCGCCAGCAGGGCATCCGGCACGTGTTCGCCGCGCTTGCGTGCCACGTGGACGGCGACTTCCGCCTGCACCTTGATGATCGAGATCTGGTGGGTGAGCGAGTCGTGCAGTTCCCGCGCGATGTGCAGCCGCTCCTCGTCGGCGCGGCGCCGCGCGGCCTCCTCCCGGGTGCGCTCGGCTTCGTCCGCACGCCGCTCGGCCTGCCGCAGCGCTTCGCCCGCGGCGCCGGCCGCGATCAGCCAGGCCAGTTCGAGGGCGCCCCTGGCCTGCGCGAACGCCTCGCCTGTGTCGTGCAGGCCCGAGACCATGGCCGCGAACGGCAGGGAGGCCAGCATGCCCACGCTCACCACCACCGTGACCGTGCGGTGCCCCGCGCGTACGGCCGCGTACACCGCGAACAGGTACGCGATGGCGGGCACGTCGAAGCCGGCCGCCTGATGGCCCAGCGCGCACAGCCCGGTGACGGCCAGGACGACGAGCGGGGCCCGGCGGCGCGCGGCCAGCGCCAGGCCGCCGGCCGTCAGCAGCGAGTAGCCGAGCACGTCGAGCGACGTGCCTGAGTGCTGGTCCGACAGCCCGGTGACCAGCAGCGTGGCCGCCACGCCCACGGCGATGGCCCCGTCCGTGACGGGTGCCCGCGGACCGGACCGTGCAGTGCTCATGCGCGCACCTTAACCGAGCGCCGCCGCGGGCGGGTCCCGCCCACGGATGACCGGCCGGCTACCGCGTACGCGGTACTTCCGCGGCCACTGCGGCGTCAGCGGTAGCCGGCTGCCCTGTCGGCGGCAGGGCGTAATGTCCGCGCCCGCCCGACGACGGGCGGCGGGGCCGGCGGAGATGATCGGACTGCGTCCTCCCGCGGGGAGGACGCTCCTCCCGCACCGATGAAAGGCGTCCCTCCGCAGGCGGGGGACGCCCTGCCGCAGAGAAGGAGAACCTCATGCCCGTTCGACAGGTGTTCGCCGCTGCCGGAAACGCTCTGGCCGGAGGGTTGTGGTCGGCGACCCCGGCGGCCGCTCACGTCCTGGTCCAGCCGGAAGCCGGTCTGTACGCCCTGAGCGCCGGACGGCTCGGAGCCATCGTGGCCGCGCTGTCGGGGCTGGCCGGCGCGGTCGTCGGCGGGTGGGCCCTGAGGCGTGCCTCCGGCCCCGGCAGGCCGGGAAGGGCCGTGGTGGCCCTGGTGGCGGGACTGGCCGGCATGGGGCTCGGCGGGCTGGTGGTGGCCACCGCCGAGGGCGGCCTCGGCACCGGCAACGGGCTGGGTGGCGGCGTCGTGGCGCTGGTGGTGGGGTTGGCAGGCGCGGTGATGGGCGGGCTGGCCCTGGCCCGCTCGCGCCGCGCGGGCTGATCGCCGTAGCGGGCGCCACGAATTCAGCGACGTCGCACGAACCCCGGCGACGCACGCTCCGGGCGCCGGGGGCGCGCCCCCGGCGCCCGGCTCCAGGGGGCGGTGGACCGGACATCGATTCCGCCGATCTACGAGCCCGAGGGGGTGGCGGCCCGTTCGATGGCGGCCGGACGTTGTTGCGCCGCGCGGATGCGGGAGACGTCCAGCTTGCTCGTGCGGTCGAAGCGGTAGACGCCGTTCTGTTCCTGGAAGACGTCGGTGAGCTGGGTGTAGCAGTAGCCGAACATCCGGGGGTCGTCCAGCAGCACGGCGACCAGCCCGGCGAAGCGCTCCTGCATCTCGTCCTCGCTCGTGGGCCGCTCGCCGTACCCCCAGGAGCTCTCCCCGGGACGCGCGCCCGGGTTCCACCAGATGCCCCCGAACTCGCTGCAGAAGTACGGCTGCCCCGCGTACGGCACCGACCAGGCCGTGCCGTCGCGGTCGGCGTTGACGAACGGCTTGCCCTCGGCCAGCCCGGCCATCAGCCGGCCGAACACCTCGGGATCCTGCTCGTAGCAGTGCGAGTCGTAGATGTCGGCGCCGGCGACCCGGTGCGCGTAGCCGGACGCGTCGAGCACCGGGCGGGTGGGGTCGGCCGCCTTGGTGGCCAGGTACATGCCCCGGGTGACGTCGTCGAGCACGGTGATCCGGTCGTGCAGCCGCTGCCACGTCTCGTTGAGCGGGCACCAGCCGACGATGCTCGGGTGCGAGTAGTCGCGTTCGACCGCCTCCAGCCACTGGGTCACGAACGACGCGGTCGGCTGCTGGTTGTCGCCGGGAGGGCCGCCGGTGTTGGCGCCCCAGTCGCCGAACTCGCCCCAGACCAGGAACCCGGCCCGGTCGGCGTGGTAGAGGTAACGCTCCTCGAACACCTTCTGGTGCAGCCGGGCGCCGTTGAACCCCGCGGCCACGGCCAGCTCGATGTCACGGCGCAGGGCCTCGTCCGTGGGCGCGGTCATGAGGCCGTCGGGATAGTAGCCCTGGTCGAGCACGAGCCGCTGGAAGCGCACCTCGCCGTTGAGCAGGACGGCGTGCCCGTCGAGGGTGACCGAGCGGAGACCGGCGTAGCTCGTGGCCGTGTCGCTCACGGCGCCGTCGCCGTCGAGCAGGTCGATGCGCAGGTCGTACAGGTGCGGGTCTTCGGGGCTCCACAGCCGTACCCGGTCGTCCGGCAGCGGCAGCCACAGCTCGGCGGACAGGTCGAGGCCGGCGCGCGATCGTGCCCGCGCGACCTCCCCGGCCTGGTCCGACACCGTCACGCGGACCTCGTGCCCGGCTCGGCCGCCCGGCACCGGCACCGTGACGCGGAACGCGGACGCGGCGACGTTCGGCGTGATCCGCGGCCGGCGGAGGTGCGTGCTCGGCACGGGCTCGCACCACACCGTCTGCCAGATGCCGGTGGTGCGTCCGTACCGCGCTCCGCGCCCCTCGTAGGTGGTGGCCTGCTTGCCGCGCGCCTGCGGCCCGGTGCGGGGATCCCGGGCGCGCACGACCACGGTGTACGTGTGCGCCGGGTCGGCCGCGGCGGCCAGGTCGCAGGTGAACGGGGTGAACCCGCCCCGGTGCCGGCCGGCTTCGACGCCGTCGACCCACACCGTGGCGTCGTGGTCGACCGCCTGGAAGTGCAGCAGCACCCGCTGCCCCGCCCACTCGTCCGGCACCTGGACGGTGCGGCGGTACCAGACGGCCGGGTGGAAGTCGGGGTCGCCGATGCCGGACAGCGGCGCCTCCGGGCAGAACGGCACGACGATCTCGCCGGTCAGGTCACGGTCGAGCAGGCCGCGCTCCAGCCCGGAGTCGCCGGGGTCCCTCTCGAACTGCCAGGTCCCGTTCAGGCACTGCCATGCGGCGCGGACGAACTGCGGACGGGGATACTCCGGGCGGGGGACCACGGGGTTGTCAGGCACGATGCTCACTTTCTCGATGGGGACGTGCTCAGGACTTGACTGCGCCGGCGATACCTTCGACGAAGTAGCGCTGCAGGGCGATGAACAGCGCGAGGACCGGCAGCAGCGAGATCGTCGCCGCGGCGGCCGTGCCCGGCCAGTCGGTGGCGTTCTCGCCGACGAACGCGAGCATGCCGACGCTCACGGTGCGCAGGTCGGGCCGGGAGAAGGCGAAGACCAACGGCAGGAAGAACGCGTTCCAGGTGTTCAGGAAGGTGAGGACGGTGACCGTGGCCGTCAATGGCTTGGCCCGCGGCAACATGATGCGGAAGAAGACGGTCGCGAACCCGGCGCCGTCGATGAGCGCTGTTGGTCACGCCGATGAAGGACGGGCTGTCGTCGAAGCCGTTCCGGTCGGTGAGCGAATAGAGGTAGCTGCCGGCGATCGGGTAGACGGTGAACGCGCCGTACAGCCAGCACGGTCGGGGCCTCGCGAACCGGTGGACGGGACGGCGAACGTCATGCGCCCGCTCCGGCGACGCCCGTGGTGCTCTGGTCGACCAGGAGCCGCCAGGGCGCTTCCAGCTCGGCCGCGGGCTCCTGGCCGCCCTCGACGCGCAGTAGGAGGCGGGTCATGGCGAGCTCGGCGATCTTCTTCTTGTCGGGCACGACGGTGGTCAGCGGTGGCGTGACGAACCGGCCCTCCTCGATGCCGTCGAACCCGACGACGGCGACGTCCTCCGGCACCCGCAGCCCGCGCGCCAGCACGGCTCGCACCGCCCCGATGGCGAGCAGGTCGTTGTAGCAGAACACCGCGTCCGGCGGCTCGTCCAGGTCGAGCAGGCGCTCCATCGCCTCCCGGCCGTCCTGGCGTTGGTAGCGGCGCACGGTCGCGTGGATCTCGGGCAGCCCGGCCTCCTCCAGCGCCTGCGCGTAACCGGCCGTCCGGTGCGCCGCCGTGTTGCCCGTCGGACGTTCCACGTGCCCGATGGCGGCGATGCGGGTCCGGCCCAGAGAGACCAGATGCGCCGTGGCGGCCCGCGCCGCGGCTGTGTCGTCGATGGCGACGTGGTCGAAGCCCTCCACCCGTATCTCACCCAGCATCACCGCCGGGCAGTTGCCCGCCCAGCGCCGCAGCTCGTCCTCGGTCAGGCCGAGCGGGCTGAAGATGATCCCGTCGAACAGCGCCGACCGGTCCCGCCGCATCATGATCTGCCGCTCGCGTTCCGCCACGCCCTCGGTGCGGTCGAGGAGCACCGTGTATCCGCGCTCCTCGGCCTGGTCCACCACGTGGGCGGCCAGCTCGGTGAAGTAGGGCACGTCCAGCGGCAGCACGAGCGCCAGCAGTTTGGAGCGCCCCCGGTTCAGGCTGCGGGCCGCGACATTGGGCCGGTAGTCGAGCTCCTCCAGAGCCCGCTGCACCTGGGCTCGGGTCTCCTCGGACACGTAGGCGAAGTTGTTCACGACGTTGGAGACGGTCCGTGCGGAGACTCCCGCCAGCCGCGCCACGTCACGTTGTGTCACCACGACCGTCCAACCTCCAGATCGGGAGCCGACTTCCAAGAGAGCCTTGCCGCGCGGCATGCCGCGTGGCAAGAATGACTTTGCCACGCGGCAAGATTGCTTCACAAGACTTTTGACCGCCGCGGGGTGGAAGGCAGGACCGATGAGCGCGATGACTCGGCGAGGGTTCCTCGCCGCGGCGGGCACATGGAACATCGGCATGCCGGACCGGCTCGGCGAACAGGTCCATGACCTGGCACAGGCGGCCGGGTTCGCCGGCGGCCAAGGACAGCTGTACAAAAGCGGCGAGTACGCCTTCCACGCCGACGAATATCTCAACGTGATCGAGTTCCTGGTCTCGCTGCGCCAGGACAAGGTGCTGGTGCCGGGGTCCAACTCGTGGGTCGACGACGTGGCGCGGGCCCGGTGGACCACGGGGCTGGCGGCGTACTATTTCGACGGCCCGTGGTGCCCCGGAGTGGCGCTGCAGGACATGCCGGAGTTCGGGGAGAAGCTGGGCGTCGGGCCGATGCTGGTGCCCGACGCGGGCGCCGCCGTCGCCAGTTACCATCTGCCGCAGCCCGGAGACTACTGGTTGTCACCGGCGACCAAGCACGTCCAGGCGGCCAACACCCTGTTGAGCGACTACTTCGTCACCACCGGCTACTCCCGCCAGGTTGCCGAGACCATGTCGCAGCCCCCGCGCGACATCGACGTCGTCGAGCAGTCCAAGGCGCACCCCGCCTACAAGAAGCTCATCGGCTGGTTCCGGGAGAGCGTCCACCTCGCCCCCGACCCGGTCGCCGGCAACGCCGACGTCCAGCAGGTGCAGATCGCCTCCAAGCCGGTGCGCCCCACCCTCGGCGACATCGTGCAGGGCGCGCTCACCGGCGACGTCACCGACGTCCGCGCGGCGCTGACCAAGCTGTCCAGCGACACCGCCAAGGACCGTGACCGCGCGATCGCGGAGGCCAGGAAGAAGGGCGCGAAGGTCGGCCCGGACGACTACGCCTTCCCCAACTGGAAGCCGGGCGAGGACTACACCAAGCCGATGTACGACAAGCGCTGACGATGGAGAACCTTCCTGTGAAGCGACCGAACATCGTGCTGATCATGACCGACCAGCAACGCGCCGGCTGGACGGCCGCGAGCGGTTTCCCCCTGGACACCATGCCGTTCCTCGACGGGCTGATGGACACCGGCGTGCAGTTCGGGCGGGCCTACACCACCTCCCCGCTGTGCGTCCCTGCCCGGATCAGCCTGGTCACCGGGCGCTACCCGTCCGCCCACCGGGTCAGGCAGAACAGCGCCGCTCGGCACGTGCTGCGCGGCGACGACCTGGTGGACGTGCTGCGTGAGTCCGGCTACGCACTGCACCTGGCAGGCAAGACGCACTTCCACCGCAAGCCCGCCGACTTCGACACGTTCGCCGCGCCCTACTGGCACGAGCGCGGCCCTGCCGGCGCGGCAACGCCCGAGCAAGAAGCGTTCGAGAAGTGGCTCGTCTCGCTCGACCACTCGGTCGGCCGCGAACCGGCGCCCTTCCCGCTGGAGTGCCAGTTCCCGCACCGGATCGTCACCGACGCGATCAGCGCCGTCGACGGGACGCCCTCCGACCGGCCGTTCTTCACCTGGCTGTCGTTCCCGGAGCCGCACAACCCGTACCAGGTCCCCGAGCCGTACTTCAGCCTGTTCGGGGAGGACGAGGTGCCCGACCGGCTGGCCGGGCCCGAGGGCGCCGAGCGCAAGGGCGGCACGTACACCTGGCTGCGCCGCCTGATCGAGGAGAAACGGCCCGGCTACGACGCCGAGTGGCGGCGCTACCGCGCCAACTACTGCGGCATGCTCCGGCTCATCGACGACCAGCTGCGCCGGTTCTTCGCGCACCTGCGCGCAACCGGGCACGACGCGGACACGCTGGTGTTCTTCGTCGCCGACCACGGCGACTACACCGGCGACTACGGCCTGCAACGCAAGGGCGCAGGCATGCCCGAGAGCCTGATGCGCATCCCGTTCGCCGTGGCCGGCCCAGGCGTGCGGCCGATGGTCAACCGCACCGACTTCGTTTCGCTGGCCGACCTGTTCCCGACGATCTGCGACGCCATCAACGTCGAGATCCCGCCCGGTGTCCAGGGCCGCAGCCTGTGGCCCATGCTCACCGGCGAGCCCTACCCGGCCGGGGAGTTCGCGACCGGCTACGGCGAGCGCGGGTTCGGCGGGCTGTCGTACGACGTCGACGAGCGGCCCTCGCTGCACTTCCCCTACGAGGGCCGCACCTTCGACGAGCTCAACACCGTCACGCAGTCGGGCACGACGGTCATGCTCCGGCGCGAGCAGTGGAAGCTGCTCCTGGACGAGCGCGGGACCGGCGAGCTCTACGACCTGGACGCCGACCCCGCGGAGCTGGACAACCGCTACGACGATCCCGCGCTGGCCGCGATCCGCGCCGGCCTCACCACCGATCTCGCGCGCTGGATGATCCGCGTCAGGGACGACCTGCCCCAGGCGGTGTACACGCTCAAACGCGCCCCGCACAACTGGCACGACGCGTAGGCGGCGCTCATGTCCGGGCGCGTCTGCCGAGGAGGATGTCGATCACGAGGAACACCGCCAGGGAGATGCCCATCAGGGGCAGGAAGACGCAGACGCCCACGGCGAGCAGGGCCGGCGGTGCCAGCGCCGCCCGGGGCACCTGCCGCCAGGCGCCGCGCGCGGGCGGCGCGGCCGGCCCGCCGGTGGGGCGGCGCCGCCACCACATCCGGTACCCCAGCACGATCAGCGTGATGAGGCCGGCGGCCACCCCCATGAGCAGGAGCTGGTTGGCCAGGCCGAACAGCAGCCCCATGTGGGCGTCGATGCCCCAGGTGGCCAGCTTGGCGGCCGGCGAGTAGGAGGCGAAGGGCAGCCGCGCGGTCACCTGCCCGGTGGCCGGGTCGACGGCGATCTGGTCCAGGCGTACCGGCCACTGGTTGTCGATCTCCTTGACCACGTACGGGCCGCCCGTCTCCGCAGGCCAGGCGATCTCCAGCGGGCCGGACAGCCCTTCACTCCGCGCCGTCTGCGCGACCTGGTCCGCGCTGATCGCGGAGGCGGCCGCGGGCTGGTGATCGCCGGGGGCGTGCCCGGCGTGCCCACCTGACGCGGTGGAGATCTCCGGGGTCGTCCAGCCCAGGGCGGCACGCAGCTCGCCGACGTTCGCGCCCGCGTACGTCGACCAGGTCAGGCCGGTGGCGGACAGGAAGAACAGGCCCAGCACCACCCACAGGCCGACCGAGCCGTGCCAGGACAGCAGGCGTCGCGAGCCCGCGACGCCCCGCTCGGGCAGGACCAGCTGCCGCCGCCGGGTCCTGCGCCTGCCGGCCCACATCAGCAGGCCGCCGAGCGCCACAACCCAGAGCCAGCTCGCCGCCAGCTCGCTGTAGACCCGTCCCGGCTCGCCCAGGTGCAGGTGGCGGTGGAGGTTGGAGATCCAGGCGCGTACGGGCAGCGCGCCGGAGCTGCCGTAGCTCTCCAGCGTGCCGCGCACCTGGGCGGTGTGGGGGTCGACGAAGACGGCCAGCCGGGTGCTCGGGGCCAGGCCGGGCACGTCGAGCAGGACCCTGGTGGTCGAGCCGGCTTCGGCGGCCGGCTGCACGGCGCTGACCTTGCCGTCGGGCCGTGCGGCGCGGGCCGCCTCGATCTGCTGCGCCAGGGGCAGCCGGGTCTGGGCGGCGGGCGCAGTCAGCTCGTACCGGTAGACGATCTTCTCGATCTGGACGGAGGCGGCGTAGAGGAAGCCGGTGGTCGCGGCGATCAGCAGGAAGGGCGCGACGAGCATACCGGCGTAGAAGTGCAGGCGCAGCACGAGAGGGCGCAGGGCCGCCCAGGTCGCGCCACGCTGCGCGGGCGGCTGCGTCGCCGGCGCGGACGACAGGTCGGAGGAGGTCATCAGGCGTTTCTCCGTTCGGCGGAGACGCGCACATCCGCGGACGTGCCGCGTTCCGCGAGACAGTTCGGGCGCGTGGCCGCGCGGCCACGCGAGAAAGGGCCGCGGGACGGAACCACACGGCCTGAGGCCGGGCGAGCGCCCGGGTCAGAGAACGGAGAGAACGAGCGGCGGTCCGCGCCGGGACACCGCTGCCGTGAACGGTGCTCGTGGTGGCGCCGCGGGGCCGTCCCAGCCCGTGGTGCGGCCGGGACGAGAAATCTCGATCGGTGCGCCGGCCAGGGCGAGCAGCGTGGCCCAGAAACGGCCGACGGACGTGACGGCCAGCCGCAGCAGGGTCGCCAGGGCGGCCTCGCCCCGGGCAAGCCACCAGGCCGAGCCGAAGGCCGCCGCGGCGTGGACGGCCAGCATGCCCAGCCCGCCCCCGTGCGCGTGCCCGCCCACGGACGGCAGGTCAGGCAGGGTGGCACCGAACAGGTGATGCATGCCGTACTGGGCGGCGAAACAGGCCCCCAGCAGCACGCTCACGCCGCGCCGGCGCCCGCCGAGCAGGTAGGCGCCCGCCCAGGCCGCCGCGAGGGCCACGCAAAGGCTGCCGAGGCGCACGACCGTGCCCCCGGCCAGCACGTGCAGTGCGGCCGACACCAGCACGCACACCGCCGCGAACGCGGAGGCGCGCAAGGCGCGCAGAAAAGGCCGGGCGACATGCACCCGGCCATGGTCCCACAATGCCGGACGAACGCCTGCGGTTTACGCGGGTCCGTCCGGCACCGTGGCGCTGATCAGTAGGCGCCCAGGACGTCCACCACGAACACCAGCGTGCTCTTCGCGGGGATGCCCTGCTGCTCCTGGTCGCCGTAACCGAGGTCCGGCGGGATGCTCATCACGACCCGGCTGCCGACCGGCACCCCGGCCAATCCCTGCTGCCACCCCTTGATGACCTGGCCGAGCGGGAACTCGGCCGGCTGGCCGCGGTCCCAGCTGGAGTCGAACTTCTTGTCGGTGCCCCAGATCTTGCCCGTGTAGTGGACGGTGAGCGACTGGTTGGCCTTCACCTTCTCCCCGGTGCCCTTGATGACCGTCTTGACCTCGAGCTTCGCCGGCGGCTTGGCGTCGGTCTTCGTGGTCAGCGTGGGAGCCTTCTCACCACCGGGGTTGTCGACCTTGACGCCCTTGATGCTGTCGCCGGTCTCCTTGCCGTCGGCCACCTTGAGCGCCGGCGGCTGCTTGCCGACCACGTCGAACACGAACACCTTGGTGGGCTGGGCGGGCGCGGCCTGCTGCTGCTGGGGAGCGGCGTCGCCGGCCAGCACGGCCAGCAGCCGGCCGCCCTGCTTGACCTTGGTGAAGCCCTCCTGCAGGATCTTCGGCAACTGCTCGTTGACCGGGATGGCCTCGGGCGCCTTCGTGTCGTACGAGGAGCCCTGCACGGCGTTGCCCTGGCCGTCCCAGTTGTAGACGGTCAGGTTGACGACCACCCGGTCGCCCGCCTTGATGGCGTCGCCGTCGCCGGGATGGATCACCTTGTACGACGACGTGGTGGCGGGCGAGCCGGCCGGGAACGTCACCGTGGGCTTGGCGCCCACGTTCCCCGCGACCGACACCTTGGCCCCGTCGGCCGGCGCGGCACTGGAGCTGGCGCTGGACTCGGCGCCGGAGTTCGCGCCGTCATCGGAGCCGCACGCGGCGGCGAAAAAGAGCAGAGGCACGGCGGCCGAAGCGGCCAGAGCGCGGCGCATGGATTTCCCTCGGAAAAGACGTCAGATTCGCGTCACACTACCCGACATTCAGGTAGGGCCGGGGTAAACGCGGCGCCACGCTCTGGCACGGGCTACATGCCGGCGATGAGCTTGTCGACCCGCTCGTCCACGCTGCGGAACGGGTCCTTGCACAACACCGTGCGCTGCGCCTGGTCGTTGAGCTTGAGATGCACCCAGTCGACGGTGAAGTCGCGCCGCTTCTCCTGAGCCTTGCGGATGAACTCACCGCGCAGCCGGGCCCGCGTCGTCTGCGGCGGCACCGACTTGGCCTCGAAGATCTTCAGGTCGGACGCCACCCGCTCCACCGAGCCGCGCTTCTGCAGCAGGTAGAACAGGCCGCGCTTGCGGTGCACGTCGTGGTAGGCGAGGTCGAGCTGCGCCACCCGCGGCGAGGACAGCGGCAGGTCGTACTTCTTGCGGTAGCGCTCGATCAGCTGGTATTTCGTCACCCAGTCGATCTCCCGCGACACCAGGTCGAGGTTGCCCGTGTCGACCGCGTGCAGGGTGCGCTCCCACAACTCCAGCACCCGGTGGGCGATGGCGTCGCCGCCGCGGCGATCGACGAAGTCCTTAGCCTTCGACAGGTATTCCTGCTGGATCTCCAGGCTGGAGGCCTCGCGCCCGTTGGCCAGGCGCACCCTGCGCCTGCCCGTCATGTCGTGAGAGACCTCGCGGATCGCCCTGATCGGGTTCTCCAGCGACAGGTCACGCATGACCGTGCCCGACTCGATCATGCGCAGCACCAGGTCGGTGGCGCCGACCTTGAGCAACATCGTGGTCTCGCTCATGTTGGAGTCGCCCACGATGACGTGCAGCCGGCGGAACCGCTCGGCGTCGGCATGGGGTTCGTCGCGGGTGTTGATGATGGGCCTGGACCGGGTGGTGGCGCTCGAGACGCCCTCCCAGATGTGTTCGGCCCGCTGCGAGACGCAGTAGACGGCCCCGCGCGGCGTCTGCAGCACCTTGCCGGCCCCGCACACGATCTGCCGCGTCACCAGGAACGGGATCAGCACGTCGGCCAGCCGCCCGAACTCCCCGTGCCTGCCCACCAGATAGTTCTCGTGGCAGCCGTAGGAGTTGCCGGCCGAGTCGGTGTTGTTCTTGAACAGATAGATGTCACCGGCGATGCCCTCTTCGCGCAGCCGCTTCTCAGCGTCCACGAGCAGGCCCTCGAGTATGCGCTCGCCCGCCTTGTCGTGGGTGACGAGCTCGATGACGTTGTCACACTCAGGTGTTGCGTATTCAGGGTGGCTGCCCACGTCGAGGTAGAGACGTGCGCCGTTGCGGAGGAAGACGTTGCTCGATCGGCCCCAGGACACGACCCGCCGGAACAAGTAGCGCGCGACCTCGTCCGGCGACAGCCTGCGCTGTCCCCTGAACGTGCAGGTCACGCCGTACTCGTTCTCCAGCCCGAAGATGCGACGATCCATCACCTCACACTATGCCCACGGATCGGCATGCGGGAGAGATCTTCGCAGGTGTTTTCCCATGCCGGCCTCATCCGGTGCCCCGTTGACCGGGCGTTTACGGCGTTCGTCCCGCGCCCGCCCCCTCGGGGCGCGGATCACGCGGCGCAGGTCAAGGGGTGTAGATCTCCTGCACCTTGACGATCCGCCCCTTGTGCACGGTGATCAGCGAAGGGTGCGGATTCGTGCCGTGCCGCTTGATCAGCGCCGCCCTGGAACAGCTCTTCGCGCCGAGCCCCGTCTTCCTGCTGACCGTCAGGTTCGACATCGTGGCCTTGCACCCGTACGCCGACAGGAACACCACGTTCTTCGCGACGGGCGAGGCGTAGGCACCCACGTGCCCCTCGCGCGGGGCGACGAAGTTCCCCGGGGTGTGGCTGCCCTTCGTCCACCTGATGGGCACGTACTCCGCCGTGCCCCCGCGCACGCCGGTGATCCAGCCGCGCAGGATGCCGTTGCGGCGGGAGTGGATTCCCTTGGTGAAGTCATGCTTCGGGTCGGGCTGGAAGGTCGTGCCGAAGATCTTGGGCGCCTTGTACCTGGGATAGCCGGCCGCGTCGGCCGCTCCGCCGGAGGTCAGCACCACAGCCGCAGCCGCCCCGGCCGCGAGGATGCCGCGCAGGCAAGTGTTCATGCAACGTAAGATCATTGGTTGTCCTCCGGAGTTCGCCCAAGTCAGTGTGAAACACATCACACTGCTCTGTGCCGCCTCCATCGCGGGTTCCGGACGAGCGAGCGGCCTCTCGTGCAGGGAGCCCGGGCCCGGGTGAGGGCCGATCGCGTACGTGAGGCGCGGTCACTGGGCCCCCGACGCCGGTCACCGCCTTACGAAGCCGGACCGGTGGCACAGCATGTCACTGACGTCCCGCATCGGTCACCGGCAAAGGCCCTGGACGCAGCACGCCGCCGAACCCACCGGCCCCCTCACCGCGACGTAACGGCCACAGGCCGCCCGGCAGCGGGGACCCCGTCGTGGTGGGGCCCCCGCGGTAACCGCCGCTACAGCGGCGAGGAGCCGTCGTCCACGTCGCCGTCCGGACCCGTGGGCGGGGGTGTGTCCTTGCCCTCGCCGGCCGGAGGCGTGGGCTCGGAGGCGGGTGGGGTGGTCGTCTGGGCGAGCAGGCGCTCCAGCCGCGCCCCCGTCAGCCGGAGGAACTTACGGTGCTCGCGGTTGCGGTCGAGCACCGCCACCTCAAGCTGCGCCACCGGCGGGCGCTCGCCGCCCGGCTCGGTGAGCGCCGTCAGCGCCACCTCCAGCGCGTCGGCCAGCGACATCGACTCGCGGTAGTGTTCCTTCAGCCGCGACGACACCGCCTCGGCCTGGCCGCCCATGGCCGCGAAGCCGTGCTCGTCGAAGACCGACCCGTCGAACGTGAGCCGGTAGATGGCGTCGCCGTCCTTCGTCTCGCCCACCTCGGCGACGACGACCTCCACCTCGAGCGACTTGATCGACTCGGTGAAGATGCGGCCCAGGTTGGAGGCGTAGAGGTTGGCCAGGCCGCGCCCGGTCACGTCGGAGCGGTCGTAGGTGTAGCCGTTGATGTCGGCGTAGCGGATGCCGCCGAGCCGCAGCTCCTCGAACTCGTTGTAGCGTCCGACCGCGGCGAAGCCGATGCGGTCGTAGATCTCGCTGATCTTGTGCAGCGCCCGCGACGGGTTGGGCGCCACGAACAGGATGCCGTCGACGTACTGCAGCACGACGACGGACCGGCCCCGCGCGATGCCCTTGCGCGCGTAGTCGGCCTTGTCCCGCATGATCTGCTCAGGGGACGCATATCCAAAAGGCATGGACACGTGCGGTGGTCCTTTCTAGCGCAGCGGGGCGATGGGGCCGTCGGGCGAGATCAAGCGGGCTTCGAGCATCTGCTCCACGTAGGAGGAGACCTGCTCGTCGGTCAGGCGGCGGAAACCGTCGGCGTCGATCACCGTCACGATCGGCCAGATCTTCCTGCTCACGTCGGGCCCACCGGTGGCCGAGTCGTCGTCGGCCGCGTCGTAGAGGGCCTGGATGAGCGTCATCACCATGTCGTCGGAGGAGGCGCCGTCGCGGTAGAGCTTCTTCAGCGACCCGCGCGCGAAGATGGAACCGGACCCGATCGCGTCGAAGCGCTCCCGCTCGTAGGGGCCGCCCGCCACGTCGTAGCTGAAGATGCGGCCTTCGTCCTTGTCGGGGTCGTAGGCGGCGAACAGCGGCACCACCACCAGCCCCTGCATCGCCATGGCGAGGTTGCCCCTGATCATGGTCGCCAGCCGGTTGGCCTTGCCGGCCACCGACATCGTGCGGCCCTCGAGCTTCTCGTAGTGCTCCAGCTCCACGCGGTAGAGGCGCGCGAACTCGAGGCCCGTGCTGGCCGTGCCCGCGATGCCCATGCACGAGTAGTCGTCGGCGCGGAACACCTTCTCCACGTCGCGCTGGGAGATGATGTTGCCCGACGTCGCCCGCCGGTCACCGGCCATGATCACGCCGCCGGCGAAGGTGGCGGCCACGATCGTGGTCGCGTGCGGGACCTGATCGCCGATCGGGGTGGCGAGAACCTCATCTCGCTGTGGCAGCAACTCGGGCGCATATGAGCTGACAAACTCCGTGAACGAGGAATTCCCCGTGTTCCGGAAAAGGTGGTTCACCAAGCCGACGGGCAGATCCCTGTGCGATGCCACGCGACTCCCTCCAAACGTCAGTGTTCCTAGGGCGACCCTACTCATGTTGGGTTGCTGTCTGCACTTCCCACGATCAGCTAACGGCGAACCATCTTGCGCGGGCGCCACTGCCGTACCGGCCGAACCCCCCAAACCCGACACCCGCCCACGGGTCGTGCCCTGCGCGGCGACCGCCACGAACCCACCGGCCATACTGGACAGCATGGCCACCAGGTCCGCCCGGGACTGGATCCTGCACGTCGACCTCGACCAGTTCATCGCCGCGGTCGAGTTGCTGCGCCACCCCGAGCTGCGCGGCAGGCCCGTCGTCGTGGGCGGCACCGGCGACCCCACCCGTCCCCGCACCGTGGCGGCCACCGCCACCTACGAAGCCCGCGCCCACGGCGTCCACTCCGGCATGCCGCTGCGCACCGCACAGAGACGTTGCCCGGAAGCGATCTTCCTGCCCAGCGACCCGCCGGCCTACGAGGCCGCCTCGCGGGAGGTGATGGCCGTGCTGCGCGAGTTTCCCGTACGCGTGGAGGTCTGGGGCTGGGACGAGGCCTTCGTCGGCGCCGCCACCGACGATCCCGAGGCGCTCGCGGCGGACCTCCAGCGCGCCGTGCTCGCCCGCACCAGGCTGACCTGCTCCGTCGGCATCGGCGACAACAAACACCAGGCCAAGCTCGCCTCGGCCTTCGCCAAGCCGGCGGGGGTGCACCGGCTCACCAGCGACAACTGGGCCGAGACCATGAATCACCGCTCCACCGACGCGCTGTGGGGCATCGGCGCCAAGACCGCCAGAAAGCTCGCCGCTCAGGGCGTGCACACCGTCGCCGAACTGGCCGCGGCCGACCCTGCCGAGCTCGCCCGTCATTTCGGCCCCACCAACGGCCCCTGGCTGCGCTATCTCGCCCTCGGCAAGGGTGAGGCCGAGGTCGTCACCACACCGTGGATCGCCCGCGGCCACAGCCGCGAAACCACCTTCGAGCACGACCTCACCGACAGGACCGACATCGCCCACCACGTCGCGACGCTCGCCGGGCGCGTCGCGCAGGACACCATCGCCTCCGGCCGCCAGGCGACCCGCGTCACCGTCAAGGTGCGCTACGCGCCTTTTCTCACCCGCACCCGCCAGGCCACACTTCCCGCCGCAACGACCGACCCGGCCGCCATCACCCGGACGGCCCTCACCGTGCTCGGCCGCTTCGATCTCGACCGCCCCGTGCGCCTCCTCGGCGTCGCGGTCGACTATGCCATGCCGGACGATCAGCCCACCCTCGACCACCTGGACTAGAGAACAGCCCCGAGCCCCCGTGTCCCGCGAGAGCGGCGCCGTGCTCGCCCTGGCGGGCGAGCACGCGCTCGCAGTCGTCCTGGTGGTGCCGTGACGGTAGGCAAGCGGGTGGCCGCCGAAGAGGACCGTGCCACGCGCCCGACGGGGCTGCGCTGGATGAGCCCGGACCGGGCGAGGGCCATGCCTCACCACCGTCCGGGCAGGTCGTCGTTCGGTCCGGCGCTTCCACCCGAATCATCCCTTAACGTGCTTTGGTCCTACTCCCCACCCTTTTGGACATAGCTGCGTACGAATTCCTCAGCGTTCTCTTCGAGAACTTCGTCTATCTCATCCAGGATCGAGTCGACATCGTCCGTGAGCTTCTCCTGCCGCTCCTGAACGTCCGGCGCCGCCGAGGCCTCGGTCTCCTCAACTTCGGCCTCGCGCCGACCGGCCTGCTTCTGGCCGCCGGTGTCCTTGGTTGCCATGTCCTACCTCCGTCTGGGGGACTGCCTCTCCTGCATATCTTCCCCGAACCGGGCGACATTTCGCGCCGATCATCCAGCGATCTTGCGGGGTTGACCAGATAGTAGAGCTACCCGAAAACGGGACGCCCGCTCCCATGGGAGGTTGAGATGTCCCCTTTGTCCTCAAGTATGACCGATGTGCTTCTCATCACAGTTTCCCAGCTCGCCTTCAGCGGAAGTCTCTGCTACGGAACGTTCCAGGCTACCCGGCCGTTCGCGGGCGGATGCGCCGGCGCTGTTCGCCCCGGTGGCGACGGCGTACGTGGACCAGGACGGCCCGCGCGCACCCCGGGGCCCGGCGTGGGCCTGCCATGAGCGGGCCGGCACGATGCGTGGTCAGTCGCCGCCGGTGAGCGCGGCGACGAGGTCGGCGGCCGTGCGGCAGCGGTCGAAGAGCTCACCGACGTGGGCCTTGGTGCCGCGCAGCGGCTCAAGGGTCGGCACTCGCTGCAGCGACTCCCTGCCCGGGATGTCGAAGATGACGGAGTCCCAGGAGGCGGCGGCGACGGCTTCGCTGTACTGGCTCAGACAGCGGCCGCGGAAGTAGGCCCGGGTGTCGGTGGGCGGGTGCTCGACGGCGCGCTGCACCTCTTCCTCGGTGACGAGGCGCTGCATGCGCCCGCGGGCCACGAGGCGGTTGTAGAGGCCGCGGTCGGGACGGATGTCGGAGTATTGCAGGTCGACGAGCTGGAGCCTGGGGTGGGACCAGGCGAGGCCGTCACGACTGCGGTAGCCCTCGAGGAGTTCGAGCTTGGCGACCCAGTCGAGCTCGCCGGCGAGCTGCATCGGGTCCTCGGCCAGGCGGGTGAGCACGGACTCCCAGCGGTCGAGGATGTCCTTGTTCATCTCGTCGTGGGCGGTGCCGCGTTCCTCGACGTATTTGCGGGCCTGCTCCAGGTATTCCATCTGGAGCTGGATCGCGGTGAGCTTGCGGCCGTCACGCATGGGGATCTCGTAGCGGCAGCCGGGGTCGTGCGAGACCGCCCGCAGCGCCTGCACGGGATTGTCGACCGCGAGGTCGCGGGTGAGGAAGCCGTCCTCGATCATGGCGAGGACGAGCGCGGTGGACCCGAGCTTGAGGTAGGTCGAGATCTCCGACATGTTGGCATCGCCGATGATCACGTGCAGCCGGCGGTATTTCTCGGGGTCGGCGTGCGGTTCGTCCCGGGTGTTGATGATGGGCCGCTTGAGCGTGGTCTCGAGCCCGACCTCGACCTCGAAGAAGTCGGCCCGCTGGCTGATCTGGAAGCCTTCGCCGCGGGAGTCCTGGCCGATGCCGACCTTGCCGGCGCCGACGACGACCTGCCGGGAGACGAAGAACGGGGTGAGGTGCCTGACGATGTCGGCGAAGGGAGTGGCCCGCCGCATCAGATAGTTCTCGTGGCAGCCGTAGGAGGCGCCTTTGGCGTCGGTGTTGTTCTTGTAGAGCTGGATCGGGGCGTTGGACGGAATGGCCGACGCCCTGGTCGCCGCGTCGTACATGACCCGCTCGCCCGCTTTATCCCAGATAACCGCAGCCCGCGGGTTGGTGCATTCGGGTGCGCTGTACTCCGGATGGGCGTGGTCGACGTAGAGCCGGGCGCCGTTGGTGAGGATGACGTTGGCCAGGCCGAGGTCCTCGTCGGTGAGCTGGGTGGGGTCGGCCACCTCCCGGGCAAGGTCGAACCCGCGCGCGTCGCGCAGAGGGTTCTCCTCCTCGAAGTCCCACCGTGCCCTGCGCGCGCGGGCCGCCGAGGCGGCCAGATAGGCGTTCACGACCTGTGAGGAGGTCACCATCGCGTTGGCGCCCGGCTGACCAGGTACGGAAATGCCGTACTCGGTCTCGATGCCCATCACCCGACGCACCGTCATGCAACACCCTCTGTTCGTCCGGGTCTGTCTATCCGCCGTTTATATGCCCGAGCCTATGCCCTTCACAGTGCCCCGAGGCCACAAGGTTATGGCACCGACGCCTTTTCAACCTGTACGGCGGGAGCTGACGCGGTATGCGGTGCCTTGCGCGGCTTGAGAAGTCGCTGGACAGGACGTTCGGCAAAGGCGTGGACGAGATAGGACAGGAGAATCGCGACCAGCGTCGCGGTCACGGCGACGGCCCAGGGGGGCAGGCTCTCGACGAGCACGGGGATGAGGGCCACCGCGACCACACCATGGAACAGGTAAAGCGGGTAAGTGACCCCGCCCAGCGCGGTGAGCGCCCGCGACGGCCTGAGCCTGAGCAGGCCGAGGGCGACCAGGGCCATCACGGCGAAGATCAGGGTGATGGTGATGATGACGCTGACGTCGGTGACGGGCATGTTCTTGAAGCCGGCGGCCTCGACGCGGCTGTGCACCCGCCCGAGCGCGGCGTTGATCGACAGGCCGTACCCGCCGGCCACGTACAACCAGGGCAGCCAGGCGCTGCCGTGCTTGTGAATGAGGTACAGGGACATGCCGGCCACGAAGTAGGGGGCGTAACGCGGCATCACGATCTCGTCGAGCAGGTCGTTGCCGAGCAGTTCCGCGCCGAGCGCCGCGGCCAGCCAGACGCCCGCGAAGACCAGCACGCGCCGGTACGTCACGCCGATGATCACGAGGACGGCCATCAGCAGGTAGAACCGGAGTTCGGCCCAGAGCGACCAGTAGACGCCGCCGGCGTCGGTGACCTTGAACAGCCGCTGGAGCATGGTGGCGTTCACCAGGTACTCGCCTGGTGAAAGTTTTGGGTTGAGCGCCTTGGCGCCGGTGATCGCGTAGAGGGCGGCGACGGCGCCGAGGCTGAGCCAGTACGCGGGATAGAGCCGGACGAACCGGGACCTCGCGAAGCCGCCGAGCCCACGGCCCCAGACGGTCATCAGGATGACGAAACCGCTGATGATGAAGAACAGCTCGACACCCAGGATGCCTAACCCCGCGATGGGCGCCAGCGCCGGGAACAGCTCGGCGGGCCTGTCCCCCCAGACGGAGGCGTACGCGACGAGATAGTGGAAGGCGACGACGGCCAGGGCGGCGATGAATCGCAGGAGGTCGAGTTCGGCCAACCGGCCGTCCCCCCGGACATGCTTAGGCCGGTTGGGTGAGTGCACGCCCCTTTGACGTAGGTGTCGATCATTTCGGTTCCACCGGTCCCTCTGTTCCCACGAGCAACACGTGTGAGCGGTCGCCGACGCCGAGCGCGTCGCGGGAGGCGTCGCCGAGTTCGAGCAGCCCGGCGGCCCCGGCGGCGCCGCACGGCGACAGGGCCACCCCGTGCCCGGACAGGAGCCGTACCGCGGCGTCCGCCTGCTCGTCGGTGATCGTCATGTAGAGGTCGGCGAGGTGGGACAGCAGGCGGTGGGCCAGGAGGGAGGGTTCGAGGCAGTCGAGCCGGCCGAGCGTGGTGTGCCCACCCGTGACACGGACGGGCTTGCCCGCGCGGGCGCTCTCCAGCAGGCAGGGCGCCCCCTCTGGCTCGACGACCACGACCTTGGGCCGCTCGCCCCAGCGGTCGCGTACGTACGCCGCCGCAGCGGCGGCCAGCCCGCCCACCCCCGCCTGCACGAACACGTGCGTCGGCGCCTCCAGGGCCCCGGCCGGGCCGTTCACGGGGCCGTGATCGGAGCCCCCGATCGTCTGAGGTTCGGCGGGTTCCGCAGAGAACCGCAGCGCGCCGGGGTCGGAGAGTTCGTCGAACAGGACCGTGTAGCCGCGCATGACGTCCAGCGGGACGGCGGTGTAGCCCTCCCACGAACTGTCGGAGACCAGGCGCCACCCGTGCTCCTCGGCGGCGCGGAGCGCGGCGGCCATGCTGTCGTCGTAGTGGCGGCCGCTGCGCCGCACCTCCGCGCCCAGCGCGCGCAGCCGTCGCTCGAACGCCGAGGGTACGTCCTCGCTCAGATAGATCACGCACGGCACCCCGGCCTCCGCCGCTCCGGCGGCCACCGATATGCCGTGGTTGCCGGCGCTGGCGCACACGAACGGAGGCCCTTCCGGCTCGCGATCGGCCATCAGGCGCACGGCGTAGGCGCCGCCGAGCGCCTTGAAGCTGCCCAGCCCCATGCGCAGGCTCTCGTCCTTGATGTGCACGGCGGCCGTACCCGCGAGCCCGCGGACGGTGTGGACGGGCGTCGGCCGGTAATCGCTCCGCCCGGCGAAACGGGCGCGCGCCTGGCGGGCGTGCCCGGCTCCGATGAGCGCGCGATCCTGGTCGGTGTACGGGGCGCGTGCGGGGTTGAGGTACTCCACGATCGCCATGCTAGGTGGGGCCCGCGCTTTTCACCGGCAGGAGACCCGCCTCGACGGCTCCGGCCGATCCCCTCGCCGGAGCGGCCGCAGATGCGGGAGGGCCGCGCGGTCCTCCGCGCGGCCCTCCCGATCAAGGGGTGTTACAGGTACTGGCCGGTGTTGGCGACGGTGTCGATGGACCGGCCGGCTTCGGTGCCCTGCTTGCCGGAGACCAGCGTGCGGATGTAGACGATCCGCTCGCCCTTCTTGCCGGAGATGCGGGCCCAGTCGTCGGGGTTGGTGGTGTTGGGCAGGTCTTCGTTCTCGGAGAACTCGTCCACGCAGGCCGTGAGCAGGTGCTGCACCCGCAGGCCCTTCTGGCCGGATTCGAGGAACTGCTTGATGGCCATCTTCTTGCCCCGGTCGACGATGTTCTGGATCATCGCGCCGGAGTTGAAGTCCTTGAAGTAGAGGACCTCCTTGTCGCCGTTGGCGTAGGTCACCTCAAGGAAGCGGTTCTCCTCGCTCTCGGTGTACATGCGCTCGACGACGCTCTGGATCATGCCCTGGATGGTGGCCCCACGGGAGCCGGAGTGCTCCGCCAGGTCATCGGGATGCAGAGGCAGGTCAGAGATGAGGTATTTCGAGAAGATGTCCTTGGCCGCCTCGGCGTCCGGCCGCTCGATCTTGATCTTGACGTCCAGGCGGCCGGGCCGCAGGATCGCCGGGTCGATCATGTCCTCGCGGTTGGAGGCGCCGATGACGATGACGTTCTCCAGGCCCTCGACGCCGTCGATCTCCGACAGCAGTTGAGGGACGATGGTGTTCTCGACGTCGGAGGACACGCCCGAGCCTCGGGTGCGGAAGATCGAGTCCATCTCGTCGAAGAACACGATCACCGGGGTGCCCTCTGAGGCCTTCTCGCGGGCTCGCTGGAAGACGAGGCGGATGTGCCGCTCGGTCTCACCGACGTACTTGTTGAGCAGCTCCGGGCCCTTGATGTTGAGGAAGAAGCTCTTGCCGGACTGGCCGGTCTTCTCCGCGACCTGCTTGGCCAGGGAGTTGGCGACGGCCTTGGCGATGAGCGTCTTGCCGCAACCGGGCGGGCCGTACAGCAGCACGCCCTTCGGGGGACGGAGTTTGTGCTCGCGGAACAGGTCGGCGTGCAGGTAGGGCAGCTCGATCGCGTCCCTGATCTGCTCGATCTGCCGCATGAGGCCGCCGATCTCCTCGTAGGAGATGTCGGGGACCTCTTCGAGCACGAGCTCTTCGACTTCGGACTTGGGTATGCGCTCGTAGACGTAGCCGGAACGAGGTTCGAGCAGGAGCGAGTCGCCCGCCCTGATGGGCTGGCCGACCAGCGACTCGGCCAGTCGCACGACGCGCTCTTCGTCGGCGTGCGAGATGACCAGGGCCCGCTGTCCCTCGTCGAGCAGTTCTTTGAGCATCACGATCTCGCCGACCTCTTCGTAGCCGAGGGCTTCGACCACGTTGAGCGCCTCGTTGAGCATGACCTCCTGGCCACGCCGCAGCGAAGTGACATCGACGGCGGGGCTGACGTTCACCCGGAGCTTGCGACCTCCGGTGAACACCTCGATCGTGCCGTCTTCTCGGGCCTCCAGGAAGGTGCCGAAGCCGGATGGCGGCTGCGCCAGCCGGTCGACCTCCTCCTTGAGGGCGACGATCTGGTCCCTGGCCTCCTTGAGTGTGGCCACCAGGCGTTCGTTCTGGCCGGTCACGGCCGCCAGATTGGCCTGTGCCTCATGGAGACGCTCTTCGAGGACCCTGGCCTGACGGGGTGACTCGGCCAGCTTCCGCCTCAGCGCGGTGATCTCCTCCTGGAGGAAGGAGACCTGTGTTGAAAGATCAGCGACCTCCCGTTCGCGCTGCGCGGCTCGAGCCTCAGCATCATCGCGAGCTGCCACGCCCCGTCACCTCCTTCCCAGTCGAGGGCGACTACTAAGGACCTTACCTATCTCGGGCCCCTCCGTAACCTGGCCGGGCAGTGTTCGTCGTGTGACATTCAGTATTCGGTGATTAATCCCCAATAGTGCGTTTAATACTCCCAGCATATGAACACGGCCTTCTGTTCCCGTGTCACGCACCAACGCACCCTCGTGGCCAAATTGTCATAGTTCTTCAGTCGTTCCCTTCGGTCGTCGACGGCGCGGCGGCGGGGTCACGCCGTCGGCCATGCGGCGGGCGGTGACGAGGAACCCGGTGTGGCCGATCATCCGGTGATCCGGCCTCACCGCGAGCCCTTCGACGTGCCAGTCGCGAACCAGGGTCTCCCACGCATGTGGCTCGGTGAAACACCCATGATCGCGAATGGACTCGACCGTCTTGGACAACTGGGTCGTCGTGGCGACGTAGCAGCAGATCACGCCGCCCGGCGTGAGCGCCTTGGCCGCCGCGTCGACGCACTCCCAGGGAGCGAGCATGTCGAGAATCACGCGGTCGACGTCGACCTCGTCGATGGAGGCCACCAGGTCGCCGGTGACCAGGCGCCAGTTGCCCTCCATGGGGCCGCCGTAGAACTTCTCGACGTTCTTGCGCGCCACGTCGGCGAACTCCTCGCGCCGCTCGTACGACGTCACGTGGCCCTCGGGGCCGACCGCGCGCAGCAGGAAGCAGGTCAGCGCCCCGGAGCCGGCGCCCGCCTCGACGACCCGGGCGCCGGGGAAGACGTCGGCCATGCCGACGATCATGGAGGCGTCTTTCGGGTAGATGACGGCCGCGCCGCGCGGCATGGCCAGCGTGTAGTCCTGCAGCAGGTGGCGGAAGGCGAGGTAGGCGGTGCCGCCCGAGGAGCGCACGACCGAACCTTCAGGCTGCCCGATCAGATCGCTGTGCGGGATGGCGCCCTTGTGGGTGTGGAAGACGCCGTCCTCCTTGAGCGTGATCGTGTGGCGCTTGTTCTTGGGGTCGGTGAGCTGCACCTGATCCCCCACCTGGAAAGGCCCATGCCTGCGGAAACCCATGGCGGCAAGGTTATAGGGCTTTCGAGCGGGTCAGGACGCGCGATAAGTATGGGGGATGCTCCCGCCCGACGTGATCTCCACCGGTTCCCTGATCCTGCGGCCGCCCGCGGAGCCGGACACCGAGGCGATCGTCATGACCTGCGACGACCCGGTGTCGGCCAGGTTCCTGCCGCTGCTGCCCTCCCCTTACCGAGCCGAGGACGCGCGCGACCACCTCGGCAGGGTCGCGGCGACGTGGCGGGAAGGCGGCGCGGAGTTCGCGATCACCGAGAACGGCCGCTACGCCGGCTCCATCGGCGTCACGCCGCCGGACCGCTGGGGCGTGACCGGGATCGGCTACCTGGTGGCGCCGTGGGCCCGGGGCAGGAACGTCGCGGCCACGGCGGCCAGGGCGGTCACCGACTGGCTGTTCGACCACGGGGTGCGCCGGGTGGAGCTGCAGACCGAGGTGGAGAACGTGGCGAGCCTGCGGGTGGCGTACAAAGCGGGTTTTCGTGAGGAGGGGCGCAGGCGCGACGCCAAGCGGCTGCGCGACGGCCGGTACGCCGACTTCGTCACGTTCGCCCGGCTGCCCGGCGACGTCATGGTGGCGGAGCCGTACCTCCCGCTCTTCGACGGCGGGAAGCTCACCGACGGGGTCGTGGCGCTGGAGCCGCTGGCCGCCGAGGACGCCACGGACTTCCACCGGATGATGGCCGAGCCGAGCGTGGCGGCCTACTCCGTGGAGCCGCCGGCCACGCTGGAGGAGAACCAGCGGCGCTGCCGCTACACCGGCTACTGGTGGGTGTCGGGGCAGCGCGTCGAGCTGGCGGTCAGGGACGCGGCCTCGCGGGCGTTCGCGGGGCACGTGCAGCTGACGCAGGTGGTCCCGGCATTGGGGCAGGCGATGATCGGCTACTCGTTGGCGCCGGAGTACCGGAGGAAGGGGCTCATGACGCGCGCGGTGCGGCTGCTGGTGGACTGGGCGTTCGCCAGCACGCCCCTGCACCGGATCGTGGCGGGCACCGAGGCGGGCAACACGGCCTCGCAGGCGGTGCTGGAGCGCGCCGGGTTCGGCCGGGAGGGCGTGCACCGTCAGCTGTTCCCTCAGCCGGACGGCACGTGGGCCGACGACGTGGCGTGGGCCCGCCTGCGGCCGGCCGTGCCCGTCGGCGGGACATCCTGATTTCCTGTCGAGGGCTGGTCAAGGGGGTCGTCCAGGGCGATAGTCAGGGCACCCGCACGTGAGGGTCGCGTGATCGGGGTACGCGATCACGCGACCCTCTCCCCCGAGGGGCACCGCGATCCCTTACGACCGCGCCGACGTCGCCATGCGCGAGCTCATCGCCGTGTTCTCCTGCCTGGAGACGGCGAACCTGACCGGCCGGCTGGCACGTGCGGCCGCGGCCGTCGCGGGCACCGCGAACGCGCGATTGTCCAGGTGGACGTGCTGCGCCGGCACGCCTGCTCGATCCACGTGCACGCCCCGCCGGGCGATCCGCTGCGCGTGCGCGGTGGCTCGCGGACCCGGGCGTGATGATGCGCGGGTGCGGTCTTTCCGGCCGGTCCAGCGGCGGTCGGCCCTCTTATCGCGCAGGGGCTATCCCGAGGTTACGGACGACCGGTTCCGGACCCAATGAGGGCGGGAAACGGTGCCACGGCGGCTTCTCCGGCCCGCTAACCCGTGAAGATCCTTCGCCTTTTCCCGACTTTTGGCCAGAGCGACACTTTTCCCGTATATAGCGCTATAAACCTGTGCTTCGCGGCCGGAATGCCCGGCGTGGCCGCCGATCCGCCGTACACGCCGGACGCCCGCGCCCTCGGCGAGGGCGCGGGCGTCCGGCGATCGAGGCGTCCGTCAGCCCCGGTGGGCCTCGAAGCGGAGCGTGCGGGACACACCCACCCGGACGGTCGTTCCCGGCGCGATGGTGACGGGCTCGTTGGGCGGGATGTCGTAGAAGTTGGGATCACCGGGCGGCTGGATCTGCGTGCCGTTGACCGAGCCGAGATCCACCAGGTTGACGTCCCAGCCGTCCAGCGCCACCCGCAGATGGCGGCGCGAGACCGAGCCGTCGGGACTGGTGACCTTGGCCGGCCTGGCGTTGCCGCCGGCCACCTCCGGCGCGCGTTCCGGGTCGCGGCCGAGGAGGTAGTCGCTCTCCAGAGGCAGCGCCGTGCCGTCGTCGAGGACGAGGACCCCCAGCGAGGGCCGCGGCCCTTTGTAGGGAACCAGGGTGCGCTGGACCAGGGCGATGCCGCAGACGGCGCAGTAGGGCACGCGGGGGTCGTTGAAGTGGTCGTTCTTGCAGTCGACCCCGTAGACCAGCGGCCGGTCGCCGTGGTCGCCCTGCTGCTCCTGCTGCTGGGGCGGGCCTGGCTGGTCGTAGTGCTCCTGCGGGCCGGGCGGGGGCGGACCGGGCTGGTCGTAGTGGTCGGGCGGCCCCATGTGCTGGCCGGCCTGCTGCTCGGCGCCGTTGCCCGGATGCGCGGGCTCGTCGTAGGAGGGGAACTGCTGCTGCGGCTCCTGCAGGTGCGGCGGCTGGTCCTGCGGCGGGCCGAAGGGCGACTGCTGGTCGTGGGGATGACCGTAGGGGGGCTGGTCCTGCGGCGGACCGAAGGGCGACTGCTGCTCCGGGGGCGGGCCGTAGGGAGACTGGTCCTGCGG
>NZ_SMJZ01000002.1 GCF_004348345.1 Nonomuraea longispora
CCCGGAGACCACCCCGCCCACCACGTATTCCGGGCGGAAGCGGCCGTCGCGCACCCACTGGTCGGCCCACGCCCACCCGTGGGCGCTGAACAGCCTGGCCAGCTCCTTGTAGGCCAGCAGCGGCGACACAGCGGGGTGGTCGACGCGTTTCAGCTCCCATGACCTGGTCGTCTTCAGCGTCACCCCCGCCGCCTTGAACGCCTTGACCAGTTGCTGCACCGAGTCGGGGTTGACCGGGTGGCCGAACGCCGCAGCCACCTCGGAGGCCAGCGCCTGCAGCTTGGCCGGCCGCATGCCGTGCACGGGCCGCGGGCCGAGCAGCTCGGTCAGCAGCTCGTCGTGCACGTCCGCACGCCACGGCATGCCGTCGTGCGCCATTTCGGCCGCGATGAGCGCCCCGGCGGACTCGGCGGCGACCAGCAGCCGGAACCTTCCTGGCTCGGGCAGCGCCGCGATGCGCCTGAGCTGGTCGGCCAGCACCTCCGCCACCGCCTCCGCGCCCGGCGGCTCGGGCGAGAACAGCGTGCCGGGCGCGCTCGGCTCGTCGTCGGGGACCGCCAGCCCGTGGAGCCTGGCGTACGCGGCCCTGGCGGAGCGCGCCTCGCCGTAGCGGCCCTCGTGCGCGAGCAGCAGCCCCTCGGTGAGCGCGATGTCGTGGCAGCGCGCGACCCGCACCCCGCGCGCCACCAGGGGCGCGTAGTCCTCACGGGCGTCGGCCCAGACCCAGCGCGGGCGCTCGGACGCCTCCAGCTCGGCGACCGCCCGCGCCGGATGGGCGGGACGGCGAGGGGCGCCACCGACCGGGAGCAGCGTCTCCCCCGCGACCACGACATGCACGTGCTCAAGAGTGCCAAACGCCTCCGACAAAGCCGGGCCCGGGCCGGTCTCACCCCAGGCTGATGCGTACCTCGTCCTCCAGCGGCGGGTCCAGCTCCTGCCCCAGGCACCCGGTGGCGGCGTAGCAGCGCAGCGTCAGCTCATCGGGCGTGACCGTGACGTGCATCAGCTGCTTGAAGAACGGCGGGGTGTCCCAGTCGGACAACTCGGACAGGTAGCGGTGGAACACCCTGTCCACGGGCAGCCGGAACGGCCACGGCCAGCCGCCGAGCAGCCGCGCCGCCCACCGCATCCTGCGGGTGAGCGCGACGGTTCCCTCGGGTGTCCTGACCGGCTGGTTCCTGACGTGCTCCGACATGACGCACGCGGCCTCGGCGGGGGTGAGGTAGAGCCATTTCATCCGCAGCCTGGTGGCGTAGAGCTGGCTGTAGAACGACAGCGAGTCGCCGCGCAGCGGGTAGCACCGGAAGTCGTCCTCGTGCACGCCGGCCACGTCGACGCGCTGGATGGTGTGCGTCGCGTGCATGAACGCGCCGCCGCCTCCCGACACGATGTACTGGATCACCCGGTCACCCACCTTGACCGGATAACGCTGGTAGTTGTGCACGTCTCCGCCGATGGCCGCGACGTACCGGTGTGCGGGGTCGCGCACGATGTCGTCGATCGTGCCGCCCTCCTCCAGCGGCGACGGTTTGTACGCGTTGGCGGTGTAGATGGGCTTGCCCGTCACGAGGACCTTGGGACGGGGGTCGAGCGAGACCCGCCGCAGCCACGCGGTCTGCCCCTTGTCGATGGTGTTCCTGATGCCGGTGTCCACCCCCACGATCAGCAGGCTGTCGCTCTCGATCACCCAGTACGGCCCCGGCTGCTCCGCCTGCTGGGACGGCCTGCCCCTCAGCTCGCGCGCCTTGGCCAGCCGCGCATCGTCGATCGGCTCCGGTCTGCGCCACAGCAGCCCCCGCAGCCCGCGGTCGGGCTTCGGCTTGAGCCGGGCGTCGCAGAAGACCCGCATGAACCCGCCGAGGCCGTCGTACCAGTCGTGGTTGCCGGGGATGGCGTAAATGGGGGCGTCATAATCCTTGTACGGACGGAAGAACTTGTCTTCGTACTCGTTGCCCGATCCCGTCGGATAGACCACATCACTCGCGATGACGGCGAACGATGTCCCCTGGCCGACTTTTAACATCCCCGGAACAACGGCGTACTGGGAGGCATCTCCCTCACCGGTATCACCGAGCAGCAAGAAACTGAAATTTCCGCCAGCGGGTGCCTTGATGCGAAATTCCGGATCTATCCCGCGCGCTTCCTGAGCCTCCACCCACTGCGCCCGCACCTGCCCGGACGGATCACCGAACAACCCGGCCAGCACCTCGTTACGCGAGCGCCACAACGTCCGTAAATTGAGCCAGCTGAATCCCCTCCTGTCCGGTCTGAGCTGCGTGAACGTCCCCACTTGCGGACACGCCCATCCGGCGCCCGCCTCCGACACCCGCGAGGAGAGCTGCTTTGCGCGTTCGGCCGCGACTTCCACCATGTCAACATCTTTACCGGGATCTACCGATCACGCATCTTGAACGCTCCGTGCAGCCAGGGACGCGGAGGGTGCACCATGGTGTACCCTCACCACCCCAAGCAAGCGGTTGGGACCGCCGAGGGGAGGCTCCCATGACCCGTAACGGCCCTGATGACGCGACCCGCAGAGGCACATCCGAAGTGGACGCTATTGAGGGTTTACTGGCTTATGCGCAGACTCGGCCCCGATGGGGTGGAGCGGCGTTCAAGAGCCTGAGCGAAGCCATCGCGAGGAGCCGGGTTCTGGTCGGGGAGTCTCCGGAGGAATACTCGGGTCTGCTGGCCAGGTGCCTGACCACGGGGGCTCGGCTGATGCTGCGGCGGGGGCGGCCCATGGAGGCGCTGCCGCTGGCGCAGGAGGCGGTGGCACTCACCCGTCCGGCGGGCGGCGCCCCGCTGGTGGCCTCGCTGCACCGGCTCGCCGCCGTGCTGGAGGCCCTCCACCGCTACAGCGAGGCCGCCGCGCTGGTGGCCGAGGCCGACCGGCTCCTCCCACCCGACTGACGGCCCCCCGACACCGGCCGGGAGGCTCAGCGGCCCCCGGCCGGGGGCACGAGCACGCCCGGGTTGAGCACGCCCGCGGGATCAAGCCGGGACTTGACCGCCTCCAGGACGCTCACGCCGACGGGACCCAGCTCGGCCGCGTACGCGTCGCGGTGGTCGCGGCCCACCCCGTGGTGGTGCGTGATGGTGCCGCCCGCCTCGACGATGGCCGTGTTCACCGCCGTCTTGGCCCGCTGCCACTGGGCGACCGGGTCGGCGTCCTGCGGGGTGACGACGGTGAAGTACAGGGAGGCGCCGGTCTCGTACACGTGGGAGATGTGGCACATCACCAGCGGTGAGCCGAGCGCCCCGAGCAGGGCGAGCCGCACGGCGTCGTAGAGGCGCGGCAGATTCGCCCAGAACCCGGCCGTCTCCAGTGTCTCGACCGTGGCGCCGGCCGCGAGCAGCGAGTCGCGCAGGTACGGCGCGGAGAACCGGCCGCGTTCCCACGCCACGCCGGGGTCCGCGCCGAGCGGCTCGCCGCCCAGCCGCGCCAGCACGGCGGCTCCGGCCGCCTGCCGATCCCCCTCCGAAGCGCCTTCGTAGCCGGCGATCAGCAGGCAGCCGGAGCCGCCCGCTCCGATGGCGTCCGGCTTCGCCGGCCCGATCATGGTCTCGGTCTCGTCGGACAACCGCAGCACGGCCGGAAGGGGCCCCTCCTGCGCCAGCGCCCGCACGGCCGCGGAGCCCGCGGCGAACGACGGGAAGCGCCATCCCTCGTAGCGGCGCTCCGCGGGCGCGCGGCGCACCCGCAGGCGCAGCGACGTGATGACCCCGAAGGCGCCTTCCGAGCCGAGGACGAGCTGCCGCAGGTCGGGCCCGGCCGCCGACCTGGGGGCGCGGCCGAGGTCGAGGGTGCCCGCCGGGGTGGCGACGGTGAAGCCCATGACCATGTCGTCGAAGCGCCCGTACCCGGCGGAGGCCTGGCCGCTCGAGCGGGCCGCCGCGAAACCGCCGAGCGTGGCGTACTCGAAGGACTGGGGGAAGTGCCCCAGCGTGAGCCCGCGCGCGGCGAGCAGCCGCTCGGCCTCGGAGGCCCGCACGCCCGGCTCGAACTCGGCCACCATCGACTCCGTGTCGACCGAGCGCAGCCGGTCGAACCTGGCCAGGTCGAGCGCGACGACCCCGGCGAACCCGGCGCGGGCGGCGGCGAGCCCGCCCACGACCGAGGTGCCGCCGCCGAAGGGCACGACCGCGATCCGCTCGGCGGAGCACAGCCGCAGCAGCTCGGCCACCTCCTCGTGCGAGCCGGGCAGCACCACGGCGTCGGGCGCGTCGGAGCCGTCTCCCGCGCGCATCCGCAGCAGGTCGGGAGTGGACTTGCCGCGCGTGTGCCGTACGCGGGCCTCGTGCGTGGTGAGGACGTGCTCCGCGCCTGTCACGCCGGCGAGGGCCTCGACCAGCGGCCCCGGCAGGGCGACCGGCGGGAGCCGCACCGACTCCAGCGAGGCGGCGGGGCCGGCGGGCGCGCGTACGCCGAGCAGGTCGCGCAGCAGCGTGCGGACCTGCTCGGGCAGCTCTCGAGCGCGGGCGGGGTCGCCCCAGCCCGACCAGGACATGGGTTCTCCAGGCATGGGTACACTGTGACACATGAAGTCGATTCGTCACAATGACGGCATTCTGGACGCCGCCCGCGACTGCGTGCTGGCCTACGGAGTGCGCAGGACGACGCTCACGGACGTGGCGCGCCGGGCGGGGGTGTCACGGATGACGCTCTACCGCCACTGGCCGGACGTGCGCACGCTGGTCGCCGACTTGATGACCAGGGAGTGGGTACGAGTGGTCGCGGAGCTTGACATGTCCGACCCTGTCCGCGCGGTCGTCGCGGGCGTGCGGGGGCTGCGCGCGCACCCGCTGTGGCGCAGGATCGTGGAGGTGGATCCCGAACTGCTGCTCCCCTACCTGCTCGACCGGCGCGGGGCGACCCACGAGGCCGTGCTGGAGGTGCTGGAGCGAGGATTCGGCGATGCGTGCAGGGCCAGAGCGGTGCTGCTGGTGGCCCAGTCGTTCCTGCTGTCGGCTCCGACCATGCTCGGCCCCGTGACCATGGACGACCTCGACACCGAACTCGCCGCCTTGCTGGAGGGATACCTTGACCGACGAGAGAGCCGCTGAACGTGCCGCCGCCGCGGTCGGCACCCGCAGCGCGGGAAAGGTGACGGGCTGATGGCCGAGCCTGCCCCGGGGAGTTCGCTGAACGCCCGCAGACGGGGCCTTGAGCTGCTCCGGGTCGCCGAGGAGCGGGTGGACGTGCTGGTGGTGGGGCTCGGCGCGACCGGCGCGGGCGCCGCGCTCGACGCCGCGTCCCGTGGGCTCCGCGTGGCCGCGATCGACGCCCACGACCTGGCGTTCGGCACGTCGAGATGGAGCTCGAAGCTCATCCACGGCGGGCTGCGCTACCTCGCCAGGGGGCAGGTCGGCGTGGCCTGCGAAAGCGCGGCCGAGCGTGGCGTCCTGCTCCGTACGACGGCTCCGCACCTGATCAAGGCGCACCCGTACGTGCTGCCGCTGACGCCCGCCGTCTCGCGGGGCCAGGAGCTCATGGCGGCGGCCGGCTACCGGCTGGGCGACGCGCTGCGGGCCGCCGCCCGCACCCCGCGACGCCTGCTGCCGGGCCCCACGCGGCTGACCGCGGCCCGCGCCCGCACCCTCGCGCCCGTGCTCGACGGCGGCGGCCTGCGCGGCGCGCTGCTGTCGTGGGACGGCCGGGTGCTCGACGACGCGCGGCTGGTGGTGGCGATCGCGAGGACCGCAGCCGCGCACGGCGCCCGCGTGCTGACCCGCTGCCGCGCGCTGCGGCTCACGCACGAGGGCGCCGACGTACGCGACGAGCTGACGGGCGAGGAGTTCGCCATCCGGGCCGGAGCGGTGATCAACGCGACGGGGGTGTGGGCGGGAACGCTGGATCCGCTGGTCAGACTGCGTCCGTCGCGCGGCACCCACGTCGTCCTGTCGCCGGGGACGCTGCCCGGGCTGATCGCGGGCATGCACGTGCCCATCCCGGGCGAGAGCAACCGGTTCGCCGTCGTGCTCCCCCAGCACGACGGCCGCATCCACGTCGGGCTCACGGACGAGCCGGTGGACGAGCCGGTGCCGGACGTGCCCGAGGCGCCCGAGGAAGACGTCAGAACGCTCCTGGAGGTGCTGAACGGCGTTCTTGAGGCTCCGGTGACCAGAGAGGCGGTCGCGGGCGCGTACGCGGGCCTCAGGCCCCTCCTGGCGGCCGACGGGCGGACGGCCGACCTGTCCCGGAGGCACGCGGTGATGTCCGAGGGCAACGTCGTCACGGTCGTGGGTGGCAAGCTCACGACATATCGGCGTATGGCCGAGGACGCGGTGGAGCGGGCGGTCTCGGCCGCGAGGCTGCCGGGCCGGCGGAGCCGTACGAGGAAGATCCCGCTCGTGGGGGCGGGCCCGCAACCGGCGGGGGTGCCGGTGCGGCTGGCCGAGCGGTACGGCAGCGAGGCGGAGGCCGTGCACGAGCTCGTCAAGGCGCACCCAGAGGAGGCCGGGCTCGGCATCACCCAGGGCGAGCTGCTGTGGTCGGTCCTGCACGAGGGCGCGCTCGACGAGAGCGACCTGCTGGACCGGCGGACCAGGATCGGCCTGGTCGAGCAGGACAGGGAACGCGCACTGGCAGCGACACGGGACGTACTGCGCGGAACACCCCACGTCCGGTAGCACCAACCCGTTAGATTAGGCTTACCTAATCTAACGGGAAGGAGAACGGGCGTTGGCGAGGGGCTGCGAGCATCCCAGCGGGTGCCACACGGGGGAGGTGCCCACCTTGGCCAGTGCCACGGTGGGGGCCAGGCTCTGGCTGCTCATCGAATACACCGGCGCCTGGCCTTCCCGCCTGGAAAACTTCGAACTTCCTGAAGAAATCTCCGAACTCGTCCGCCGGGCGCTCGAACGCGGTATCAGACCCCAGCTGATCCGCCGCCCGGGAAAGCGGACCCGCCCGCAGAATCAGGGCATCCGTGTGCTACTGGGTCACGCCGCCGGTGATCGTCCGTGGCTCGCGGGGGGCGTCGTCGCAGGTCCCGACGATCTTGACCTGGACGCTTTCGTGACCGGAGTGGTCCCGGAGTCCTGCATACTTGAAGACGAGCCGGTATTTCTGGTCTGCACGCACGCCAAGCGCAATGTGTGCTGCGCCCGCATTGGACTACCCCTCGCTCGGTCACTGGCCGAATCTTTGCCGGACAGAGTGTGGGAAACGTCACACGTTGGCGGCGATCGTTACGCCGCCAACCTCGTGTGCTTGCCACACGGAATTTTCTACGGCAGCATGTCTCAGGCTGCTGCACTGGCAGCGGCTAACGCGTACCGGTCGGGCGAGATCATTCTCGACCGCTACCGGGGACGCGCAGGCATCCCTGAGCCATTGCAAGCCGTGGAGCACTTCGCCCGAGCCCATACGGGAGAGTGCTCCGTCGGCGCGGTGGCCGTGGAATCCTCCAGGTCGGACGGCGACGTCACCGAAGCCATCGTGCGCTGCGGCGACGTCCGGTTCCAGGTTGTGGTTGAGCCATCGGCGTTCACAGCGCCGTGTGGCACGGCTTGCGCCGAGACGATCACCACCTACCGGCTGGTTTCACTGGACAGGCTCACGCCTGTGCAGTACACCACGCCTGCTCTCGCCTGACCAGGGAACATCACGGCCCTACCTTGCGTTGGAACAGTGACGCCAAAAGCGTCCAATGCGGCTCAATTCCGAAATACCTCTCACGAAGGTGGTTTTCTCATGTCTCAGGTACGTCGGCAGCTCGCCCGCCCGCGCCCCAGCTGGGGTTGGCAGGATGATGCCGCGTGCCGGGGTGAGGACCTCGTGCTCTTCTTCGGCCCTGACGGGGAGCGGCAGCCCGAGCGTGACGTACGTGAGCGGAAGGCGAAGGCGATCTGCGCCCAGTGCCCCGTCCGCACCGAGTGCCTTGACTACGCGCTGTCCCGGCCCGAGAAGTACGGCACGTGGGGCGGTCTCAACGAGGACGAGCGCGCGAGCGAGCGTCGCCGTCGTATGCGCCGCGCGGCCAGCGCCGGCATCTCCGCCGCCTGACACACCCGGCTGCGTCACCGGCATCGCGTGATCACGCAGTTGTCCCGATGAACCAGAGCCTGGCCCTCCATGCCCAGGCTCTGGCGAACCCGGTCGGGACAACTGCCTGATCAGGCACCTCACCTGGCACCATCAGCATCACCCAGCGGTCCGGCCGGGCAACGCCCGGCCGGACCCGCGGCGACCGCCGGACAACCGGCGAGCCCGCCAGAACCCGACACCCGACACCCGGCACCCGGCGCGTCTCCGCGCGGGTCCGGGCTCGCTGCGTTGGAGCACACGCAGGCCGCGGCGACTGACGTTCGCGAACGCACTCCGGCCGCAGCGCACGCCGCCCGCGCCCGCACGTCCGAAGCTCAGCGGCGGCTCACCGACCGAAAAGAATCGCCGGGCAGGCCGTAACCCGGCCCACCCGGCGACGAAACCCCGCTTCAGACGATCAGGTCGTCGAACTCTCCGTCCTTCGCTCCGAGGACGAACGCGGTGATCTCAGCCTGCGTGTAGACGAGCGCGGGCCCGTCGGGAAAACGTGAGTTGCGCATCGCTATCTCCCCCGTGGGCAGGCTGGCGACCTCGACACAGTTGCCGTTGGGGTTGCTCTGCTTGCTCTTGCGCCAGTCGACGGGAAGGCGGCCGGCGGGCGTTCCGTTCCGGAACTCGTGCATGGGGGCGGCTCCTCGCGATCTTACGGATGCACGTGCATCCGCGCTTGCGAGTTGACAATACGACAGCCTGCCGAGGCGCATATACCGGACGACCAAAATCCTGGTATGCCGTGGATCACAGGCATACCAGCAGCTCAACCGGAAATGAGCTGCTCCAGGAAACGCCGGGTCGCCTTGGGCTTTTCGGCCTGGATGCTGAGCCGGTCCATGACCTCCATGTAGTGGTCGGAGTCGGCGGGTTTGTCCAGGTAGAGGGCGCTGGTCAGCTGCTCCATGTACACCACGTCGGGCAGCTCGCGCTCCGGGAAGCGCAGGATGCTGAAGGGACCGCCGGCCGCCGCGTGCCCGCCGCGGTCGAACGGCATGAGCTGCACGGTGACGTTGCGCCCGGCCGTGACGTCGAGGAGGTGCGCGAGCTGCTCGCGCATCGTCCCGGGGCCGCCCAGCGTGCGGCGTACGACGGCCTCGTCGATCACCGCCCAGAGCGTCAGGCCGCCGTCCAGCCGCTTCTGACGGGCCATGCGCAGCGCCACCCGGCGGTCGAGCTCCGACCGCGCGGCCTTCTCGTGGGCCAGTTCGATGACGGCCCTGGCGTAGGCCGGCGTCTGGAGCAGCCCGGGGACGAACTGGTTCTCGTAGGTGCGGATGCTGGAGGCGGCGCCCTCCAGGCCGATGTAGACCTCGAACCACGACGGCAGCAGGTCGCCGTACTGGTGCCACCAGCCCGGGGCGTTGGCCTGCTCGGCCAGCGCGAGCAGCGGCTCGCGATCGGCGGGGTCGGTGACGCCGTACAGGGTGAGCAGATCGGCCACGTCACGCTTCTTGAAGCTGACCTGGCCGAGCTCCAGCCGGCTGATCTTGGCGTGAGATGCGCGAATCGAGTACCCGGCGTCCTCGCGCGAGATACCCTTCTCGGTGCGGAGCCTGCGGAGTTGGGTGCCGAGCAGGATGCGCAGCACCGTCGGGCTCCCGGGGGAATGGCTGAGCAGCCTTCCCTCCGTGCTCTGTGTGCTCACTGCACCGCTCCTAGGTCATCTGCACGTGCAGATGCGATTCGCATCCGTAAACTACGAAAAGTCTTGCATCAGTAAGCACTCCCCGTAAAGATGGGCATTGGATCACCAGACCGCGCTTCGGGGGCCTGAATGACGACTTTCGACGCTCGGCCGCAAGCCGCCATCGGTTCCCGGCCTCCGCGCTGGCTCTGGTCTGTCCTGGTGGACGGCCGCGCCGGGGAGTGCGACGCCGTCTTCCCCTTCCACCAGCGCCTCGAGCCCTCGTGCGTGGCGACCGCGCGGCGGTTCGTCGACCAGACGCTCACCGCGTGGGGCGTGGTGGAGGTGGCCTTCGACGTCCAGCTCGTCGTCTCGGAGCTGGTGACCAACGCCATGCGGCACGGCGGCGGAGTGGCCCAGCTGCGCCTGCTCTCGCACGGCGCGGAGCTGGCCTGCGTGGTGGCCGACCACAGCCACACCGTGCCGGTGGCCGCCGCGCCCGACGTCTTCTCGGAGTTCGGGCGGGGGCTGCGGCTGGTGGACGCCCTCTGCACCGCCTGGGGCTGGCTCTCCCCCGGTGACCAGCGCAAGCTCGTCTGGGCCGTGCTCGTCGGCTGAGCCCGCCTCGCGCCGCCCACCGTGACCTCGCCTCCCGTCGCCCAGCTGCGTACGCATCACCCTAAGCCCGTACCCCACAGCCCACCGGCTCGGGCCCTCGTCATGATCGCGCCTCCCGGAGCAGTTCGAGCACGTCGTCGTCGCTGAGCTGGTCGAAGCGTTCGTACCACTGGCCGACGGCCCTGAAGTCGGCCGGCGTCAGCAGCACCTCCACCTCGTCGGCCTCCTCCCGCAGGGACGCGACGGTGTCGCGGGCCCCGACCGGAACGGCCAGCGTCACCCTGGCGGGCTTGGCCGTGGCGACCGCCCGGAGCGCCGCCCGCGCGGTGCCGCCGGTCGCCAGGCCGTCGTCCACCACGATCACCTCGCGTCCCCGCAGCGTGGGCAGCAGGCGCTCACCCCGGTAGGCCCGCACCCGGCGGGCCAGCTCGCGCCGCTCCTGCGCGACCACGTCGGAGATGGACTCGGGGGTCAGGCCCAGCCTGCGCAGCAGCGTCAGGTCGAACACGGGCTCACCGCCCTCGGCTATCGCGCCGACGCCCAGCTCGGGCTGCCCCGGGTAGCCGATCTTCCTGGTCACGAGCACGTCCAGCGCGGCACCGAGCCTGCGCGCGACGGGCACGGCCACCGCCACCCCTCCACGGGGCAGCGCGAGCACCACGGGATCGTGGGCATCCCGCAGCCGTTCGGCGAGCAGCGCTCCGGCCTCGGCCCGGTCTGCGAAAAGCATCATGCCTTTCGCCTACCCGCCGACGCCGCCTCCTCGCCTCCGCACGCCCGCACCTGGGCGGCGAACGGCCGCCCCGGCGGGGACCGGCGGTACCGGGCGTACCCGCTCGGCGACCCCGGCGGGGCCCGCCGGGGTCGCCGAGCGGGTCAGCGATGAGGTGCGGCCGGTGTCAGGGGCGGTTGCGGCCCGAGCGGCGCATCTCCTTGGTGATGACCTTCCACCTGTTCTGCTGCTCCTTGCGCAGCCGCGCATCGGTCCTCGCGGCCATCCACGCCGCCTCCCGCTGCAGCTTGCGCCAGCTCTGCAGGCGCCGCTCGGGCAGCTCGCCGCTCTCCAGGGCGGCCAGCACCGCGCACCCTGGCTCCCCCGAGTGCCCGCAGTCGCCGAACCTGCACTGCTCCGCGAGCGCCTCGATGTCGGCGAAGACCAGGTCGACCCCCTCGCCGATGTCGTAGAGGCCGATCCTGCGGATGCCCGGCGTGTCGATGATCAGCCCGCCGCCGGTCAGCGGGATCAGCTCCCTGTGCACGGTGGTGTGCCTGCCGCGCCCGTCGGCGGCGCGCACCTGCTGGGTCTCCATGACCGGCTCCCCGGCCAGAGCGTTGACCAGGGTGGACTTGCCGGCGCCCGAAGGGCCGAGGATGACGGCCGTACGGGAGCCTTCGAGGTAGTCGCCGGCCAGCCGCACGCCGTCGCCGTTCAGCGAGGAGACCGCGTGCACGTCGACGCCGGGCGCGGCCACCCGCACGTCGGCGAGCAGCTGGTCGAGGCCCTGCTCGAACAGGTCGGACTTGGTGATGAGGACGACCGGCGTGCCCCCGGACTCCCAGGCCAGGGCGACGAGCCGCTCGATGCGGCCGAGGTCGGCGAAGTCGGTGGAGTGCATGGACGGCTCGGCCACGAAGACGACGTCGACGTTGGCCGCGAGCACCTGGCCCTGGCCGTCGCCTGACAGGCCGCCGACGGAGGTCCGGCTGACGCCTCCCCGGATGAACGCGGTCGTCCTCGGCAGGACCCGGTCGAGCTCGTAGCGGCCCTCGTCGAGCCAGGACAGCGCGACCCAGTCGCCGACGCACGGGAGTGCCACCGGGTCGGCGGCGGCCGCCCGGCGTACGCGGGCGGTGTATCTGGCCTGATGCTGGCCGTCGGCCGCGATCACGTCGGCGGCGCCGCGGTCGACGCGCGCGACCCGGCCGGGGACGGTGCCGGCGGGCAGCTGGGTGGCGCGCTGATCGCTCCAGCCCAGCAGAGAAAGATCGTAAGACAAGGCAGTGAACCCTTTGATGCGAGAAGGTGCCGGGCAGCTCAGACGAGGGCCCGGAGGTGGACGGACGGCATGCCGAGCAGAACGGCCCGCATAGGTCCTCACCTCCTCGATCGGTTCTCGATGCGACTCTACGCACCCCGCCCCGACGTGCGCAATCACATTGAGTATCGCGATCTGTTGAACCGTGACATGGCGGCCGGCCGTACCACCTCCCGACGGACGCGAGAAAGGGGAATGATGCGGATCAGCACGTATCCCCCGCCCTCGGCCGAGGGAGCCCTCCCGATGGGCAGGCCGCGCCTACGACACTGGCTCCGGCGGGTGCGACCGGACGACCCGGTGGGCGACCGAACCGGCGACCCGATGGGCGACGGCGTGGCGCCGCACGAGGTGCCGGACGACGAGGTGCCGGACGACGAGGTGGTCGTGTCCGCGCTCTACCGGGAATATCACCGGCCGCTGCTGGCCTTCGTGATCAGGCTCACGGCCGGCGATCGGCAGTGGGCGGAAGACGTGGTGCAGGAGACCATGATCCGTGCCTGGCGCAGTGCGGAGCGGCTCGACCCTGACGCGGTCTCGCTCATGCCCTGGCTGGCCACGGTCGCCCGGCGTATCGTGATCGACGACCGGCGGCGCAGGGACGCCCGCCCACAGGAGTCGGGCGACGGTCAGCTGGAGAGCATGTCCGTGCCCGACGGGATGGAGGGACTGCTGCACCAGGTGGTCGTGGCAGAGGCGCTGAAGGCGCTGTCGCCGGCGCATCGCGAGATCCTCAACGAGACGATCCTGCGGGATCGTTCGGTCAACGACGCCGCGCGGACGCTGGGCATCCCGGTGGGCACGGTGAAGTCCCGTGTCTACTACGCCGTCCGCGCGCTGCGGGTCGCGCTGGAGGAGCGGGGGGTGACGGCATGACCTCCCGCGTCGAGCACACCGACGTCGGCGCCTACGCCCTCGGCCTCCTGGAGGAGGACGACAGGTTCGCCTTCGAGGCCCACCTGCTCGGCTGCCCCTCGTGCCGGTCCGAGCTGGCCGACCTGGCCGGGGTGGCGAGCGTGCTGCACGGCATCGGCCACCTTCCCGAGGACCCCCGCCCGCCTTCCTCCGGCGACTTCCTCGCCCAGAGCGACGCGTCGGGCCGGCTTCGGCGCAGGAAGGCGGCGCACAGGCGGCGGCGCAAGGGGACGTTCGCCGCCGGGATGGCGGCGGCGGTCACGCTGGTCGCCGGCGGGCTGACCATCGGCACGCAGCTGAGCGCGGGCGAGCCGCCGGTCGCGCAGGGTGAGGCGGAGAACATGGGCCCGGCCGAGCAGTTCTTCGCCGGCGGCACCCCCCTGGAGGGCAAGGGCGTCGACGGGGTGACGGGCGGGCTGGTCGTGGAGGCCAAGGCCTGGGGCACCCACGCGGCGCTCAAGCTGGCCGGGGTCAAGGGGCCGCTGGAGTGCGAGCTGATCTCGATCGGCAAGAAGGGAGAACGCCGGGTGATGACCGGATGGTCCGTGCCTCCAGCCGGGTACGGCGTGCCGGGCTCGCCCGACCCCCTCTACATGCACGGCGGCAGCGCCACGCCGCTGAAGGACGTGGACCACTTCGAGGTGGTCACCTCGACCGGCAGGAAACTGCTCACCATCGAGGCCTGACCATCGCCACCGCGAACGGGGCACTCCGGCCCGCCCCGTTCGCCCCGGCGCCCCGCCGCACCCCGAGCCCGTGCGGCGGGGCGCCGCTTCACGTCAGGGCGGCCACGTCCGACACCGGGAACAGGCAGGCCGCGGTGTGACCGGAATCGTCCTGGGGCGCCAGCTGCGGGCGGGTGGCCGCGCACTCGGCGCGGGCGGCCGGGCAGCGGGTGTGGAAGCTGCACCCGGACGGCGGGTCGGCCGGCGACGGCGGGTCGCCCTTGAGCACGATGCGCCGCCGGGTCCGCTCCACCTTCGGGTCGGCCACCGGCGCGGCCGACAGCAGGCTGTGCGTGTAGGGGTGGCGCGGCGCCGTGAACAGCGTCTCGGTGCCGGCCAGCTCGACGATCCTGCCGAGGTTCATGACGGCGACGCGGGTGGCGATCTGCCGCATGATCGACAGGTCGTGGGAGACGAACAGGTACGTCAGCCCGCGCTCGGCCTGCAGCCGCTTCATCAGGTTGACGATCTGGGCCTGGATGGACACGTCGAGCGCGCTGACCGGCTCGTCGCAGATAACCAGCTTCGGCTCCAGTGCCAGGGCGCGGGCGATGCCGATCCGCTGCCGCTGGCCGCCGGAGAACTCGTGCGGGAAGCGGTCCTCGCTGCCCGCCTCCAGCCCGACGGCGTCGAGCAGCTCGGCGACGCGCTCGCGGGCGGCGGCCGAGCGGCGGCGCACCCGGCCGTGGGTGACCAGGGGCTCGGCGACGATCTCGCCGACGCGCATGCGGGGGTTCAGGCTGGCGTACGGGTCCTGCAGCACGACCTGCATGTCCTCGCGCACCGCCAGCAGCTCCTTCTGGCGCAGGCCGAGGAGTTCCCGGCCGTCGAACCAGATCTCGCCGGCACTGGCCTCGACCAGCCGCAGGACGAGCCGGGTCAGCGTGGTCTTGCCGCAACCCGACTCGCCCACCAGGCCGAGCGTCTCACCCGGGTGCACGTCGAAGGACACGTCGTCCACGGCGACCACCTTCGAGCTGAACTCCTTGCGTACGTGGCGCAGCGACAGCAGCGGCTCGGCCATCTACGGGCTCCCTTCGAGCAGGCAGGCGGCGCTGTGCCCGGGCGCGCGCTCCAGCAGCGGCGGCACCTCGGTGGCGCACTCGGGCACGGCCAGGGAGCACCGGGGATGGAACGCGCACCCGCCGGGCGGCGCGAACAGGTTCGGCGGGCTGCCGGGGATCGGGTCGAGCGGCGCCCCGCCCGGCACGTCGGAGCGGGGCATGGAGCGCAGCAACGCCTTCGTGTACGGCATGCGCGGCGCGTCGAAGAGGTCGTCCACGGCGGCCAGCTCGACCGGGCGGCCGCCGTACATGACCAGGACCTGGTCCGCGGAGCGGGCCACCACGCCGAGGTCGTGCGTGATGAGCACGATGGCCATGCCGAACCGTTCCTGCAGCGCCGCGAGCAGCTCCATGATCTGAGCCTGGACCGTCACGTCGAGCGCGGTCGTCGGCTCGTCGGCGATGAGGATCTTGGGCCGGCAGGCGAGCGCGATCGCGATCATGACACGCTGGCGCATGCCGCCGGAGAACTGGTGCGGATATTCCCCCGCCCGCTGCTCGGGGTTGGGGATGCCCACCTCGCGCAGCGCCGGCACGGCCTGGGCCCTGGCCTCGGACCTCGACATGCCCTGGTGCAGGCGGAGCGACTCGGCGATCTGCGCGCCGACGGTCTTGAGCGGGTTGAGGCTGGTCATGGGGTCCTGGAACACCATGGCGATCTCGTTGCCGCGGATCCGGCGCATCTCCCGTTCGGGCAGCTTGAGCAGGTCGCGCCCGCCCGCGAGGATCTCGCCGCCGGTGTAGTGGCAGGGAGGGGTGGGGTGCAGGCGCAGGATCGACAGGGCGGTCGCGGTCTTGCCGCTGCCCGACTCGCCGACCACGGCCAGTGTCTGGCCGGCCTCGACCGACAACGACACCCCGTTGACCGGTTCGACCGTGCCCGCGTCAAGGCGGAACTCCACGTGCAGGTCGTTGATCTCCAGCAGGCTCATCCGGCGCCTCCCCTGAAGATCCGCAGCAGCGCGGCGGGGTCGGCCTCGACCGTTCCCTGCGGCGGGAGAGCGGCCTGGGCGAGGGCGCTCGGCTGTTTGAGCGCGCCGCCGGTGACCACGCTGACCACGGTGTCGCTCTCCGACACCCAGCCCTGGGCACGGGCGCGCAGCAGCGCGGCGGTGGAGGCCGCGGCCGACGGCTCGGCCGAGATGCCCTCCTCGCCGAGCAGCCGCATCGCCTCGAACAGGTCGTTGTCGTCGACGGCGACGACCCGGCCGCCCGAGTCGTAGACGGCGCGCAACACGCGCGAGCCGCCCTGGATGGGCGCGTCGCCGGCGATGCTCTGGGCGACGGTCTTGTTGGCGTCGCCGTGGCGGCCGGCGACCGTCTTCCCCTCGGCGAAGGCTCGTACGAGCGGCGCGGACGCGGCCGGCTGCACGCCCACCATCTTCGGCAGCCGGTCGATCAGCCCGAGCCGCCTCAGCTCGCGAAAGCCCTTCCACGCGCCGTACAGCCCGCCGCCGGTGCCGACCGGGTGCACCATCACGTCGGGCGCGCGCCAGCCGAGCGCCTCGCAGATCTCGTACGCGTACGTCTTCATGCCCTCGTGGCGCACGGGGTTGATGAAGTTGACGAAGCAGTAGAACCCGGCCTCCGACAGGGCGCTCACCCCGGCGAAGATCTCCAGGCTCGACCGGTAGCGCAGGCGCAGCACGCGGGCCCCGCTGAGGCTGATGGCCGCGATCTTGGACTCGTTGGCGACGTCCTCGACGAGGACCGTGGCCTCGATCCCGGCCCTGGCCGCGTAGGCGGCGAAGGAGGCCCCGGCGTTGCCCGAGCTGTAGGTGAACGCCTGCGTCACGCCCAGCGCCCTGGCGAAGCCGACCGCGACGGAGAAGCCGCGGTCCTTGAAGCTGCCGGTGGGCATGAGCGTGTCGTTCTTGACCAGCAGGCCCGGCAGGCCGATGTGGCGGCCCAGCCGCCTGGTGCGCATCAGCGGGGTGTCACCCTCGCCGAGATGGAGGGGCTCGGCGTGCTCGGGCAGCGGCAGCAGATCCGACCAGCGCCACAACCCCAGGTGGCGGCGGCTCGCCGCGTTGTCCAGGATGTCCTGCGGCTTGGCGGGACCGAGGTCGTAGTCGATCTCGAGCAGGCCGCCGCACGCCTCGCAGAGCAGGGCGGGAGTCTTCAGCGGGAAGGTGGCGTGGCAGTCGTCGCACCTGTAGTGCGTGGCGAGGTTCATCGGGTGTATGCCTTCGGGTCGGCGACGTCGCGAAGGAGGTCGCCGGTGACGTTGATCGCGAGTGTTGTCATCATGATGGCAGCGCCGCTGAAGACCGCGATCCACCAGGCGCTGCGCAGATAGAGCTGGCCGTCGGCCAGCAGACTGCCCCACGTGGGCACGTCGGGCGGCACGCCGAGCCCCAGATAGCTGAGCGACGCCTCCGCCACGATCATCGCGGCCACCTGGAGGGTGCCGATGGTGGCCAGGGGGGCGACGATGTTGGGGACGAGGTGGCGCACCATGATCTGCGGCCCGGTGTCGCCGATGGCCCTGGCCGCGGTGACGAACTCGCGTTCCCGCAGGGAGAGCACCTCGGCGCGGACCACGCGGGCGTACGCCACCCAACCGGTCAGCCCGAGCACCAGGATCATGAAGAGCAGGCTCGGCCCGAGCACGGCGATGATGGCCAGCGCCAGCAGGATCGACGGGAACGCCAGCTGCACGTCGGCCAGGCGCATGAACGCCTGCTCCCGCCAGCCCCGGTAATAGCCGCTGACGACGCCGATCACGGCGCCGACCACGCCGGACAGCAGGGTGGCGGCCAGGCCGACGAGGAGCGAGACGCGGGTGCCGTACATGATGCGGCTGAGCACGTCGCGGCCCAGTTTGTCGGTGCCGAGCAGGTACCCGGACTCGCTGCCGCTCATCCAGAACGGCGGCCGCAGTTTCAGCTCGAGGTTCTGCAGGTTCGGGTCGTGCGGGGCGATCAGCGGCGCGAACAGGCCGACGAACACGACGAGGGCGATGACGCCCACGGCGACCTTGGCGGCGTGGTTGCGGCGCAGCGCGCGCAGGACTGCGGTCGGCATCAGCTCAGCCTCACCCGGGGGTCCAGCAGGGCGTACGACAGGTCCACGATCAGGTTCACGACGACGAACACGGCCGCCAGGAAGAGCACCGTGGCCTGCATCAGCGGATAGTCCCGGTACGTGATCGCCTCCACGGTCAGCCGCCCGATGCCCGGCCAGGAGAACACCTGTTCGGTGAGGATGGCGCCGCCGAGCAGGCTGCCGACCTCCAGGCCGACGACGGTGACGACCGGCAGCGAAGCGTTGCGCAGGCCGTGCGAGGTGACGGCCCTGAACCCGGACAGGCCCTTGGCCCGGGCGGTGCGGATGTAGTCCTCGCCGAGCACGTCGATCAGCGAGGAGCGCAGCAGCCTCGCGATCATCGCGGCCGAGTAGAGGCCGAGCGTGATCGCGGGCAGCACCAGGTGGGCGGGCGAGCCGGTGCCCGAGGCGGGCAGCCACTGCAGGTGGACCGCGAAGACGAGGATGAGCAGGATGCCCACCCAGAACGCGGGCGTGGACTGGCCGACCAGCACCGAGGCCATGACGGAGGTGTCGGTCGCGCTGCCCCGCTTGACGGCGGCGACGATCCCGGCCGGGATCGACACGGCCAGGGTGAACGCCAGCGCGGCCACGGCCAGGTCGACCGTGAGCGGCAGCCGTTCCATGATGACCTCGAACGCGGGGCGGTGGAAGAACACCGACTGGCCGAAGTCGAGGCTCAGCAGGCCCGTCATGTAGGAGACGTACTGCTCGGGCAGCGGCCGGTCGAAGCCGAGGCTCGCCCGCAGCGTGGCCTCCTGCTCGGTGGTGGCCTCCGGGGGCAGCATCTGCTGCACGGGATCGCCGGCCAGCCGGACGATGAAGAACGAGACGGTGGCCACGCAGAACAGGACGAGCAGCGTGTGGCCGATCCGCCGGGCGACGAATCCGGTCATGAGGTCGCGAGCTTGGCGTTCGCCATCGCGAGGGTGCCGTTGGCGTTGGTCTTCCACTGCACCTTGTCGCTGACCGCGTACAGGATGCTCGCCTGATAGAGGTAGAGGAACGGCGACTCCTCGATCAGGATCTTCTGCAGCTCGGTGAACGCCTCCTTGCGCACCTCCGGGTCGACCGACTGCTCCTCCTTGTCGATGAGCGCGTCGGCCTCCGGGTTGTTCCAGCGGCTCTGGCGGCGGTCGTGCCGAACGAACGACTGCAGGTTGCTGGAGGCGTCCATGGTCCAGCCGGAGTTGCCGACGAAGTACATCGCGCCGAGCGCCTTGCGGTTGTCCGAGACCAGGCGGCCCTTGAACGTGGCCGGGTCCAGCAGCGACACCTCGGCCTTGACCCCAACCTCGGCGAGCTGGCCCGCGATCGCCTGGGCGATGTCCTTGTCGGCCGTGGAGGACGAGAGCTTCAGCGAGAACCCGTCCGGGTGCCCGGCCGCGGCGAGCAGGCTCTTGGCCTTGGCCACGTCGTGCTGGTACGGCTTGATCGCGGGGTCGAAGCCGAACGCCTGGCGCGGGATGAGGGTCGGGGTTCGTTCGGCGGCGCCGTTGAGCACCGAGGTGATGAGGCCGTCCACGTCGAGCGCGTGGTTGAGCGCCCGGCGCACCCGCTTGTCCTTCAGCGGCCCCTCCTCGGTGTCGAGGGAGACGAAGAACGTGCGCACGCCCGGCGAGGTGACGATCTTGAAGCCGGGGGCGTCGCCGAGCTGCTGGGCGGCGTCGGGGGTCAGGCCGGTCACGATGTCCACCTCGCCCGACTGGAGCGCGGCCAGCGACGACGACGGGTCCGGCATGACCTTGAAGACGAGCTGCTCGACGGCGGGCTTGCCGTTCCAGTGATCGGGATTGGCCTTGAGCGTGATCTGGCTGTCGCGCTGCCACTGCTCGAACGTGAACGGGCCGGTGCCGATCGGGTGCTCGGCGAAGGCCTTCTCACCCTTCTCCTTGATGTGCTTCGGCGGCACGATCACGCCGCCGAACAACGACAGCTTGGCCGGCAGGATCGGGTCGGGATCCTTGGTGACCAGGTCGACCGTGTGCGTGTCGATCACCTTCGCGCCGGTGACCAGGCGCAGCTCGACGATGGGCGACCGGGTGGCCGGGTCGATCAGGCGTTCGATGCTGTACGCGACGGCGGCGGCGTCGCAGGGCTCGCCGTTGTGGAAGCTGACGTTCTTGCGCAGGTGGAAGCGCCAGGTCTTGTCGTCCTTCGACTCCCAGCGCTCGGCCAGGCCGCCGGAGAGCTTGTCGTCGGTGTCCCGGACGGTGAGCGTGTCGAAGACGTTGATCAGCACGTTCATGGAGGGCAGGTCGCCCTGCTTCTGCGGGTCGAGGGTGGTGGCGTCGGAGGCGAGCGAAACTCGCAGGGCGGTCCCGGCGCTTCCCTGTCCGCCGCCGGAGGGCTTCGTGCTCGCGCAGGCCCCGAGGGAGGCCGTCGCCGCGGCCAGGCCGCCGATCTTGAACAGGTCCCGGCGGGCCAGCAACGCACGGTCGAACATAAGCCCCCGCCTCCCTTTCTTGCGTTTCACATGGTGAAATGGCGTATCACGTGGTTGAATATGACCCGTTTCGGTTATGTCCGTCAACCCTTTTGGGACAGTCACCATGAATTCCGTGGAGAAGACGCTCGTCGTCTTAGGAGCGCTGGCAAGCCACGACCAACCCCGCCGCCTCGCCGACATCGCCCAGCGGACCGGCATCAACAAGACGACCGTGCACCGGATCCTGCAGATCTTCATCGCCCAGGGGTACGCCGTCTCGCACGGCGACGGCACGTACGCGTCGGGGCCTGCCGTCCTCGCGCTGGCCGGGGCGGCCCTCACCGACCGGGACATGACGACCCTCGTCCGGCCGATCCTGGAGAACCTGCAGCGCAACACCTCGCACACCGTGCACTTCGCGATCCGCAGCGGCTCGTCGGCCGTCTACCTCGCCAAGGTCGAGTCGCAGCAGCCGTACCGGATGGCCTCACGGGTCGGGACGCAGATCCCGCTGCACTGCACGGCGATCGGCAAGGCGATCCTCGCCCACCTGCCGGAGGAGGAGGTGCGCGCGGTGCTGGCGGCGACCGCGCCGCTCATCAGCAACACGCCCGCCACGATCACCGACCCCGGCCTGCTCATGACCGAGCTGGAGGCGGTACGGCAGCGCGGGTACGCGATCGACGAGGAGGAGAACGAGCCGAACGTGCGCTGCGTCGGAGCGGTGGTGCACGACGCGGCGGGGACGGCGGTGGGCGCGGTCAGCGTGGCCGGGTTGACGCTCAATCTCGATGAGGACGACGTGCCGCTGCTCGGCCCGCTGGTGGTGGCCGCCGCCGCCCGGGTCTCCGCGGCGCTGGGGAGGAACGTATGACAGCCGGCCGCATTCTGGCCAGGGCCCACGACAAGGGTGAGTTCTCGGGCGCGGCCTGGGCCTACGGCACGTCCGCCGGACCGGTCGGGCGGGACATGCTCGGCACGCTGAGCCGGGACGGAGCCCCGGTGGGCGACGACACCCTGTGGGACCTCGCCTCGGTCACCAAGCCGATCGTAGGGCTCGCCGTGATGGCGCTGGTGGAGTCGGGTGAGCTCACCCTGGACGACACCGCCGCGTCCCAGCTGCCCGGGTACGCCGGAACGGACAAGGCGGGCATCACCGTGTTCGAGCTGCTCACCCACACCTCGCGCATCCCCGGCCGGCAGCCCCTCTACCGCCGCTGCCCCACCCGGGAGTCCCTGCTCGACGCGCTCATCGGGCTGCCGCTGCGCGAGCGGCCGGGCGTCGAGTACAGCTCGCAGGGTTTCATGATCCTCGGGCTGGTCGCGGAGAGCGCCGCCGGAGTCCCGCTCGACCAGCTCGTACGCGAGCGCGTCACCGCTCCCCTGGGCCTGGACGAGACGCGCTTCCTGCTTCCCGAGCACGACCGGGCGCGGGCGGCGGCCACCGAGGACTGCCCGTGGCGGGGCCGCGTCGTGCAGGGCACCGTGCACGACGAGAACGCCGAGGTGCTCGGCGGCGTCGCCGGGCACGCGGGCATGTTCGGCACCCTGGACGACCTGGCCAGGCTGGGCCAGGCGCTGTGCAGGGGCGGCGACGGCGTCGTCGCGCCGCGCACGCTGGCCGTCATGACCGGCACCAGGATCGGCGGACGCGCGCTGGCCTGGAAGGGCCACGAGCCCCGCCTGGGCAGCGGCGGCGACCTGCTCACCCCGGCGGCCTACGGGCACGACGGATTCACGGGGACGAGCCTGTGGGTGGATCCCGAGCTGGACTTCTACGCGGTGCTCCTGACCAACCGCGTGCACCCGAGTCGTGCCTCGAACGGGATCGGCCGCATCCGCCGCACGTTCCACAACGCCGCCGTCACCAGGACCCTGCCATGATCCCGGCAGCCCTCGACACGCCCCTGCGCGTGCTGGGAGCACCGTCCTCCGCCGGCGCGGCCGGTCGCCTGACGCTGGTGAACGGCCATGCCCGCCTGACCTGGCCGGGGCAGGAGGAGGCGTCCGCGCCATGGGAGGGCGACGAGGTCGGCACGTCCCGGCCACCGGCCGGCACGGCGACCACTCCGTCGGTCCCGGTCGGCGGGACGGACGCCGCTCCGGACCTCGGCGGCGAGCTCTACATCGGTCCCGGATGGGTGGACCTGCACACCCACGTCTACGACGCGATGACGCAGATCAGCGTGGCGCCCGACCGGGCCGGTCTGGATGCGGGCGTGCACGTGGTCGCCGACGCGGGCAGCGCGGGCCAGGCCACCATCGACGGCCTCGTCCGCTACGTCATCCCGGCGGCAGGCACACAGGTGCGCGCCTGGCTCAACATCGGCTCCCACGGCCTGGTCCATCTGCGCGAGACCGCCGATCCGGCGTTCATCGACGTGGACGCCACGCTCGCCGCCATCGACCGGCACAGGGAGGTCGTCTGCGGGGTGAAGGTGCGGTCGAGCGGCGCGATCGTGGGCGCGATGGGCCTGCAGCCGCTCCAGCTCGGCCGCCTGGTGGCCAGGGAGGCGGGCCTGCCGCTGCTGGTGCACGTGGGCGAGGCCCCGCCGCTGATCGGCGACGTGCTCGACCTCCTGGACGCCGGGGACGTCGTCACCCACTGCTACCACGGCAAGACCGGCGCTCCCTGGCTCGCCGAAGGCGCCCCCGCCCCGGCCCTGGCCCGCGCCCTCGATCGCGGCGTGCTGCTGGACGTGGGGCACGGCGCGGCCAGCTTCGGTTTCGACGTGGCCGCCCGGGCGCTGGCGGCCGGCTTCCCGCCGCACACGATCAGCACCGACCTCCACGTACGCAACATCGCGGGCCCGGTGCACGACCTGGCCACCACGCTCACCAAGCTGCTGCACTGCGGCATGGAGCTGGAACGGGCGGTCGAGGCGGTCACGGTCACACCACGACGGATCCTGCGCATGGACCAGCCGTGGCTCGGCGACGACGGCGCGATCCGCCACGCCACGATCTTCCGCCTGGCCGCCGCCGCACCCCCGGACCGCGCCTACGTGGACGCGCGGGGCGACACCGCACGCCCGGATCGCCACGTGATTCCCGTCGCCACCGTCAGGGAGGGCGTCATCACGGAGTTGTGACCAGGCTGCCCACGCACCCGAAGTCCACCGCGAAGGCCGGGTTCAACGCCTACCTTGACCGGCCGGGCCCCGATCCGGTCGCGGACCGGGTGGGCTATCGGCAGGGGACGCTGTGGCTGAGCCCTGAGGAGATGGAGGAAACCGCCCATGAGTTGCAGGAGGTGTTCCGGGCGCGGACAGGAAACGGGCCCGGGCCGGAGCGCCGACCCTATGTGGTCAGCGCGATCTTCTTTCCGACGGAGGAGCGGAGCGGCTCAACCCCGGGAACGGATTCCGTCGCCGGAGGGGGCTCGGTCGTTCGACAGGCGAACCGGCCGAGCCCATGCCACGACCATGGTCAGGCGTGCGCCGTTACGGCGGCCCGCCACGTGCGGGTCAGCGGGCGTCACCCTGGAGGCCCTCAGCAGGGTGCGGCGGCAGGCGTGCCGCCGGCACCGCCGTAACGAAAAGTTCTTCGCAGATCAGAAACGGACGGGCGGCGCCCGCTCGGCTCCGCCGTCACGATCAGATCCTCGCACACCGGAAACGGCCGGGCGGCGCCCACCCGGCCCGCCGAAACGAACAGATCCCCGCGGACCAGAACGCGCGATTGGCGCCCGCTTGGCTCAGCTGTGACCGCTACAGGCCCGGCGCGGGGAACTGCGCGGTGAGCTCGCTCACCTCGTGGTGGACGCGCGTGATGACGTCGTCGGCGTCGCCCTTGGCGACGGCGGTGACGACCTCGTCCATCCAGGCGCCGATCTGCCGCATCTCCGCCTCGCCCATGCCGCGCGAGGTGATCGACGGCGTGCCGATGCGGATGCCCGACGGGTCGAACGGCTTGCGCGTGTCGAACGGCACCGTGTTGTAGTTGGTCTCCAGGCCCGCGCGGTCGAGCGCCTGCGCGGCCGGCTTGCCGCCGATGCCCTTGGGCGTCAGGTCGAGCAGGATCAGGTGGTTGTCGGTGCCGCCCGAGACGAGGTCGAAACCGCGCGAGGCCAGCTCGTCGGCCAGGGTCTTGGCGTTGGCGACGACCTGGTGGGCGTAGTCACGGAAGGCCGGCTGGGCGGCCTCGTGCAGCGCGACGGCGATGGCGGCCGTGGTGTGATTGTGCGGGCCACCCTGCAGGCCGGGGAAGACGGCCTTGTTGAGCGCCTTGGCGTGCTCTTCCGAGTCGGCCATGAGCATGGCGCCGCGCGGGCCGCGCAGCGTCTTGTGCGTGGTCGTGGAGATCACGTCGGCGTGGCCCGCCGGCGACGGGTGCGCGCCGCCCGCCACCAGGCCCGCGATGTGGGCGATGTCGGCGGCCAGCACGGCGCCGACCTCGCGGGCGATCGAGGCGAAGCCCTCGAAGTCGATGGTGCGCGGGATCGCGGTGCCGCCGCAGAAGATGAGCTTCGGCCGGTGCTCCAGGGCGAGCTGCCGCACCTCGTCGAGGTCGACGCGGCCGGTGTCCTTGCGTACGCCGTAGCGGACCGGGTTGAACCACTTGCCGGTGGCCGAGACGGACCAGCCGTGGGTGAGGTGGCCGCCGAACGGCAGGCCCATGCCCATCACGGTGTCGCCGGGCTCCAGGAACGCCATGTAGACGGCGAGGTTGGCGGGCGAGCCCGAATAGGGCTGGACGTTGGCGTGGCCGACGCCGAAGACAGCCTTGGCGCGCTCGATGGCGAGGGTCTCGATCTGGTCGATGACCTGCTGGCCCTCGTAGTAGCGCTTGCCCGCGTAGCCTTCGGAGTATTTGTTCGTCAGGACGGTGCCGGTGGCCTGGAGCACGGCCTTGGACACGTAGTTCTCGGACGCGATGAGCTTGACGGTGTCGGCCTGCCGCCGCTCCTCCGCCTGGATGAGCTCGGCGAGCTGCGGGTCGACGCTGGAAAGAGAACTCATGATTCCCCTGTCATCGGTGACGATCTGCGAAGACCCAGGCGCACGGCCTCCGCTCCTTTCGCTCCCCGGTGGTCGTTCCCACCCAATGCGCCAGTCGCGTCTCGTCTAGACGATAGCGGATGCGGCAGGCTCTCACTTCTGCGTGATCTTGACGTTCCAGGCCGACGGCCCTGACGGTGGCGCGGCGCGCTCACCGCGCCCGGCGAGGCCGGCGGGATCGGCGGGGCCGGTCGGCGGACCGGTCGGCGGATCACGCGTTGTTCGTACGGCCCACGCCTGGCCAGAGCCGGTCGACCTCGGCGTTCAGGATGGCGCCGATGAGCACGGCCAGCGCCGTGATGTACAACCACAGCAGCAGCGCGATGGGTGCGGCCAGGGAGCCGTAGACGGAGACGGGCGAGATCCACGCGGCCAGCACGGCCCGCAGCACCGCCGCGCAGACGATCCACAGGAACAGCGCGAGGATGGCGCCCGGCAGCTCGCGGTACCACTTCGTGCGCACCGGCACGCTGACGTGGTAGAGCACGGTCAGGAACAACACCGAGCCGACGATCACGACCGGCCAGTAGAGCAGGTCGATGAGGATGCCGTATTCGCCGGGCAGCGTGTCTCTCAGCAGCGTGGGGCCGATGACCAGGATCGGCATGACGATGATCCCGATGACCAGGCCGACGACATAGAGGCCGAACGACATGAGCCTGGTGCGGATGATGCCGCGCTCCTCGCCGAGTCCGTAGGCGACGGAGATGAGGTCGACGTAGACATAGAGGGCCCTGGAACCGGACCACAGGGACACCAGGAAACCCAGCGAGATGATCGACACTTTGCCGGCGTCGTCGCTGAGCACGTCGGTGATGAGCGGGTTGACGATCTTGGTGACGGCGTCGTCGGTGAACAGCAGCCCTGCCTGTGCGATCACCCACGTCTTGACCTGGGTGACCACGCTGGGCCCCAGCCAGGTGCCGAGCTTGCCGATCACACCGATCAGGCCCAGCACGAATGGCGGCAGCGACAGCAGCGCGAAGAACGCCGCCTCACCGGCGAGTCCGGTGACCCGGTAGTTGACTCCGGCGCTGGCCGACGCACGGACGATCGCCCACGACTTGGTGTCGAGCACCCAGCTCAGCCTGGCCCGGGCATTGGAGGCGAGCCCCCTTTTTGGCCGGGAAGGCGCTTCGGTGGACGTCATGGCACCCAACGGTGTTCGCAGTTACTCTTCGGCACAGCCTAGCCAATGGAAACTGCCCATCGACCCGCCGCCCTACCAGAGTGCCTGGCCGAACCCGTGGTGGCGGTTGCCCCCATTAGACGCCCCGCACCCTGCCCGTGGCTAGTCGTTGTCGACGATGCGCGCGCCCAGCGGGAGGAGGGAGACGGGGATGAGCTTGATGTTGGCCACCCCCAGCGGGATGCCGATGATGGAGATGAACAGCGGGATCGAGGTGACGACGTGGCCGATGGCCAGCCAGATCCCGGCGACCACGCACCAGATGATGTTGCCCAGCAAAGAGAACACGCCCGCGTCGGGATCGCGCACGACGGTCCTGCCGAACGGCCACAGCGCGTACGCCGCGATCCTGAACGAGGCGATGCCAAAGGGAATCGTGATGATCAGGATGCAGCAGATGACTCCGGCCAGTGCGTAGCCCATGGCCAGCCAGATCCCGGCGAACACGAGCCAGATGACGTTCAGGATTGTGCGCATGTTCACAGCATGTCACTGATCCTGCCGTTCGCGTCATCCGTTGTCGACCCTGAGATCACCCCGAGACGGGAGCGCGTCCCCTTCCTGGAGGACCCGCGAACGCCTGCGCGATCTCCATCCACTCCCTCGCCGGGCGCCCCGTCATCTCCAGCGCGGTGTCCGACAGGTGGACGCGTTGCGTGACGGCGAGGCAGAAGTCGAGCACCGGCCCGCGTACGACGCTCTCCGCGTCGCCGGGTCCGGCCGTCCACGTGGTTCCGTCCGGCATGGTGAGCTCCGCGCGCACCGGCTCGGCGGGCAGGGGCAGCCCGCGTACGGCGAAGCTGTACGGCCTGGCCCTGAAGCCGATGGAGGCCACGTGCCGGAGCCGGGCCGTGGGCGGCCTGGTGACGCCGAGCGCGTCGGCCACGTCCTGACCGTGGGCCCACGTCTCCATCAGCCGCGCGGTCACGAACGAGGCCGCGGACATGTCGGGCCCGTACCACGGCACGCGGTCGCGGGCGTCCAGCGTGGCGAACACCTCGATGCTGCGGGCCCGCGCCGTACGGAACCAGGCGAGCAGGCCGGCGGGCGTCCTCACGCGAGCCTCCCGCACCAGGCGGTCGACCCAGTCGCCGGCCGAGCCGAGGGTGGCGAGCGCGGCGCGGTGGCCGTCCGGGTCGGTGACCGCACGAACCGCCGCGTCGTCGAACCAGGCCAGGTGGCTCACCTGGTCGCGGATCGCCCACCCCTCGGCGGGCGTGGGCCGTTCCCAGTCGTCGTCGCGCAGGGGCCGCAGCAGCGTCTCGAAGGACGCGGTCTCGGCACGTAGGTCGTCGAGCAGTCCGGCCATGAGGTCCACCCGCGCCAGCCTAACCGGAACAACCTTCTAGGAGAATAATGCAGGTGTGATCTGCGAGAGCTGCAAGGACAAGCGCCACGACGACTGCCGCGGCGGATCATGGTGCGACTGCCAGCACCAGACCGCGGAGCAGGCCAAGGAGACGGACCTGGACTGGCCGCGCCAGGGCTGAACGGATCCCACACTCTGGACCCCTTCTTGGACATCCCGGACGCTCGGGGTATCTTCGTTGTATGCCAGCGGACCCCATGCTTGTCGGTCGACGCCACGTCGACCTCCTGCGTGTCCGCAGTGCCATCTGTTGCGACGCCCGCTAACCGCAATCTTTCTTTTGCCGCTGAGCGCGTCGCATCCCTTCCTGCACCCCTGCCCTCGATGACGAGGCTGGAGGACCATTGCGCGCGCCCATGAACCGAAGGACGCGCAATGAGCACTCCTGCCGGCCGCACTCCCGCCAGCCGTCATCACCGGCGCCCGCGCGGCGAAGGCCAGTGGGCTCTCGGTTACCGCGAGCCGCTCAACAAGAACGAAGAGAACAAGAAGAACGACGACGGCCTCAACGTCCGCCAGCGCATCATCGACGTCTATTCCAAGCGGGGCTTCGACTCCATCGACCCGGCCGACCTGCGCGGACGCATGCGGTGGTACGGCCTCTACACCCAGCGCAAACCCGGCATCGACGGCGGCAAGACCGCGATTCTGGAGCCGGAGGAGCTCGACGACCGCTACTTCATGCTGCGCGTGCGCATCGACGGCGGGCAGCTCGACCTGGCCCAGCTGCGCACGATCGCCGACATCGCCAACGAGTACGCCCGCGGCACCGCCGACCTGACCGACCGCCAGAACATCCAGCTCCACTGGATCGAGATCGAGTCGGTGCCCGACATCTGGGAGCGCCTGGAGGCGGTGGGCCTGTCCACCACGGAGGCGTGCGGCGACACCCCGCGCGTGATCCTGGGGTGCCCGCTGGCCGGCATCGACACCGAAGAGGTGCTGGACGCCACGGAGCAGATCCGTGAGCTGAAGGAACGTGTCGTCGGCAACCCCGCTTACTCCAACCTGCCGCGCAAGTTCAAGACGGCTCTGAGCGGCTGCCCCGCCCACTGCACGGTCCACGAGATCAACGACGTGGCGTTCGTCGGCGTGGTCAACGAGCACGGCGAGGCGGGCTACGACCTGTGGGTCGGCGGCGGCCTGTCGACCAACCCGATGCTGGCCAAGCGGCTCGGTGTGTTCGTCCGGCCCGACCGGGTGGGCGACGTGCACGAGGGCGTCACCGGGATCTTCCGCGACTACGGCTACCGGCGGCTGCGGCACAGGGCCAGGCTCAAGTTCCTGGTCAACGACTGGGGCGTGGAGAAGTTCCGCGAGGTGCTGGAGCTGGAATACCTCAAAGAGCCGCTGCCCGACGGGCCGGCCCCGGAGCCGCCGCGCGGCAGCCGCCGCGACCACGTCGGCGTCTTCCCGCAGAAGGACGGCACCTTCTATGTCGGCTTCGCCCCCAAGGTGGGCAGGGTCGACGGCGACAAGCTCCATCAGATCGCCGACATCGCCGAGCGGCACGGCTCCGGCCGGGTCCGCACGACCATCGAGCAGAAGATGGTCGTGCTCGACGTCGCGCCCGACCAGGTCGACTCCATCGTGGCCGAGCTGGAGGCCGCCGACCTGCGGGTCAGGCCGTCCACGTTCCGCCGCCAGACGATGGCCTGCACCGGCATCGAGTTCTGCAAGCTGGCCATCGTCGAGACGAAGACGAGGGCCGCCGACCTGATCGACGAGCTGGAGCGCCGGCTGCCGTCGTTCGACGAGCCGCTGACCATCAACGTCAACGGCTGCCCCAACGCGTGCGCCCGCACCCAGACCGCCGACATCGGCCTGAAGGGCCAGCTCGTGGTCGACGAGAACGGCGAGCAGGTCGAGGGATTCCAGATCCACCTGGGCGGCTCGCTGGGCGTCGACTCCGGTTTCGGCCGTAAGGTCAGAGGCCTGAAGACCACGGCCAAGGCGCTGCCCGACTACGTCGCGCGGGTCGTGTCCCACTACGACGACCAGAAGAAGGAAGGCGAGTCGTTCGCCGACTGGGTGCAGCGAGCGGACGAGGCCGACCTGAAATGACCACGCGAGCGGTTCCCTTCCACTGCCCCTACTGCGGCGACGAGGACCTCGAACCCTACGAGGGCGAGCTCGACTCCGCCGGGCACGGCACGGGCGGCAGCTGGTACTGCCGCGCGTGCGCTCGTGCTTTCAAGCTGAAGTTTCTCGGGATCGGGGTGAGGATATGACGCTGGTCGACCTCGAGGTCGCATTTAGAGATCAGCGCGGCGAGCTCGACCTGCGGGACATCGTCGAGTCCGCCGCGACCGCTCTGGAAGGCGCTCCCGCGCGTGAGATCATCCGGTGGGCGGCGGCGACCTTCGGTGAGCGCTTGTGCCTGACGTCCTCCATGAGCGACGCGCTGCTCATCGACCTGGTGAGCCGGGTCAGACCCGGCGTCGACGTGTTGTTCATCGACACCGGCTACCACTTCGCCGAGACGGTCGGCACGCGGGACGCCGTACGGCAGGTCTATGACGTCAACGTGATCGACATCAAGCCGTCGCGGACGGTCGAGGAGCAGGATCGCGACCTCGGGCCGCGCCTGTTCGGCCGCAACCCCGACCTGTGCTGCTACCTGCGCAAGGTGGAGCCGCTCAACCGGGCGCTGGAGCCCTACCTCGCGTGGATCTCCGGCATCCGCCGCGACGAGTCGCCGAGCCGGGTGGGCACCAGGGTCGTCGAGTGGGACGCCAAACGGCAGATGGTCAAGGTCAACCCGATCGCCGCCTGGACCCAGGACGACGTCGACAACTACATCGCCGACAACGGTGTGCTGATCAACCCGTTGCACTACGACAACTACCCCTCGATCGGCTGCGCGCCCTGCACGCGGCAGGTCACGGAGGGCGAGGATCCGCGCAGCGGTCGCTGGGCGGGACTGGGGAAGGTCGAATGCGGCATTCACCTGTGATCCCCGACAGGGGGCGCATCCCGTTGGCAGGCGGGACGCCCCCCGGCCGCGTGCCACTGGTGGCGGTGGCGCACGGGTCCCGCGACCCGCGCGCCGCCGCCACCGTGGCCGCGCTGCTCGACCGCGTACGCCTGGAGCGGCCCGACGTGCCCGTACGCGACGCCTATCTCGACCACTGCGCCCCCGCGCTCGGGCAGGCGCTGGCCGGGCTCGGCGAGGCGGTGGTGCTGCCGCTGCTGCTCACCGAGGCCTACCACAGCCGGGTCGACCTGCCCGCGGCGCTCAACGAGGTGAGAGCGCGCAGGCCGCGCCTGCGCGTGCACTACGGCGCCACGCTCGGGCCGCACCCGCTGCTGCTGTCCGCGCTGGAGCGGCGGCTGGGCGGGGCGGGTGTGCCCGCGGGCGATCCGGACACGGCGGTGGTGCTGGTGTCGGCCGGTTCGAGCGACGCCAGAGCCAACGCGGTGGTCGCGGGGATGGCCCGGCGGTGGCGGCGCTCCGGATGGTGGTCGGTGTCGGCCGCCTACGCCTCCGCGGCCGATCCGTCCCCTGCCGAGGCGGTCTCCGCGCTCCTGCGCGCCGGCGCGCCGCGGGTGGTCGTCGCTCCCTACCTGCTGGCGCCCGGCTACTTCGCCGACAAGGTGCGGCAGGCCACGCTGGAGGCCGGCGCGCAGGTCGTGGCCGACGTGCTCGGGCCGGCTCCCGAGCTGGTGAGCGTGCTGCTCGAACGGTACGCGGCGGCCCAGCGGCGGCCGGTGTCCGTCGCGGGCTGACGGTCACTCACCCCTGCCGGCGTCCGGCCGGGTGGCGGGGTCAGTAGCCCCGGCCGAGGTCGCGGTTCATGTCGCGCACCTGCCGGTTCAGCTCGCGGGTCTCGTGGCGGAGCTGCCTGCCCAGCTCGCGCCAGTCCTCTCCGTGCAACATCCGCCAGTGCTCCCGCCAGGCCGACAGCTTGTGCTTGATCGGCTTCGCGCGGGAGTCGCCGACCACCTTGACGTCGCCCATCACGGCGTACGCCTGTACGCGCACGACGGGCACGTTCGCCCCCGAAGCGCCCTCCAGGACGTGCACCTTCTTGTCGCCCATGATGGCCACGCCGTCGAGGTCCACGTTCACCCCGTCGGGCACGATGATCTTGACGTCGCCCATCACGGAGACGGCCATGATGTCGACCGAGCTGGTCCGCACCTCCGCCTCGCGCAGGTCGAGCACGACGTCCCCCATCACGGCGACCGCGCCGAGCTCCTGGTCGATCCGCCAGGTGCCGCGCCGCTTGGAGTCGCCCATGATGCCCACGAACCAGCGCCGCTTGCGTCCCGTGGCGGCGGGCGGCGCGGGTGCGGGGGCGACGCCCGCGGGCAGGTCCTGGGTGAGCATGGCCAGTTCGGCTTGCGTGGCCGCGGTGTACGCGGCCTCCGTGCGGTCGGTCAGCTCGGCGAGTGTGAGCCGGCCCTCCACGGAGGCGACACGGAGTTGTTCGACGACGGCCTCACGCTCGGCGTCCGACGCACGGATCTCACCCGGATCAGTCATACTCGCAACATATCGCGTCTTGTCCGGCATCGCGCTGCGAGGGAAGGAAACTGTCTCACGCACGTCGCCGTCGGCGTTGAACCTTTCCTGGCCGGTACGCGTACCACGCCATGACACGGGGCCCTGGCATGGCCCGGGGCGCGGCCGGACCAGGCTAGGGTCCCTGTCATGCATGAGGAACAGCTCTACCGCGCGGCGTTGAACGGCGATTCCGAGACCGTGGGCAAGCTGCTGGCCGGCGGCACCGACCCCAACACACCCAGCGAGGGCGAGGAGGCAGGCCTGGCGCTGTGCGCGGCCGCCGCCTGGGACCGCACGGAGGTGGCCGCGACGCTGCTGACGTCCGGGGCCGAGGTCGACGGCAGGGAGACCGGCGGCTGGACGGCGCTGCTGTGGGCCGCCGCCAACGGGCACGCCGCCACCGCCAGAGTGCTGATCGAGGCGGGCGCCGAGGTCGACGCGGCCAACGACGACGGCGACACCCCGCTGTCGCTGGCCGCCAGGCGCGGCGCGCTGGGTGTGGTGCAGGCGCTGCTGGAGGCGGGCGCCGACCCCGAGAAATACGACGGCGACGGCGACGCGCCGCTCGACATCGCGGCCGACTGGGTGGGTGTGCACTTGGAGAGCGCACTGCTCGACCAGGTCGAACAGGAGGGCTGGGAATACTCCGTGACCCGCCGGCACACCAAGGACGGCACCGAGCTGGTCACCGTGACCGGCAGTTCGGCCGACGGCTCGCAGACGGAACAGGTGCAGGCGCAGCGCGGCCACGCGGCCGTCACGACCCTGCTGGAGGACGCGACGAACGTCTACACGCCGGTCGACCGGCTCGTGGCGCGGGCCGTCGCGCACCGCGACCTCGACGAAGACGCCGAGACGTGGTGGATCGTCGCCGACTCGCTGGCCAGGCGCGGCGACGAGGAGACGTACGAAGTCCTGTCGCGGCTGTGCGTGAGCGAGGACCCCAGGGAGCGCGAGTTCGGGGTGGACGCCATCGCCCAGTTCGGCGTCTCCGAGGACGACAAGCCCTACGTCGACAGGACGCTGCCACTGCTGCAGAGGATGGTCACCACGGAGGGCCACCCGCAGGTGCTGCGCTCGGTCCTGGCGGCGCTCGGCCATCAGGGCGATCCGAGGGCGCTGCCGTACGTGCTGGACATCCTCGGGCGTCCCGGGCACACGCGGACGGCGACCGACGCGATCGCGCTGGCCGACGTGCTGCCGCCCGACGACGAGGAGGGCCTCGCGCTGCTCATCGAGATGACGCAGGACGACGTCTCCGACATCCGTGACTGGGCGACCGCCGGGCTCGCGGGCCTGCAGGCCGACACGCCCGCCGTCCGGGAGGCGCTGGCGGCCCGGCTCACCGACACGGATCTTCGTACGGTGGCCGAGGCCACGCGCGGGCTCGCGGCCCGCGGCGACGAGCGAGCGGCGCAGGGGGCGGAGCGGGTTCTGGCCGAGAGCGACGACGAGTACGCCAGAGACCTCGTCAGCCGGCCGCCCGCGGACGGGTGAGCGCGGACAGGTGAGCGCGGACAGGTGAGCGCGGACGGGTGAGTGCCGGCAGGCGGGCGCGGTCAGTCGCCGTTGAGCACGCGGGTCACCCATTCCAGGGTTCCCGTGCTCAACGCCTCCTCCGCCAGGCGCTTGCCCGTCGTGGTCGTGATCGCGGCGAGCGAGCTGTCGATCCAGCCCTGCACGTTCTGGTGCCCCTGCTCGCGGTATTCGACCGCCTGGAGGAGGCACTCCAGTTTGTCGGCGTCGCGTGCGCAGACCGCCTCGAGGCTCGCCTTCTCCTCGTACTCGGCCACCGCGTCGCCCACCATGTCCGCCACCGTCGGGGAGACGCCCCGCACCTGGTCGGCCGTGACGTCTTCGTTGGAGGCCGCCTTGAGGTAGCGCTTGCCGATGTAGGGGATGTCGGTGATGCGGGTTTCCTGGGTGTCGTGGAACAGGCTCATGAACGCGGCCCGCTCGGGGTCGCCGCCCTCCAGCCGGGCGATCATGGCCGCGATGACGGCGGCGCGGAACGAGTGCTCGGCGATGCTCTCGGGGTCGCGTACGCCGGCGACCAGCCACCCGGTCCTCTTGTAGCGCTTGAGCAACCCGAACTCGTACAGCAGCCCGGCCAGTCCCGTCACGTCTCCCATCACGTCGTCAGTCATGTGGCCCCCTCTCGTCGTGCGCGGCGGGCAGGTCCTGGATCGGCGCCGCCCGCCCGCCAAGGATTCATCAGGATGAAGGAGTTCGCCCAGATTCGCAACTTTTGACCATATTTCATTCCCTGCCCACATTTATCCTTCCTGGCGGGCCGGATAAATGAACGAATGCCGCGACCGGCCATCCGGCCACGGCATTCGTTCTTTCCCGATGGACGGCGATGAATCCGCCCGTGATGGGTGTTACTGGTCGACCGGCCACCAGTCGAAGAAGTCGAACCCGCCCTCGTTGTCGTCGTGGTGCGGCCTCTCCGTCCTCGTGGGCGTCGGGGACGGCGTGGGCGTCGGCGTCGGCGTCACCACGACGACGCGCGGACGGACCGGCTCGTCATGGTGGCGCTTGTGACGGAACTTGCGGTGGTGGCGGTGATGGTCATCGTGATGGTGGTGATGACCGCCCCACCAGGGGCCCCTGGGCCAGCGGTTGCAGTGGCGCTTGCACCCGAGCACCGGCTTCTCTCCGGCGACGACCCCGACCCCGGCCGGGACGACGGCAGCGCCTGCGCTCGCGCCGGCGATCCCCTGGCTCACGGGAAGGAGCATGACGCTGGCGGCCGCGCCGGCCAGGGCCACTGACATGATGCGCCTTTTTCTCGGCGCGCGCGGTTGCCGACTTTCTGTATTCACGTGCATCTTTCCGTTCATGGGTAGATCGACCCAGAAAATCCGGCACCCATCATGATCGAGCGTCCGGACAGAGGCAGACTTACCCAGGAACGGAATCTCGTTTAACCCCATGAACCCAAACAACACGTCAAATCAAAGGACTCTGGAGGAGGGGTGATTCAACAAGCCTTTTGCCGTTGATTGCCCGACAGGGAACACGGCGCGGGGGTGATCTACCCGCGATCCGCCGGGAGCGCGGCCCGGCTACGGCCCGGACAGCGCGGGTGCGGCGGTCAGGACGTCCCTCGCCAGAGCGAGGTCGCCGCCCAGCTCCGCGGGGAATGTCGCCGGCTCTCTCCTGCCGCCGAGCAGGAAGCAGAACGCCACCACGTCCGCCGTGATGCTCACGTCCGGAGTGCCGGGGGCGGTGTCCCCCACGCCCAGGGCGATGCGCCACTCGCCGCCGCCGTCGCCCGTCAAGGTCAGGTGCAGGGTGTGGCCCGCGCCTGTGTCCATCCCCGACAGGAGCATCGTCCAGGGCAGCAGGCGGGCGCACAGGTCGGCGGTCGGGCGGATGTGCTCCGCGACAGGGTCGGGCAGGCGGATCCTCGCCGTAGTCGCGGCGTCGGCCGTGTGGATCCAGGTCTCCAGGCCCCGGCCGAGGATGTGGTCGCCCAGCCTCGTCTCCAGGCCGTCGAGGGTGGCCGCCGTCGCCGGGTCCAGATCCGCCAGGTGGCGGCAGAGCGCGTCCGCCTGGGCCCGCCAGTCCCTGCGTGTCTGCTCGGGGCTGCGTGAGCGCTCGTACGCCTGCAGATCACGTGTACGGGCCAGCGAGTCGGTTGTGTCGATGGGCGGCCCGAGCACGGGGGCGCCGACGGAGGCGGCCAGCAGCCCGTCCTTGGCGGCCAGGTGCGCGACCAGCTCCTGCAGGGTCCAGCCCTCGACGATCACGCGCGACCAGTCGTCATCGGCGGCCTCGGCCAGCAGGGCGTCCATGGCGGCGACCCGGCCCGCGTACGGCTTCGCCCAGGCGGCGGTGGGCGCCGCGGGCCTGCGCCGGGCTCTGGCGCCGGCCAGGAGTTGGGGACGCAACGTATGGGCCGGCACCGCCGGTTCCGCCATCAGCGCGTCCAGATAGAGACGCTCGACGGGGTCCATCACACCTCTTCCTCCGCGAGCGCGTCCGCCAGGCGCCGCAGCGCCAGCCGGATGCGCGATTTCGCCGTGCCCTCGGGCATACCGAGTTCCTCGCCGACCTGCCGGTAGGTCCTGCCGCGGAAATAGGCGAGCTCGAGAGCCTCCCGCAGGCTGCCGGGTAACGCCGTCACGGCCTGGCGCACCCGCTCGGCCTCGTCGGCGGCGAGCACCGTGTCCTCCGGCCTGGCGGGTTCGCGCTCGAACAACCGCGGCCCGAGCGCCGAGACCCGGCGCCGTTCCTCCGCGCGCACGTGATCGACCGCGCGCCGGTGCGCGATCGTGGCCAGCCAGGCGCGCAGGGTGCCTCGCTCCGGGTCGTAGGCCAGCGGGCGTTCCCAGAAGACCAGGAACACCTCCTGCGTGATGTCCTCGGCGATCACCCGGTCCCTGGTGACCCGGAGGGAGAGACCGAAGATCAGCGAGGAGAGCCGGTCGTAGATCTCCCCCAGAGCGGACTCGTCGCCGCCGACCACCCGCTGGTGCAGCACGCGGTCGTCGTACGGTGCCTCCACTGGCACCACACTCCCGTTTGTTCCGGACCAAGGCGGCACGTGCGCCGCGACCCGAGCATGTCACTATTCGCCCGAAATGTAGAGCCGGATGAGGGGCAGATGTCACCGTGTGCCGGTGCGCCCTTTCCTGCGCGTGGCCTGGTGCGCGATAGGTTCGGAGATCCACGACGGAGGGAGCACCACCATGGCCACCACTCGCACCGCCACCACCCAGTGGAAGGGCGCTCTGCTCAACGGCTCGGGCAGCGTCTCGCTCGACTCCTCGGCCGCCGGCACTTTCGAGATCTCCTGGGCGTCCAGGGCCGAGACTGCGGGCGGCAAGACGTCGCCGGAGGAGCTCATCGCGGCCGCCCACTCGTCGTGCTTCTCGATGGCGCTCTCCCACGGGCTGGCCGGCGCCGGCACGCCTCCCGCGTCGCTGCAGACCAGCGCCGACGTGACGTTCCAGCCGGGCGAGGGCATCACGGGCATCGTGCTGACGGTGAAGGGTCAGGTCCCCGGCATCACGGCCGAGCAGTTCCAGCGGGCCGCCGAGACGGCCAAGGCCACCTGCCCGGTCAGCAAGGCGCTGGCGGGCACCACGATCTCGCTCGACGCCGAGCTGCTCTAGGAGCGTGCCGGCCGGCGCACACGCGCGTGGCCGGCCGGGTACGAAGGGCGATCGTCTCAGTGCGGGGCCAAGAGCGCGTCAACGTGCGACAATCAGTTCACATGCGTGAGGTCTGGCCGGGCGAGCCCTATCCACTCGGCGCCACCTGGGACGGCGTGGGCACCAGCTTCTCGGTGTTCTCAGAGGTCGCCGACCGGGTCGAGCTATGCCTTTTTCATGACGACGGCACCGAGGAGCGGGTCGACCTGCCCGAGGTCGACGGGTTCGTCTGGCACGGCTACCTGCCGGGCATCCAGCCGGGGCAGCGCTACGGCTACCGCGTGCACGGGCCCTACGACCCGTCCCAGGGCCACCGCTGCAACCCCGCCAAGCTGCTGCTCGACCCCTACGCCAAGGCCATCGACGGCGAGCTGACGTGGAACCAGGCGCTGTTCCCCTACGACTTCACCGATCCCTCCCTGCGCAACACCGAGGACAGCGGCCCTTACCTGCCGAAGAACGTCGTGATCAATCCGTTCTTCGAGTGGGGCAACGACCGGTCGCCGCGCACGCCGTACCACCAGACCGTGATCTACGAGGCCCACGTGCGCGGGCTCACCATGCGGCACCCCGGTGTGCCGCCCGACCTGCGGGGCACCTACGCGGGCGTGGGGCATCCCGCGGTCATCGAGCACCTGCTGTCGATCGGGGTGACGGCGGTCGAGCTGATGCCGGTGCACCACTACATCCCCGAGCACTTCCTGGTGGCGCGCGGGCTGACGAACTACTGGGGCTACAACACCATGGCCTACCTCGCGCCGCACGGGGGCTACTCCGGCGGCGGCACGCGGGGTGAGCAGGTCCTGGAGTTCAAGGCGATGGTGCGGGCGCTGCACGAGGCGGGCATCGAGGTCATCCTCGACGTGGTCTACAACCACACCGCCGAAGGCGACCACATGGGCCCCACCCTGGGGTTCAGGGGCATCGACAACGCCGCCTACTACCGGCTGCACGACGGCGACCGGCGCTACTACCTCGACTACACCGGCTGCGGCAACTCCCTGAACGTGCGCTCGCCGCACGCCCTGCAGCTGATCATGGACTCCCTGCGCTACTGGGTGGTGGAGATGCACGTCGACGGGTTCCGCTTCGACCTGGCCTCCGCGCTGGCCAGGGAGTTGCACGACGTCGACCGGCTGAGCGCGTTCTTCGACCTGATCCAGCAGGATCCGGTGATCTCGCAGGTCAAGCTGATCGCCGAGCCGTGGGACGTGGGGCCGGGCGGCTACCAGGTCGGCAACTTCCCGCCCCTGTGGACGGAGTGGAACGGCAAATACCGCGACATCGTGCGTGATTTCTGGAGGGGCACCCATTCCGCCCTGCCGGAATTCGCCTCCCGGCTGACCGGCTCGGCCGATCTCTACGAGTCCTCGGGCCGCCGCCCGGTCGCCTCGATCAACTTCGTCACCTGCCACGACGGCTTCACCCTCGCCGACCTGGTCTCGTACGATCACAAGCACAACGCCGACAACGGCGAGGACAACCGCGACGGCACCAACGACAACCGCTCGTGGAACTGCGGGGCGGAGGGCCCGGTCGAGGACCCGCGGATCGTCACGCTCCGCCACCGCCAGCGGCGCAACTTCCTGGCGACCCTGTTCCTGTCGCAGGGCGTGCCGATGTTGTCCCACGGCGACGAGATCGGCCGCACCCAGCGCGGCAACAACAACGCCTACTGCCAGGACAACGAGCTGGCCTGGGTCGACTGGTCGACGCTGCAGACGGAGCACGAGCTGCTCGACTTCGTCAGGGCGCTGTCCAAGCTGCGGCGTGAGCACCCGGTCTTCCAGCGCCGCCGGTTCTTCCACGGCCGCCATCCCGACAACGGCAAGCGCGACCTGGTCTGGCTCACCCCCGGCGGCCGCGAGATGACGGCGGGCGACTGGCACACCGGTTACGCCAAGTCCCTCATGGTCTACCTCAACGGCGAGGCGATCACCGAGCCGGGGCCGCGCGGCGAGCGGATCATGGACGACTCGTTCCTGCTACTGATCAACGCTCACCACGAGAACATGCCGTTCACGCTGCCCGGCGAGGAGTTCGGCGGCAGCTGGGCGCCGGTCCTCGACACCAACCACGACACGGTGGAGGACACCTTCGCCGACGAGTGGCGGGCAGGCGACCTGGTGGCGGTCACCGCGCGTTCGCTGCAGGTGCTCCGCCAGCCGCGCCGGCACGCCTGACGAGGGCGGAAGGCTCCGTGAGCCGGTTGTCGGTGGGGTGTGCCAAGGTAGAGGAGTGCGGCGCATCTATCCCGACATACAGGACAACCCGGACATCGCGCAGGCGTACGCCTACCCCGGCGACCGGCCGTGGCTGCGCGTCAACATGGTCGCCAGCACCGACGGCGCGGCCTGGCTGAAAGGCCGCTCGCGGGGGCTGTCGAGCAAGGGCGACCGGCGGATCTTCCAGACCCTGCGCGGGCTGTCCGACGTGATCGTCGCCGGCGCGGCGACCGTCCGCACCGAGGGCTACGGCCCCGTGCCGCCCCGCGACTGGTGGGCCGAGCTGCGCGAGGGCCGGCCCGAGGTGCCGCCGATCGCCGTCGTCACCCGCAGCCTCGGCTTCGACCTCGACGCCGAGCTGTTCACCGACGCTCCCAGCCGCACCATCGTGATCACCTGTGAGTCCGCGCCCCACGAGCGTCGCAAGGCGGCGGCCAGGCACTGCGACCTGATCGTCGCCGGCGACGACGAGGTCGACCTTCCGCTGGCCATGGCGGAGCTGCACCAGCGCGGGCTGACCAAGGTGTTGTGCGAGGGCGGCCCCCGCGTCAACGCGCAGTTGTCGGCCTGCCGGCTGATCGACGAGCTGTGCCTGTCGATCAGCCCGATGCTCGTCGGGGGCGGCGCCGCGCGCATTCTCAACGGCGAGCCCGCCCGGGTTTCACTCGATCTCAGCCAGGTGCTGGAGGAGGAGGGCGTCCTCTTCTGCACATACACGAGGGAGCAGAGCAGATGAGCGAACCCGTCATCGCGGCCGAGGAGGAGCCGGAGCCGGTGCCCAACCTGCCGGTGCGCCCGCCGGTGCCACCGATGCTGGCCAAACCGGTCAAGACCATGCCGAAGCAGAACGGCACGCTTTTCTACGAGCCGAAGTGGGATGGCTTCCGCTGCATCATCTTCCGCGACGGCGACGAGGTCTATCTGGGCAGCCGCAAGGAGCGGCCGTTCACCCGCTACTTCCCCGAGCTGGTCGAGGCGGCCAGGGCCGAGCTGCCCGACGGGTGCGTGGTCGACGGCGAGATCGTGTTGCCGATGGGCTCCCAGCTCGACTTCGACGCGTTGCAGCAGCGCATCCATCCCGCCAAGTCGCGGGTGACGATGTTGTCGGAGCGCACGCCGGCCCAGTTCATCGCCTTCGACCTGCTGGCACTGGGCGACGAGTCGCTGATGGAGGCGCCGTTCTCCGAACGCCGTGCCCGGCTGGAGACTCTCTTCCCCGCCAGGGGCGGGTCCATCCGGCTGACGCCGGTCACGACGAGCGACGAGCAGGCGCACGAGTGGTTCGAGACGTTCGAGGGCGCGGGGCTCGACGGCGTCATCGTCAAACCGGGCGACCAGCCCTACATCCCCGACAAGCGCACCATGTTCAAGGTCAAGCACGAGCGCACGGCCGACGTCGTCATCTGCGGCTACCGCGAGCACAAGTCGGGGCCGATCGTGGGGTCGCTGCTGCTCGGCCTCTACGCCGACGACGGCCGGCTGCACCACGTGGGCGTCGCGGCGTCCTTCCCCATGGCCCGAAGGGCCGAGCTGGTCGAGGAGCTCAGGCCCTACCACGCGGAGCTGAGCGAGCACCCGTGGGGCCACTGGGCCGAGCAGGCGGCTGCCAACATCGGCGAGCCGGCCGCCGGGCCCGCGAGGGGCGGGCAGCGGGTGCCCGGCGCGGTGTCACGGTGGAACGCCAAGAAGGACCTGTCCTTCATCCCGTTGCGGCCGGAGCTGGTGATCGAGGTGGCCTACGACCAGATGGAGGGTGACCGGTTCCGGCACACCGCGCAGTGGCGGCGGTGGCGACCCGATCGCACGCCCGAATCGTGCACGTACGAGCAGCTTGAGCGTCCAGTTAGTTACAACCTCGACGACATCCTTGCCCGCTAACCGAATATCCCGTTATATCTCGATACATGAGTACTGGCGATGAGCTGAAGGCAGCCATGTCCGCCCGCCGCGATCTCGGGCCCGACTTCGAAGACGCCGTCGTGGAGTCCTTCCTCGACAAGATGGGCCAGGAGATCGACCGGCGGGTGGACGAGCGCCTGGCCGCGTCGCCGCAGGGCCGGCAGGCGGCCCGTTCCGGCCCCAATGACGCACAACGACTGGCCCTGGCCATCGTCTCCCTCAGCCTGGGCACGGTGATCACTCTGGTGCTCGTGCTGGCCGGAGCCGGCGGGTCCTACCTGATCCCGATCTGGCTCGGCATCATCATCGTGAACGCCATCTTCAACGGCTCCCGGGGCAAGGGCTAGCGCGGCTGTGGGGCCATGCCGCCGCAGGTCTTGAGGCACTGATCGCTCACGCCGACGCCGGCGCTAGGCCAGCCAGATGAGCCCGGCGAACCTGCCTCCCGGCTGTTCCCGGCGGTGGGAGTAGAGCTCCTCCGACTCGATCGTGCAGCGCGCGTCATGGCGCACGTCCGACAGCCCCGCCGCCCGCAGCTGGGCCTCGATCCCCGCACGCAGGTCGAGCGCGGGCGTCTGCCACGACGTCGTCGACCAGGTCTGCGGCATCCTGGCCGCCACCCGCTCACGCAGGTCGGCCGGCACTTCGTAGCAGCGGCCGCAGGCCCCGGGCCCGATCAGGGCGACCATCCGCCCCGGGTCGGCGCCCTTGCCGGTCATCGCCTCCACCAGGGCGGTCGCGATGCCCGCTTCGGTGCCCGGACGGCCCGAATGCGCGGCGCCGACCATACGCGCCGTGGGGTCGGCCAGCAGCACCGCCGGGCAGTCGGCCCCGAGCGAGGCCAGCGCCAGCCCAGGCTCGGTGGTGAACACGCCGTCGAGCGCCGGCGGCTCGTCGCCGAACGGCTCGCTCACGAAGGCGACGTCGGCGCTGTGAACCTGGCGCATGTAGACCACGGCGCGCACCTGCAGCTCGGCCGCCAGGGCCGCGCGGTTGGCCCGCACGGCCGCCGGGTCGTCGCCGACCATCCCACCGAGATTGCGCGAACCGTAGGGCGGGGCGCTGACCCCTCCGTGCCGATCGGTGATGGCGACATGCACTCCAGGGGCCAGCAGCATGCCTCCGATCCTAGAGGCAGGGCCGGACGATCCATCGCGGAGGCAGGGCCGGACGACCCGTCCTGGAGGCAGGGCCGGGTTGTGGGAGGCTCCCGCTGCTCGGCCGGTGGGTGAGCTACGGTGGCAGTGATCTGCGGCACGACCCGCCTCCGCGCCGCTGGGCGTGTGACGACCAGGGCGGCGCCGGCCGGCGCGCAGCCACGCGGAAGGAGACCTCGATGACCAGCCTTGCCGACCTGCACGCGCTGATGGCCCGGCTCGGGCATCCGGTGGCGCAGGCCGCCGTTCCTTCGGTGTCCCGGTTCGCGGACGGCCCACCTTACCGGTTCGAGATTCCCAGCGTTGAGGGGCCCGAGGTGCTGGAGGCGGTGGTCGCCGAGGCCGACAGGCTGAACGTGCCGGTCGCCAGGACGTCGCAGGGCAGCGGCGTGATGATGCTGACCGATGCCGAGATCACGCAGATGGCGCGCATCGGCGCCGAACGCGGCATCGAGGTGAACCTGTTCCTCGGTCCGCGGGCTGCCTGGGACACGGGCGGGCAGGCCAAGCTGACGCAGGCCGTGGCCGCGGCGGCGCGCGGGAACACCATGGTGGCGGCGTGCGTGGCCGACGCCCTGCGGGCCTGCTCGCTGGGCATCCGCAGCCTGCTCGTCGGCGACCTCGGCGTCCTGGACGTGCTGCGGCGGCTCAAGGAGGACGGCACGTTGCCGGCCGGTCTGGTGCTGAAGACGTCCGTGCTGATGCCGCTCACGAACGCGCCCACCGCGGCGGTCTACGAGCGGCTGGGCGCGACCACGGTCAACGTCGGCACCGACCTGACCGTGCCCCACCTGGCCGAGGTCAGGGCCGCCACCAGGCTGCCGATCGACCTCTACCTGGAGGTGCCCGACGACCAGGGCGGGTTCGTACGCTTCTACGAGGCGGTCGAGATCATCCGCGCCGCGGCCCCCGTCTACCTCAAGATGGGGCTGCGCAACGCCCCGAACATCTACCCGTCGGGTGGGCACCTCGGCGTGATCCCGAAGGACCTGGGCCGCGAGCGGGTGCGCCGGGCGGCTCTGGTGCAGCGGCTGATCGAGCAGCTCGACCCCGAGCTGAAGCGTCCGGACGGCGGGCCCGCGGCCGACCTGGGCGTACCGGTGATCTGAGCGGATCGCGACCGGGCGCGCGTCCGGGCCGGGGTTCAGCGGTGGCTGCTCGGCGGGGCGGTCAGGTGTCGAACCGGTGGACCGTGAGCGGGCCGCCGCCCCAGCGGCCGATCGCCTCCTCGTCGGCGAAGGCCAGCACGCGCATCATGTTGCCCCCGTCGCTGAGCTCCACGTTGCGGCGCAGTCTGCGGCGCAGGTCCTCCGGCAGGGCGGTGGTGCCCGCCTCGATCGTGTCACCGTAGTGCGGGGCGAAGGCCACTCCCGCGAAGCCGGTGCGGCGCAGCAGCGTGGGCACGGTCTCGGACGAGTAGAACATCAGGTGGTTCTTGGTGAAGCCGCTCCACTCGCTCCCATACGCCTTGAGCAGCAGTGACCGCGCGTTCACCGTCAGGATGAGCAGCACCCCACCGGGCGCGAGCAGGCTGCGGAACTTCGCGAAATCGTCCAGCGGCCTGGGCAGGTGGGCGAGCACCGACCATAGCGTGATCACGTCGAACCCGCCGGCGGCGATCTCCGGTACGTCCTCGGGCGCGCCGTGGAAGGTCCTGGCCTTGCTCAGCCGTTCGTTCGCCTGGGCGACGGACTCGGGTGACAGGTCCACCCCGAAGGACTCGAACCCGCGCTGCTCGGCCAGTTCCAGGAAAAGGCCGACACCCGAGCCGAAGTCGAGCAGCCGGCGTTCCTTGCCCTCGTCGAAGACCGGCGAGAACGCCTTCATGGTCAGGTCGTAGCGGCGTTGCCGATTGGCGGCGTACTTGCCGGTCAGGAAGGAGTTGTAGCCGGTGGCGTACAGGTCGCCGAGGCGTTCGGGGCGCACGTTCGGGTTGCGGTAGAGGAAGCCGCAGGAGGGGCAGCGTACGACGTGGTAGCGCCAGCCGTTGCCGCCGGTGGGCTCGAAAAGCGGCTGCTGGCGAGACTCCCCGCACATCATGCAGCTCAGGAACTCCTCGATCTCGCCCAGGGGCCTGCTGCGCTCGTAGTCGGCCAGCGCCATGACGGGCGCGCTTCTGATCAGCCGCTTCCACTGCGCCTCTCTGATCAGCCGTTCCCCGGGCCGGACGTAGACGCGCTGCCCCCAGGGAACGCGGTTGTAGCGCTTGCCGTACATCAGCCGGCCCAGCAATCTTTTCGTCATCTCCACCACCCTGCGGGCGTTCTGCCCTCACAGAGACGACGTAATGCATCCAGTTTCGCGCGCTTTACGGGATCTTTGGCGTACGTACCTTCCGTCCGATGCGCTGGCCCCCGTATCCAAGCAAGCATATGCTTGGGCTCGTGGCTGACTTCCGTAACCTCATCGGCGGCGAGCTGGTGGCCGCCACCCGGACGATCGACTCGGTGAACCCGGCCACCGGCGAGGTCTGGGCCCGCGTCCCGGCCGGCGGCGCCGCCGAGGCGCAGGCCGCCGTGACCACGGCCACGCAGGCGTTCCCCTCCTGGTCCGGCCGACCCGCGGCGGCCAGGGCGCGCGTCCTGCGCAAGGTCTCCGAGGTGTTCGGCCGTCACGCCGAGGAACTGGCCCGGCTGGAGACCCGCGACAACGGCAGGATCCTGCGCGACACGCTCAAACGGGACCTGCCGGGCATGGCGTACCTGTGGCAGCTCGCCGCCGGGCAGTGCCTCGACGCGGTCAAGGGCGACACCGTCATCCTCGGCCCCGACACGCTCGGGCTGACCCGGCGGGAGCCGTACGGCGTGGTGGTCTGCATCATCCCGTGGAACTCCCCCATCTCGACCTTCTCGGCCAAGGCCGCGTACGCGCTGGCGGCCGGCAACACGGTGATCGTCAAACCCGCCGAGCAGGCCGCCGCGTCCGTGCTGCGGCTCGGCGAGCTGCTGGCGGACGTGTTCCCGCCCGGCGTGCTGAACATCGTCAGCGGCCTCGGCGAGGACGTCGGCGACGCCCTGGTACGCCACCGCGGCGTCGGCAAGGTCAGCCTCACCGGCTCGACGGCCACCGGCCAGGCGATCACGCGGGCATCGGCCGACTCGCTGAAGCCGCTGACGTTCGAGCTGGGCGGCAAGTCGCCCAACATCGTCTTCCCCGACGCCGACCTGGACGCGGCGGCGAAGGGCGTGACGGTCGACTCGGTGTACACCGGCAACGCCGGCCAGGTGTGCGTGGCCGGCTCGCGCATCCTCGTCCACCACTCGATCTGGGACGAGATGCTCGGCCGCATCCAGCACATCTGCGCGGACCTCGTCCTGGACGACCCGCTCGACCTGCGGACCACGATGGGGCCGATCGTCTCCGCCGGCCAGTACGAGCGCGTGACGTCGTACCTCGAACTGGCCGCGAAGGAAGGCGCCGAGCTCGTCTTCGGCGGCCGGACGGGCGCCGACGTGGTGCCCGGGCTGCCCGGCGGCTACTGGGTCGAGCCCACCCTCTACACCACCACGGACAACTCGCTGCGTGTCTGCCAGGAGGAGGTCTTCGGGCCGGTGGCGGTGGCCATCCCGTTCGGTTCCGACGAGGAGGCGCTGGCCATCGCGAACGACTCACCGTACGGGCTGGCGGCCGGCGTGTGGACCCGCGACCTGGGCCGCGCCCACCGCTTCGTCCGCGATCTGCGCAGCGGCACCGTCTGGGTGAACACCTTCCGCCAGATGCCTCCGGGGCTCCCGTTCGGCGGCGTGAAGGACAGCGGGTACGGCCACGACGCGGTGCTCGAGTTCACCCGCGAGAAGGCGGCCATTATCCAGATCTAGTTGGATAGATTTACCTCCCATGAGCGAGGGGATCAAGGAACAGTCCAGGCTGTCGGAGGCGGCGGCGCAGTCGCGCGCGGCGGTGCTGCGCAGCCGCGCGGAGTCGTACATCGCACTGTCGCGGCACGACGCCGCGATCGCGGACCTGACGGAGTCGATCGCGCTGGTGCCGGACAACGCGCGCGCGTGGCGGCTGCGCGGCGAGAGTCACCGCGTCACCGAACGGTACGAGGCCGCGCTGGAGGACTTCGACGAGGCGCTGAAGCTCGAACCGGACAGCGCGTACGCCCTGGGCTCGCGCGGCCAGACCTACGCGGCGCTCGCCCGCCTCGACGAGGCCATGGCCGACTTCGAGCACGCGCTGACCCTCACCCCCGACTCGTTGTGGATCCTGGAGGCGAAGGCGGACGTCCTGGTGGACCTGGACCGGCTCGACGAGGCGCTGGCCGAGCACGCCAAGATCATCTCCTTGGACGAGGACCTGGCGTACTCGTGGGTGGCCCGCGGCGACCTCTACCAGCGCATGCAGCTGTACACCGAGGCCATCGACGACTACACGAAGGCGCTGGAGGCCGACCCCGCCTACGTACGGGCGCTGAGCAGGAGGGGCGAGGCGTACCGCATGACCGACCAGTATGACGAGGCGCTGGCCGACCTGAACCGCGCGCTCGAACTGGACCCGGGCAACGACCGCGCCTACGGCAGCCGCGGCGCGGTGCTGAGCGAGATGGGCAACGACGAGGCGGCGCTCGAGGACCTGGACCGGGCGATCGAGCTGGACGCCGGCTACATCTGGGCGTACCGCGTGCGCGGGGAGATCCTCCAGGAACTGGACCGCCATGAGGAGGCCGTCGCCGACTTCTCCCAGGCCCTGCACCTGGAGTTCGGCGACTGAGTTCGGCGACCGGTTCGGTCAGCGCGGGTCGCGGCGCAGCGGATGGCCGGGCGGCACCTGCACCAGCACGATGCGGTGGCCGTCGGGGTCGGCGACCCACGCCTCGATGAGCCCCCACGGCTCGGTGCGCGCCTCGCGCAGGACGTCCACCCCCGCCTGCCGCAGCCGCTCCTGCTCGACGGCGACGTCACGCACCTGCAACCAGAGCGAAGCCCCCGCGCCCGCGCCGTCGCCCGCGCCGCCGGAGAGCTCCAGGAACCCCTGGCCGAGGAAGAACACGACCCCCGGATGGTCGGGCGGGCCGAACTCGCGGTAGACGGCCAGGCCGAGCGTCTCGGCGTAGAAACGGCGGCTGCGGTCGAACTCGGTCGGCCGCAGCAGGATCCGGCTGCTCAGCACCTCCACGCCCGGCCTCTACCCACTCCGGCCGAGCGCACGCAGGGCCTCCGCACGAGTGGTGTACGGAGGCCCTGATCGCGACCCGTCAGAGGGCCAGCAGGGCGCTGACCGGCAGGCGGGTGTCGTACAGCGGGCGGATGGCGATGCGCAGCAGCGCCAGCGCGTTGTCGTCACCCGCGATGCGGTTGGCGCTCAGCTCACCGCAGGACCGGCAGAGATGGATGATCAGCCACTCACCGTCCTGCCGCACGCTGACGCTGAGCGCCGCCATCCGGCCCCGGCAGGCGGCCCGCCTGTCTCCGGGGATCCGGTGGTCGACGTGCAGGCTCGTCAGGCAGTGCGGGCAGTGGTTGCGGTGCGCGGTGCCCGGGGCGGTCATCGGCACGTCAAGGCGGCACCCGACGCAGCGGAACGCGTCGCCCCGGGCCTGATGGTGTGCCTTGCGCCGTTGCGGGCGTACCCGCTCCGCTTTCCTGCGCGGCATCACAGGTCGCCGAACGCTTCGAGCGGGAACGGCGGCTGCGCCAGCGGGCGTACGGCCATGCGCATGAGAATGAGCTGGTTGTCGTCCCCGCAGATGGGGTTGGACGTCAGCTCGCCGCAGCGGGTGCAGCGGTGGATGAGCATCCACTCCCCCGTACGCAGGACGGCGATCGAGATGGGGACCATCCGCGACCCGCACTCCGACGGGCCGCCGTCCACGTGGTCGAGCACGTGCTGCGAGTGCAGGCAGCTCGGGCAGTGGTTGCGGCGGGTGCCGTCGGGCGCGCTCGCGGTCACGGTCAGCCCGCAGCGCACGCACGGGAACGTCTCAGTGGTGGTGATGGAACGGTGGATGGACAACCTGGGTACTCCTTGCCGAACGGATCATGAAAGAGCAGCAAGGGTGCGCCGAGCGAGCCTCGCGGGCACGCGGCTGGTACGGCAGGCGGTCCGGCGGGTCAGGAGCTGACCTCAGAGGCGGAAGCCGCCCATGCCGTGGCGAGGCGCGCAAGGCGCGATGGCAGGCATTCGTCCCTCCACTTCCTGGGCCACAACGGCCCTGCAGACGTCGCTGTCCGGACGGAGCGAGCGTAACGAGCGTGAGGGGCGTTGGCGAATGGTTTTCGCCGGCCTGGATCCGTACGCACGGGCATCGGGCCGACCGAGGAACACCAGGCGCTCGGCGGCTCCCTACGGAGGTGCACCGAGGGGCTCGCGCCGCCCCCTGATCAGCTACCGGGACGGTACGGCGCCGCCAGGTGCGCGTACACGATCGTGTTGTCCTCATAGCTGTGCGCCCGCCGGTCGAACGCGCCGCCGCAGGTCACCAGCCGCAACCCCGGGTAGGGGAGCTTGGCGTAGACCTTCTTCGCGGGGAAGCGGCGCTTCGGGGTGTGCTCGACCCTGTCGACGACGAAGACGGCCACCGAACGGTCGGCGCGCAGCACCTGCACCTGGTCGCCGCGCTTGACGTCCTTGAGGCGCGCGAAGACGGCGGGGCCGGTCCTGGTGTCGAGGTGCCCGGTGATCACTGCCGCGCCGCGCCCGCCGGGGACGGGTCCGTAGCGGTACCAGCCGGCCTGGTTCGGTGGGTCGAACGGCGGGTTCTCGATGGCTCCGGCGGCGTCGAGGCCCAGCTCGATGAGCGGGGCGGCCACTCCGATGGACGGGATGTAGACGGCCGTGGGCCGGACGGCTCGCATGGGCTTGGCCACCTGGGACAGCGGCACGTCGGACAGCGGCACGTCCTTGAACGGCGCGCCGCCGGACGGGGCCGGCGGCTCCCGGCGTACGGTGGCGGCGGGCTCCGGGGTCATGATGCCGCTGAGCCCGAGGCCGATGAGCAGCACTCCCGCCAGCGACACCACGGTCGCCACCAGCACGATGGTGCGCTGTCCCGGCGCCCGGCCCCCCGTGGGTCCGGCCACCCTAGGCGACACCCTTGCGGCGGCGCACCGCGAGCCCGGCGAGCCCGGCTCCGGCGAGCAGCGCCGTCCCGCCGAGGGCGAACGGCCACACCGGCTCGCCGGACGCGAGCCCCCCGCCGCCGGTCTCCGGATGCCCCTTCGGCACGCGGTGCTCGTGTTCACTGGCCGGGCGCCAGGGTTCCCCTGATTCCACCGTCCTGGGCCAGGAGCCGCCCGGTTCGGGCTCGTGCGACCAGGAGGTGTCAGGCTCGTGATCGCCCGGCCGAGGCTCGGGCGCGGGTTCCTCGGGGGCCTCGTCGCACAGGATCGGCAGCGGGAGCAGGCAGGTGGGCAGCTCGACCGGCACCAGGTCGTCGGACGAGGCGGCGGCGGGGCCGAGGCCCATCGCCAGGCTCGCGCCCGCGACCGCGAAGGCGGTCATCGCGCCGGCCACGAGACGTCGCGCTCTTGCCATGGAAAGGCTCCAAGATCGGTTGGACGTCCCCCGATACACAAGAGAGCCTTGCGAACTATTAGATCCTGAGTCAAGTTATGTGATCGAAGTGAAACCGACCGGACACAGAGGGTTTGGGCTCGTCTTCAGGTGGCAGAAGAGAAGGCCGCACAGGGACGAAGGTCAGGGGTGAGCCGCCGTGAAGGGCAGCCTGCAGTTCATCGGCAACGCGACCGTGCTGATCCGCTACAACGGCTTCACGCTGCTGACGGATCCCAACTTCCTGCACCGGGGACAGTTCGCCTACCTGGGCTACGGCCTGGTCTCACGCCGCCTCTCCGACCCTGCCGTCCCGATCGAGGAGCTGCCGCCGCTCGACGCGGTGGTGCTGTCCCACATGCACGGCGACCACTGGGACCGGGTGGCGCGCAGGGGACTGGACAGGGCGACGCCGATCGTCACGACGAGAGCGGCGGCCGGCCGGCTGCGACGCGGCGGCTTCCGGGCGAGCGTGGGGCTGGAGGAATGGCAGCAGCACGAGCTGCACGGCCCCGGCGGCACGGTGCGACTCACCGCACTGCCCGCCAGGCACGCGCCGGGCCCGGCCGAGGCGCTGCTGCCGCCCGTGATCGGCACGATGCTGGAGTTCTGCAACCAGGACGAGCGCGTGGAGCTGACCATGCACATCAGCGGCGACACCCTGCTCGACCGCCGCCTCGACGCGATCCCGCGCCGCTTCCCCGACATCGACCTGGCCGTCGTGCACCTGGGCGGCACGAAGCTGCTCGGCACGCTGCTGGTCACCATGGACGGCGAGCAGGGGGCCGCGTGGGTGGACCTGATCCACCCGCACACGGTAGTGCCCGTGCACTACGACGACTACACCGTCTTCTCGTCCCCGCTCGACGACTTCCGCCACCACATCGAGCGGGCCGGGCTGTCGGACAAGGTCGTCTACCTGGGCAGGGGCGAGGTGCGCGAGCTGGCCCCGCACCAGCTCCTGCGCTGACCCGTCGCCACGCGCCCGCACGACTGCACGCGGTGGACGCCGTCCGCGCCCCCCGGACAACGCGCCCGCGTCTACTCCTCCTTGCCGGACCTGGCCCGGCTCGGCTGCACCCGCATCGGCTCGCCCGGCATCTTCGGGTAGTTGGGCGGGTAGGGCATGTCGCCGCGGTCGTCCTCGGCGAACAGGTCGAGCAGCGGCTCGATGGAGTGGGCGCGGTCCTCGACGGCCGCGTGCACGTCGCCCAGCTCGGCGAAGCGGGCCGGCACCGTGCGCAGGTCGAAGTCGCGCGGGTCGGCGTCGGCCAGCTCGTCCCAGGTGAGCGGCGTCGAGACGGGCGCGTGCGGCTTGGCCCTGACGGAGTAGGCGCTGACCACCGTACGGTCTCTGGCGTTCTGGTTGTAGTCGATGAAGACCCGCTCGCCGCGCTCCTCCTTCCACCACGCCGTGGTCACCAGGCCGGGGTCGCGCTCCTCCACGGCCCTGGCCAGGGCGATGCCGGCGTGGCGCACCTGGATGAAGTCCCAGCGCGGCTCGATGCGCACGGCGATGTGCGCGCCGCGGTTGCCCGACGTCTTGACGAACCCGTCCATCCCCAGGCCGGCCAGCACCTCGCGGGTGAGGAAGGCCGCCTTGCGCGCCGCGTCGAACTCGAGCCCAGGCTGTGGGTCGAGGTCGATGCGCAGCTCGTCGGGGTGCTCCACGTCGTCGGCGCGCACCTGCCACGGGTGGAAGTCGATGGTGCCGAGATTGGCGCAGTAGGCGATGGCGGCCACCTCGGTCACCAGCAGCGACTGGGCGGTGCGCCCGCTCGGGAAGGTCACCGTCACCGACCGGAGCCAGTCGGGATGCCGGGGCGGCATGCGCTTCTGGTAGATCGCGTCGGTCTGCACGCCGTCGGGGTGGCGCTTCAGGTTGGTCGGCCGGTCCTGGAGCGCCCTCAGCGCTCCCTCGCCGACGCTCACGTAATATTCCACCAGCTCCCGCTTGGTGGCGCCGATCCCAGGAAAATAGACCTTGTCTGGGTTGGTGACCTTGACGGTCCGCTCCCCCACCTCGAGTTCTATGTACGGCGATGCCATGCCACAGAACCTACTCCCCTCCTCCGACAAGGCGGGGTGGGCCCGTCCCGGAGCCTCCTCGGTGGCGGGACCGAGGGCTCGACGGGACGGACCGCCAGACCGTCCGCCGCCGTTCCGGGCGCTGGCGCGCCACCCGGCCGGCCGTGTCGATCCTCCGGCGGCGCCAGCACGGGCGTGGGCTGTGCCGCTCGGCGGGATCCGCGGACGATCTCACCCCTTGGCAGGAGGCGATGAACACCCCCTTGCCGACAAAGACGCGAATTCGCACCAGAATGGATGCTTCCCCGGCGGAGATCTCTTTTTGCCGGAAGTCGTACTCTGGAGACATGGACAAGGTCGTCAAGAGCGAGGCCGAGTGGCGGGCACAGTTGTCACCCGAGGAGTACCAGGTCCTCAGGGAGGCCGGGACCGAGCGCCCGTTCACGGGGGAATACGTCGACACCAAGACCGAAGGGGTCTATTCGTGCCGCGCCTGCGGTGCGGAGCTCTTCCGGTCCGACACCAAGTTCGAGTCGCACTGTGGCTGGCCGAGCTTCTTCGAGCCGTCCGACTCGGATGCGGTGAAGCTCATCGAGGACCGCAGCCTCGGGATGGTGCGTACGGAGGTACGCTGCGCCCAATGTGACTCGCATCTGGGGCATGTGTTCCACGGCGAGGGTTATGCGACGCCGACAGATGACCGGTACTGCATCAACTCGATCTCCCTTACCCTTGTACCCAAGGGGTGATCGGATCACGACAGTGCGTGCCGATCGCCTCCACGGGGTAGGAGAATCGTGTGCGTCTTGTCCATCTTCGCCACCGCTGGGTGACGATCGAGACCATCGGACGCGTGGTGACGCAGCGGTGCGAACGGTGCGCCAAGACCCGGGTGCGGGTCCGCTAGCCCGGCGCCCGCTCAGCCCGGGGCCGGATAGGTGATCCGGCAGCTGGTGTCGGAGGGTCCCAGGATGTTGGCCAGCACCGGGTTGCCGTTCTCCCCGAACTCCGCCTGCACGAACACCACGGGGCGGTCCACCCCCCGGGCGCGCAGGTAGGCGAGGCCGCGCTCGCAGAGCGTAAGGGCGGTGGCGGAGTTCCCCGCCGACTCCGGCAGATCCGTGTAGATCCGCAAATATCCGCCGACCATGCGGATGTCCTTGAGCCGCTTCAGCGCCTTGTCGTCCGCGCCCCAACGCGTACGGAAGAACTCCGCCGCCTCGCGGTCCGTGTGCCGCGACGGCCCGTCGGCGCGGTGCCCCGCGGTGTCACCCGTCTCCGGGTCGCCCGCCACGTCGGCGCCCGCCACGTCAGGGTCGCCCGTGCCCGCCACCAGCCCCGGCTCGGCAGCCTCCGGGCTCGCGGCTCCCGCTTCGCGACCGGCGGCGCCGGTGGCCCTGGGCCGCGCGGGCGTGCGTACCTCACGTGAGGTGACCCGCGCGCCGGCCTCCGCGGTCGCGCTCGCCCCCGCGCCGGACCGGCCGGGCGACGAGCCGCTTCCCCGTTCCACGGTCGTCCGCGTGGATGGTGGCGTGGGGCCGTCCGCGGCGGTGGACGGCCCGGCGGAAATGGCGGTCAGCGCGCCGCCGAAGGCCTGGTTGACAGCGAGCAGCGCGGCGGCCCCCAGCGTGATCGCGCCCGCCAGCAGCCCGCGCCTGTGGGTGCGGCGCCGGTGGCGCAGTCCGCGCCTGCGGACCGCCCGGTGCCCGGGTCGACTCCAAGCGTGTCGGCTCCGGGCGTGCGCCGCCGCGTGACGGCCGGCCGCGCGCCGCCGGCCGGACCTGCCCGACTCGTCCACCCCGCCTCCCTGCCCGGACCCGCACGGATCCGCCGATGGGACGTACCGGCCCCGCGCACGCCCGACGAACTGGGGTTTTCCCTGATTGTGACAAGGCGGCCCGTGCAAAACAGGTGGATCGCCGACTCGGGTCTTGATCTTTTCCGGCGGGCGCGTTCAGGGAAGGGCGGCGACGAGCTCCTGCACCGGCTTGCGGGCCCCGGTGTAGAACGGGATCTCCACCCGGGTGTGCCTGCGGGCCTTCGCGCCGCGCAACGTGCGCATCAGGTCGACGATCCTGTGCAGTTCGTCGGCCTCGAACGCCAGCATCCACTCGTAGTCGTTGAGCGAGAAGCACGCCACCGTGTTGGCCCGCACGTCGGGATAGTCGCGCGCCATCCTGCCGTGCTCGGCCAGCATCGCCCGCCGCTCGGAGTCCTCCAGGAGATACCACTCGTACGAGCGGACGAACGGGTAGACGCTCACGTAGGCCCGCGGCTCCTCCTCGGCGAGGAAGGCCGGGATGTGCGACTTGTTGAACTCGGCCGGCCGGTGCAGCGCCATCGCCGACCAGACCGGCCTGCTGTGCCGGCCGAGCGCGGTGCGGCGGAACCCGGCGTAGACGTCCTGGAGGTCCTCGGGCGTGGGCGCGTGCCACCAGAACATGTAGTCGGCGTCGGCCCGGAAACCCGACACGTCGTAGACCCCCCTGGTCACGACGTCCTTCCCGGCCGCCTGGTCGAGCAGCTCGGTGACCTCGCGCGCGAGGCCGTCGCGGTCGCTCGGGCACGGCCCGGTCGCCTGGAAGACCGACCACATCGTGTAACGGATCACCTGGTTGAGATCGCGGGCCTTGAGCCGCGCGGCGCCCTCTGTCATGGTCCTCATTCTCCTCGCAGTGACAGGTGGTCCAGAATCTGGGCGGCCGCCGTACGCGCGGCGCCGACGCACGCCGGGACGCCGATGCCGTCGTAGGCCGCGCCGCACACGGCCAGCCCGGGCTGCACGGCCACCGCCGAGCGCACCCTGGCCACCCGGTCGAGGTGGCCCACGTTGTACTGCGGCAGCGCGCCTCCCCAGCGCGTCACCCGGCTGTCCACGGGCAGCCCGCGCACGCCCATCACGTCGCCCATCTCGGCCATGGCCAGCGACACCAGCTCGGTGTCCTCGCGCTGGAGCAGGTGCTCCTCGCCGATCCTGCCGATCGAGCAGCGCAGGATCACCAGGTCTCTCGCCAGGTGGGGCCACTTCACCGAGCTGAACGTGACCGCCTTGACCGGCCGGCCCTCCACGGGCGGCACCAGGTAGCCGCTGACGGCGGGCGGCTCGGGGAAGGCGTCGACCGGGTAGGCGAGCGTGACGACGGCCATGCTGGCGTAGTCGATCCTGGCCAGCTCGTTCGCCGCCTTGGGCGCCTCGTGCCCGAGCAGCCGGCTCGCCGCGGGCCCCGGCACGGCCACGATCACCGCGTCCGCCTCGATGGCCTCGGGCCTTGGCACGGGGCCCGTCACGAGCCGCCAGCCGTGCTCCGTCCTGTGCAGTTCGCGGGCGGTCACACCGGTCCTGACGTCGGCGCCGGACGCCTTCGCGACCGCCTCGGGCAGGCCGCCGACGCCGTTCTTGAGCGAGGTGAAGACGGGCCCCGCGTCCTTCGGCGCGTCCTCGACGAGCTGCCGGGCCGCGGACAACAGCGAGCGCTCAGAACGTGCCACGGCCGCCACGCGCGGCATCGTGGCCTCCAGCGACAACATGTCGGAACGGCCCGCGTACACGCCTCCGAGCAGCGGCTCCACCAGCCGCTCCACCACCTCCGAACCCATCCTGGCCCGGATGTAGGCGGCCACCGACACGTCGGTGCGCACCAGGGTGGGCGGCAGGAGTTGGTCGAGCGGCACGCGCAGCAGCCCGCCGGGCGAGACGATGCCGGACCTCGCCAGCTCGGCCAGGTCCGACGGCACGCCCATGACCTGGCCCTTCGGCAGGTGACGCAGCGTGCCCCTGGTGTAGACGGCCGAGCGCGTCGTGCCGGGGAACACCAGCTCCTCACCGAGCCCGACCGCCCTGGCCAGCTCGGCGCCCTCGGGCCGGCGGGCCAGCATGGCCTCCGCTCCCGCGTCGACGCTGACCCCGGCGACCTCCGAGGCGTACAGCTTGCCGCCGATGCGCGGCGAACCCTCGAGGACCGTCACCTTCACTTGCTCGCCGGCGCCCTGGCGGAGGTGCCAGGCGGCGGCCAGACCGGAGATCCCGCCACCGACCACGACCACGTGCGTCCTGTTCCCTTCCACGCCTCCCGACGCTACCGCCTGACGGCACCGCCCACCCGCCCGGGTAGGGGGACAACACAGCGAATCGGGGAGTGACGCCCCGGCCATGGGCTCCGCCCAGGCCCGGCCCGAGCAGCACGACGCCCGCCGGTCCCCAGAGCAGTCCACCGAGCGGTCCGGCTCGCAGGCGGACGGTGACGGCGTCGTCTCCGGCGTGACCGGTGCTGCCGTGGGTGGTCGCCCCGCTTCCGCTCGTCCTCCTGGTGGTCTATCTGGTACGCCGTGACCGCGCCGCGCGTACCCACGTCGTGTCCCCTCCCCGGGCCCGAAACCCGGCGGCCCGGACCCCACGGCCGCCTGAACAGCCGCCGGCTTGTCAGCTGTGGGGTGGGGCGGGTCAGGCCGCGCCGGATTCGTGGACGAGGTCGGTGAGGCGTCTGAGCTGGTGGGGGTCGGTCGAGGGCAGGACGCCGTGCCCGAGGTTGAACACGTGCCCCTCCGCCGCGCGCCCGCGCCGCAGCACGTCGCGGGCCTTGCGTTCGACGACGTCCCACGGCGCGAGCAGGATCGCGGGGTCGAGGTTGCCCTGCAGCGCCCTGCCGGGCCCGACCCGGCGGGCGGCCTCGTCGAGCGGCACCCGCCAGTCGACCCCCACCACGTCGGCCCCCGCCTCGCCCAGCACGCCCAGCAGCTCGCCGGTGCCCACGCCGAAGTGGATGCGGGGCACGTCCTGGACGCCTTCGAGAATGCGCCGGGTGTGCGGCAGGACGAACTCGCGGTAGTCGTCCGGCGCCACCGCCCCCACCCAGGAGTCGAAGAGCTGCACGGCCGAGGCGCCCGCCGCGATCTGGATGCGCAGGTGTTCCAGGACGATGACGGACAGGCGCTCCATGAGGGCGTGCCACAACTCGGGCGCGCCGTACATCATGGCCTTGGTCTTGTCGTGGTTCTTCGACGGGCCGCCCTCGATCAGGTAGGAGCCGAGGGTGAAGGGCGCGCCGGCGAAGCCGATCAGCGGCGTGCCGCCCAGTTCTCCGGTGAGCGCCTGGACGGCCTCGGTGACGTAGGGCACGTCGCCGGGCTCCAGCGGGCGCAGCGCGTCGAGGTCCTTGGCGTCGCGGACGGGGTCGGCCACGACGGGACCGACGCCCGGCTTGATGTCGAGGTCGATGCCGATGGCCTTGAGGGGGACGACGATGTCGCTGAAGAAGATGGCCGCGTCCACGCCGTAGCGGCGGACCGGCTGCATGGTGATCTCGACGATCAGCTCGGGCGTCGCGCACGCGGTGAGCATGGGCACGCCCTCGCGGACCTTGAGATATTCCGGCAGCGAGCGCCCGGCCTGGCGCATGTACCAGACCGGTGTGTGCGGGACGGGCTGACGGCGGCAGGCACGCAGGAACGCTGAGTCGGCGAGGTTCACCCCCCAAGCGTGCCACGACGGGGCACCGGTCCGGCCGGCAGGAGGGCGTACGGCGTGAGGCGGCGTACGGAGTGGTTCTGTGCCGGGTGACGGATTCCACGACACGACACGAAGCGACCGTGTCGGAAAAACATCCATTGGACCTAGCAAATCATGATCAGATAGCCAGATGAAGGTTTACCGGTCCGCTCGGCGCGGCATCCCACTCGGGTCGAACACACCCCATGCCCACCCAGAGAGCCGGTCTCGACTGAGCCAAATGTTCGCCAAGCAACCGCGCGGCATCGATTCAGCGACCACTTTCAGGACACGCCGAGCGCGTTGCGGGGAAATGTGAGCGGCTCGTGCCAACGTCGGAGCCACAACCCGAAGAAAGGCCCCGCTTCGATGACTCGTGCGATGCCCGCGTTGTGGAGTTTCCCAGAGCGCCGCAGTGAGTGTTGCCCGTCCTGTGCCGGTGTGCGCCCGTTCGAGCAGCCACCGTGTGCCGACGGGCACGAGCAGGGCGAGTGCCCCGAGTGGGCCTGCGCCGGGTGCGGCCACGCGATCCTGCTCGGCTCCGCCGAGTCCACCCGGCCCGTTCGCCAGCCTGTTACGGCAGCGGCTTGATCACTAAAGATGAGCACCCCCGTGGTCCCCTTCCGCCCGTCTTCGACCTACGCTTCGGCTATGACACTCGGTGACCAACCACCGCCCCCCGCCGAGTTCACGCGCGCGGCGGAGAGTCTGCGGCTGTGCGAGGTCCGGCCGGAGATCGAGCTCGAGGACCTGCCCGCGCCGCAGCGGCTGGCCCCCTACTCCGCCGCCATCGGCGCCTCGGTCTACCGCGACGACGACGAGCTCGCCGTGGGCCGACTGATCCTGCTCTACGACCCCGACGGCCAGCGCGGCTGGGAGGGCCCGTTCCGCCTGGTCGCCTACGTCAGGGCCGACATGGAGCCGGAGATCACCTCCGACCCGCTGCTCGGCCCCGTCGTCTGGAGCTGGCTGACCGAGGCGCTCGACGCCTACCAGGCCGGCTACTCCGCCGCCGGCGGCACGGTGACGCGAGCCGTGTCCGAGGGGTTCGGCAACAAGGCCGACGACCCGGTCACGACCGAGCTGGAGCTGCGGGCCTCGTGGTCGCCGGCGCAGGAGGACCTCTCCGGCCATGTCGCCGCCTGGTGCGACCTGATGTGCCTGGCTGCGGGAATGCCACCGCTCCCGCCCGACGTGGCCGCGCTGCCCCGCCGACATGACGACCAGACATGAGGCGCGCTCCGACGCCGGCCCGACCGGGCACGCACCACGTTTCCCCGCCTCGCTACGCTGGAATGCGCTTCCTCTCCGGCTGTGGGTCGGAGTAGCCACGGAAAAGGTCGAATGACAGAAGAACGCACAGTCGAGCCGCTGCTCGAACCCCGCGAAGGCATCCCGCCGGTCGTCGCGGACGCGGCCGGGCTGGCCACGGTCGTGGAGCGGTTCGCCGCGGGAGACGGCCCCGTCGCCGTCGACGCCGAGCGTGCCTCGGGCTACCGCTACGGCAACCGCGCCTACCTGGTGCAACTGCGCAGGGCCGGCGCCGGCACCGCGCTGATCGACCCGGTCGGCTGCCCGGACCTGTCCGCGCTCGATCGGGCCGTGGCCGACGCGGAGATCGTGTTGCACGCCGCCTCCCAGGACCTGCCGTGCCTCATGGAGCTGGGGTTCAGGCCGCGGGAGATGTTCGACACCGAGCTGGCCGGGCGGCTGCTCGGCTACGAGCGCGTGGGGCTCGGCACGATGGTCGAGACCGTGCTCGGGCTGCGGCTGGAGAAGGGCCATTCGGCGGCCGACTGGTCCACCAGGCCGTTGCCCGAAGACTGGCTGCGTTACGCGGCGCTCGACGTGGAGGTGCTGGTCGAGCTCCGCGACGTGCTCCACGAGCAGCTGGCGGAGAGCGGGAAGCTGGAGTGGGCGCGCGAGGAGTTCGCCGCCGTGCTCAACACCCCGCCGCCGGTGCCGCGGTCCGACCCGTGGCGCCGCACCTCGGGCATCCACAAGGTACGCAACGTACGCGCGCTGGCCATCGTGCGCGAGTTGTGGACCATGCGCGATCGCATCGCCCGCGAGGCCGACCTTGCGCCCGGCAGGGTGCTGCCCGACGCTGCGATCGTCACGGCGGCGCTCGAAGGACCCCGTACGAAGAAGGCATTGACCGAAATTTCGGCATTCACCGGGAGAAGTGCGCGACGGCACATGAGCGACTGGCTCGCCGCGGTGGCCAGGGCCCGCACGTTGCCCGACAGCCAGCTTCCCCAGCCCAGCACGCCGGGCGACGGGCCGCCGCCGCCCAACCGGTGGGCCGATCGCGATCCGGCCGCCGCCAAGCGGCTGGCGGCGGCGCGGGCGGTGGTTTCCACGCTGGCCGACGAGCTCCACATGCCGACGGAGAACCTGCTTCAGCCCGACGCCGTCCGCAGGCTGACCTGGGAACCGCCGGCCGAGATCACCGACGAGAGCGTGACCGCGCGGCTGCGAGAGCTCGGGGCGCGCGAGTGGCAGCTCTCACTCGCCGCCCACCCCATCGCCAAGGCGCTGGCCCGGCTGGAGCCGCGCGGCGAGCGCTGAGCACGGGCGGCTCCGAGCGGGGCCGCCGGCGGGCGTCCGGGCCTCCTGAGGGCCCGCGCCCCTTGACGCCTCGGGCCGCACAGCCGTACGGTTCGGGAAAGCGCTTTCCATCCGTTTGCCCTGAAGGGATCCTCATGAGCGTGCGCACCATAGGCGTCGTGATGAACGGCGTCACCGGACGAATGGGCTATCGCCAGCATTTGGTCCGCTCCGTTCTGGCCATCAACGAGCAGGGCGGTGTCGCGCTCTCGGACGGCGCAAAGGTCAGGCTCAAGCCCGTACTGGTCGGCCGTAATGCCGACAAACTTGCAGACATTGCTTCTAAACACAACATTTCGGATTTCACTACGGAACTGGATGCGGCCCTCGCCGACGACGACAACCTCATTTACTTCGACGCCCAGGTCACCAGCGCCCGCGTCAAGTCCGTGCTCAAGGCCATCGAGGCGGGCAAGCACATCTACGCGGAGAAGCCGACCGCCGAGTCGACCCAGGAGGCGCTCGCGCTGGCCGAGGCCGCCGCGGCCAAGGGCGTCAAGAACGGCGTCGTGCAGGACAAACTGTTCCTGCCGGGCCTGCTCAAGCTGAAGCGGCTGATCGACGGCGGCTTCTTCGGCCGGATCCTGTCGGTGCGCGGCGAATTCGGCTACTGGGTGTTCGAAGGCGACTGGCAGGAGGCGCAGCGGCCGTCGTGGAACTACCGGGCCGAGGAAGGCGGCGGCATCGTGCTCGACATGTTCCCGCACTGGCACTACGTGATGGAGAACCTGTTCGGCCGGGTCGAGTCGGTCTATGCCAGGGCGGTGACGCACATCCCCGCCCGCGTGGACGAGCAGGGCGCCACGTACCAGGCCACCGCCGACGACGCCGCGTACGGGATCTTCGAGCTTGCAGGCGGCGTCATCGCGCAGATCAACTCCTCATGGGCGGTCCGGGTGAACCGGGACGAGCTGGTCGAGTTCCAGGTGGACGGCACGCACGGCAGCGCCGTGGCGGGCCTGCGCAACTGCCGCGCGCAGCACCGCTCGGCCACCCCCAAACCCGTCTGGAACCCCGACCTGCCGGCCACGGCCCGCTTCCGCGACGGCTGGCAGGAGGTGCCGGACAACGCCGAGTTCGACAACGGGTTCAAGGTCCAGTGGGAGGCGTTCGTCCGGCACGTGGCGGAGGACGCGCCCTTCCCCAACGACTTCGCCTCGGGCGCCCGTGGCGTGCAGCTCGCCGAGCTGGGCATGCGTTCCAACGCCGAGGGCCGCAGGATCGAGGTGCCGCAACTGTGAGGATCGACCTGCCCGGCATCGGGGCGTACACCCTGAACGAGCGCACGTCCTGGCCGGCGCCGGACGCCCCGGCCACCAGCCGCGTCGTGTACGCCGCCGCGCACGTGGCGGCCGACCCGCTGGGCGACAACACGCCCGGCTCCCCCGCCGCCGTCGACTGGGAGGCCACCCTCCGCTTCCGCCACCACCTGTGGTCGTACGGAATGCGCGTCGCGGACGCCATGGACACCGCGCAGCGCAACATGGGCCTGGACTGGGCGGCCACCAAGGAGCTCATCCGCCGCAGCGCCGCCGAGGCGCGCACCGTCGGCGACCCCGCGACGCTGATCTCCTGCGGCGCGGGCACCGACCACGCGCCCCAGGCCACCGACCTCGGCACGATCACGGCCGCGTACGCCGAGCAGATCGAGACCGTGCAGTCCGCCGGTGCCGGTGTGATCATCATGGCCTCCCGGCAGCTCGCCCGCGCCGCGAGCGGCCCCCACGACTACCACCAGGTGTACGGCAAGCTGTTCGGCCTGGCGGACCGGCCGGTGATCCTGCACTGGCTGGGCGAGATGTTCGATCCGCAGCTGGCCGGCTACTGGGGCTCACGCGACGTGGCGGCGGCCACCGCGTCGTTCCTCGAACTCGTCCACGCGCACGCGCCCATGGTGGACGGCGTGAAGGTGTCGCTGCTGGACGAGGAGCACGAGGTGGGGTTGCGCGCCGCGCTGCCCGGCGGCGTCAGGCTGTACACCGGCGACGACTTCAACTACCCGTCGCTGATCAGGTCCGGCTCCCACGCGCTGCTGGGCATCTTCGACGCCATCGCCCCGGCGGCGGCGGCCGCGCTGCAGTCCCTCGACGCGGCCGCGGCCGCCCCTGACGACGCGGGCCGCGACCGGCTGCTGGCCTCGTACGACGAGATCCTGGCCCCCACCGTCCCGCTGTCCAGGAAGATCTTCGAGACGCCCACGTACCACTACAAGACCGGCATCGTCTTCCTGGCCTGGCTGAACGGTCACCAGGACGCGTTCGCCATGGTGAACGGCGCCCAGTCGGCGCGCTCGCTGCTCCACCTGTCGGAGGTGTTCCGCCTGGCCGACCAGGCGGGGCTGCTGACCGACCAGGAGCTGGCCGTACGCCGCATGAAGGCGCTGCTGGAGGTGAACGGACTGTGAGCCTGTCACTCAACCAGCGGACGACGCAGCGCTGGACCGTGGCCGAGGCCGTGGACGGATGCGTACGGCACGGGCTGGAAGCGGTCGGGTTGTGGCGGGAGGACGTCGCCGGGCAGGGCCTCGCGGAGAGCGTGAAGCTGGTCAGGGCGGCGGGGCTGCGTGTGTCGTCGCTGTGCAGGGGCGGATTCCTCACGGCCGGCGGGCTGCCGGGCGACGAGGGCCGCCGTGCCTTCGCCCGCGCGCTCGACGACAACCGGCGGGCCGTCGACGAGGCGGCCGAGCTGGGGGCGGCCTGCCTGGTGATGGTGGTGGGCGGCCTGCCGGGCGTGACCCCGGGCGAGCCGCTGCCGGCAGGCCTCCGGGACACGCGCGGCGCTCCGAGGGCGGGCGGCACGGGTGACGGTGGCGCGGGCGGCACCGGCGGCGGGAGTTACGGCGGCGTGGCGGCGGGCGGTTTCTCGCGGGACCTGGCCGGGGCGCGGGAGCGGGTGGCCGAGGCGCTGGCGGAGCTCGCCCCCTACGCCGGGGAGCGGGGCGTCAAGCTCGCCCTCGAGCCGCTGCACCCGGTCTACTGTCCCGACCGGGCCGTGCTGTCCACCCTCGGGCAGGCGCTCGACCTGAGCCTGGCCCACCCGGAGGAGCAGGTCGGCGTGGTGGTGGACACCTTCCACGTCTGGTGGGACCCGAGGCTGTCCGACGACATCGCCCGCGCGGGCCGCCGGATCGCCTCGTACCAGGTGTGCGACTACCTGCACCCGCTGCCCGCCGACGTGCTGCTCGGGCGGGGCATGATGGGTGACGGCGTGATCGCCTTCCCGCCGATCACGCAGGCGGTGCTGGCCGCCGGATACACCGGCGACATCGAGGTGGAGATCTTCAACGCCGACGTCTGGGCCGCCGACCCTGACGAGGTGGTGGCCACGATGAAGGCCCGCTACGAGGACGTGGTGCTCGCCGCCCGGTGAGCGGCGTGTGCCGTTGTGTCAGGACGGGAGCGTGATCGTGCCCGCGGCGCCGTTGACCGTGATCTCCTGGCCCGTGGTGATGCGGTGGGTGGCGTCGGCGACGCCGACGACGGCCGGGATGCCGTACTCCCTGGCCACCACCGCGCCGTGCGACATCGAGCCGCCCATCTCCATCACGAGCCCGCCCGCCGTCAGGAACAGCGGCGTCCAGCCGGGATCCGTCGAGGGGCAGACGAGGATCTCGCCCGGTTCCAGGTGCGCGCCCATCGGGTCCATCACCACCCTGGCCAGGCCGGTCACGGTGCCCGCCGACGCGGCCGTGCCGGTCAGCGCGCCGTCCGCGGCGGGCGTGGCCAGCGCCTCGGGCTCGGTGCCGTCGGAAAGGAGCATCCTGGGCACGTGCCTGCGGCGCGACTCACGTTCGTGCGCTTCGCGCCGCTCCGCCACCAGCCCGCGCAGGTCGCCGCCGCCCAGGGCGGCCCTGGCCTCTCTCAGGTCGAGGAAGAACACGTCACGCGCCGTGTCCAGCACGCCGAGGCCGACCAGGTGCTCCCCCACCTGGAGCAGGCTCCGCCGCACCCCGGCGAGCGACTTGACCACGTAGAACTTGGGCAGTTCCCGCAACCCCGCGTACATCCGTGTGCGCCCGAGCGCGAACCGCACCACGGCGGCCCGCCACCGGCCCTTGCGCCCGGCCTCGGCCGCCACGCGGGCGATCGCCGTCTCCGCCTTACGTGCGCCGTTGGCGAACAGCGCGGCGGGCGCGAGGCCGGCGTCGGCGTCCATGCGCAGGTAGTTGGCGATCACGCCGAGGATGTGGCCGGGCTCCTCCGACCAGCGGGGCACGCCCAGGTCGATCTCGGCGACGCCGCGATGTCCGTACGTGTCCAGAAATTTCGTGATCTCCCGCTGGGCGATGGGCGGGAGCGTCCCAGCGCGGTAGCGGCGCACCAGCTCGGCCACCGGTTCCTTCCGGAACGGCTCCGGCTCGACGCGGGTGGACAGGTCCCACAGCTCCAGGTCCATCTCCGTGGTGGGGTTGTGCGGCACGCTGCGCAAAACGTCCTGCATGTCGCCGAGCGGCACACCGGAGAGCCTGGACGACAGCGCGAACAGGCCGTAGCCCGTGATCACGATCGGCATGATCGAGACGATGAAGGGGAAGGCGTTCACGAGCACGCGCTGGGCGTGGTCCAGGCGCTGCTCCGGGGTGGCGTCCGCCGGCAGCCGGAGCCGCCGGTCGGTGACCTCGCCGACGCGGGCGGTGTACGCCAGGGCCTTGCGCGGCCTGGTCAGCGCGAGCAGCACCCGTGAGGGGGCGTGGATGCGGCCGGCGAAGCGGCGCAGGCCGCGGATCACGGGACGGCGGGAGGTGTACGCCAGCGACAGCCGGGGATCCGTCACCAGCTGATCGACGACCGGGCCCGTACGCGCCTCGCCGAGCTGCAGCATGCGCGGCATGATGACGCGGCCGGCCTTGCTGCGTACGGCGGTGGTGAGGTCCACCCACAACCGCTGCCCCGACTCGGTCATGAAGGCCGGGCCGTCGAGGGGGTCGGCGGGACCGTGGCCGAACATCCCGGCCCCTCCCGAGGCGACCGCCTTGAGCGCCGACGCCCCCATGGGGGTGAGCGGCCCCATGACGCCCTGGGCGACGTTGAAGGAGAAGTACGCTCGCAGGCCGGGCCTGGGGTCGTCCGGCAGCGGGTAGAGGGTGGTGATCGGGCGCGCCTGGGTGAGCCAGAGCCGGCCGTCGTGGTCGATGGCCCATTCGGTGTCCTGGGGGGTGCCGTAGTGGTCCTCGACGCGGGTGCCCAGCTCGGTCAGGGCGAGCACCTCTGCGTCGGTCAGGCAGAGCTCCTCGCCGGGCGCGTCGCCGGTGGCCTCGACACGTTCCGTGCCGCCACCGGGCAGCGCGCGGACCGCCAGCCGCTTGTCGCCCGCCCGGCGTTCGAGGATCTCACCCCCGTGGACGGTGAAGCGGTCGGGGTTCACGGCGCCGGAGACGACGGCCTCGCCGAGCCCTGGGGCCGCGTCGATGACGGCCTCGCGCCGGCGGCCCGTGACCGGGTTGGCGGTGAACATGACGCCCGACACCCGCGCGTCCACCATCGTCTGGACGACCACCGCGAGCCGTACGGCGGCGTGGTCGATGCCGTTCGACTCGCGGTAGGCGACGGCTCGGTCGGTCCAGAGCGAGGCCCAGCAGCGGCGTACGGCGTCGGCCACCGCGTCCGCTCCCACCACGTTGAGAAAGGTGTCCTGCTGCCCGGCGAAGCTGGCGAACGGCAGGTCCTCGGCGGTGGCGGAGGAGCGCACGGCCACCGGCACGTCGTCCCCGAGCGCGGTGTACGCCTTGACGATCGTCTCGTGCACGGTCGCCGGCACCGAGGCCTCCAGCAGGTGCCGCCTGGCGCGCTCGGCGAGCCCTTCGCCGCTCGTCTCCAGGCCAACGGCGACCTGACGGTACGCCTCCGTGGTCAGCACCCAGCCTGGGGGCACGGGCAGCCCCGCCCTGGTCAGCTCGCCCAGGTTGGCGGCCTTTCCGCCCACCTCGGCGAGCATCCCCGCGTCGATCTCGGAGAAATCCAGTGCCGTGTTCATCAGATGCACACCTGCCCTTCAGCGTCCTGACACGAGTGTCACGCTTTCCCGGCAAGAATTCAACACATGATGAAAGAAGTCACAGGGGCAGCGGCTCACCGTCCAGATCCCAGGCGGGATCGACGTTCGCCCCCACCAGGGCGAGCACCGTCGGAGCCACGTCGACCAGCCGGGGACCGCTCAGTCGACGTCCGCCCAGGTGCTCACCCAGCCGGCCGGCGATCACGAACACCCTGCGCTCCTCCTCCGAGTCTCCGCCGTGACCGCCCTCGTCCACGTGCCCGTGGTCGGTCGTGACGAGCACGGTCCAGCGCTCGTCCGCGTACGAGGGCCGGGCACGGACGGTGTCGAGCAGGCGCCCCAGGTAGGCGTCCTGGGTCTGGAGTGCGGCGGCGTACTCGGGGCAGTGCGGGCCGAGGTCGTGGGCCACGTCGTCGGTCTCGCCCAGGTAGACGAACACCGCGTCCGGGTCGCTCGTGGCCAGGTGCCGTACGGCCGCGGCGGCGACCTGCGTGTCGGCCTCGGCCCAGCCGATGGCGTAGCCGTCGCGCACGAACCGGTGGCCGGCCGCCGGGCCGAACGCGCCGTGCTCGGCGAGCGCCGCCCACGAGAAGAAGGCGGCAGTGGACAGCTCAGGGCGGACATTCTGCGCACGAGTCAGAAAATCCGGATATTTCTGGAACTGGGGCGCGGCGAAGCTGTTGTCTACGACGCCGTGTTTGTCGGGCCAGGCTCCGGTGGCGATGGACGACCAGCCGGGCCCCGAGTCCGTACGCGACCTGATCGTCCGGCCGCCGGTCGCCGGCTCAGGAGCCTTGGGCACGACCTCGCCCGCCGACTCCGTACGCGGCGTGCCGGCCTCACCATAGGGGAGCATGCTGGTGCCGTACGCACCGGAGGCCATCAGCTCCGCCAGCACCGGCGCGCCCACGGCCTGGAGCCGGTCGAAGCGCAGGCCGTCCATACCGACAACGAGGACTTTGTTCTTGGATGCGGACATCCCCCTATCTAAGCGGTGAAACGTCGCACCCAGTCGGCCGCTCCCGGCAGGATCTCCTCGACCGGAGCGACCTGGGGATACCACGTGCGCTCCCACTCCAGCGACACCCAGCCGCCGTAGCCGGCGTCGCGCAGCAGCCCGCCCGCCTCGTCGAGCGGCACGGACCCGGTCCACAGGGGCACCGGCGTGGTGTCGTGCGCCGACACGGCATCCTTGACCTGGACGTAGGCCAGGTGGGGCCCGAGCGCGGCGAGCGAGTCCGCCGGCGGCTCGCCGTTGCGCCAGGGGTGCAGCAGGTCCCACAGCGCGCCGGTGGTCTCGGGGCTGCCCGCCTCGGCGAGCAGGGCGGCCACGGCGGCGCCGGTGGCCATGGCGTCGTGCGTCTCGACGAGCACGCGGAGACCGAGGGCGCCCGCCGTACCGGAGACCGCCTTGAGCCTGCGGGCGCCGACGGCCGGATCGTCGCCGCGGGGGAAGACCCGCACGCCGGGAGCGCCCAGGTCGGCGGCGAGCCGCAGGTCGGCGAGGAGCACCTTGATGACGGGTTCGTCCGGCCCTGGCTCACAGATGCCGACATATCCGGCGAGGGCGGAGATCTCCAGGCCCGCCCGCTCCACCCGTTCCCGCACCGAGCGCCGCTCAGCGGCGTCCAGGCCGGAGTGCACGCCGGTGTCGGGGTGCAGGCGCAACTCCAGCCCCTGGCAGCCGCCTCCGGTCGCGATCTCGATCGCCCTGCCGAGCCCCTCGCCGGGCATGCCCAGCGTGCTGACCGCCAGTCTCACGTCATCCTCCGCACGCTCTCCCGCAGCACGACCTCGCCCGCGACCTGCTCGACCACGGCCGGATCTCCTTCGCCCAGCGCCAGCTCCAGCGCGCGGGCTCCCATGTCCTTCAACGGCAGGCGCACGGTCGTCAGCGCGGGCACGTGGTCACGCAAGGTGACGATGTCGTCGAACCCGGCCACCGAGACGTCATCGGGCACGCGTACGCCGCGTTCGCGGTAGGCCGCGAGCGCCCCGACCGCCATCACGTCGTTGACCGCGAACACGCAGGTCGCGTCGCCGGCCTGCGAGGCCGCGGCGTAGCCGCCGTCGCGGTCGAACGGCCCGTGGATCACCTGCGGCGCGGGCAGGCCCAGTTCCTCCAGCGCCTCGACGAACCCGGCGCAACGATCGGCCGCCGTCACCAGGTGCGGCGGCCCCGCCAGCACCGCGAAGCGGGTGTGCCCCAGGCCGGCCAGGGCCCGCGCCAGCTCGGCGGCGCCCTGCCGGTTGGCCGGCGCGACCGTGTCGACGCCGAGCAGGTCCTGGCCCACGCAGGCCGCCCGGCCGCCGCCGGCCTGGTATCGGGCCAGCTCGTCGCGCAGGCGCCCGGTGACGGCAGGATCGGCGACGCGTGAGCCGACGAGCAGCACTGCTCTGACGCGCTGGGCGTTGAGCGTCGCGACGTAGGCGATCTCCTGCTCGGGGTCGCGATGCGTGGTGCCCACCATGACGAGCAGGCCCTCGGTGGCCGCGGCCCGCATCGCCCCGTCGGCCAGGGCCGCGAAGTAGGGGTCGGTCAGGTCGTGGACGACGATGCCGATGACGTTGCTCGCGCCGCGGGCCAGCGTCTGGGCCGCGATGTTGGCGCGGTAGCCGAGCTCGTCGGCGGCCTGCTCGACGCGCGCCCGCAAAGCCGCGCCGACCTGGCGGGTGCTGCCGTTGAGCACGCGCGAGGCGGTCGCCAGTGAGACGCCCGCCTGCCTGGCGACGTCTTCAAGCGTGACCACGAGACCTCCTAGGAAAGCGGTTTCCAAGTCTGCCGGACCAGCACCTGGATCCGCATCCTACGGGTGGGCCGCGCTCGGCGGCCCACCCGGAGCGTGGTCTGTCCCGCGCCCAGGTCCTATGCCCAGGGGAACAGGATGTCGAGCAGGCCCTTGCCCTCCTCCTCGGTCGGCTCGGGGTCGGGCACCGGGGCCTGCGTCGTGGGCTGCGACGCGGGAGGCTGGTCCTGCGACTCCTGGCTGGTGTTCCGCGAATCCCGGTCCGGCTGCCTCTCGGTCGGAGTGTCGGTGTCCCGCATCTCATCCCGCGGGGCCAGGGTCGACCTGGGGCTGGCCTTGGTCGTCGGGTCGCCGATGTCGCGGGTGGGCGACGGCCGGCTCTGAGGCTCACGCGTCGCGCGGGTCTCCTCCTGCGGGCGGCTCTGCCGCGTCGGCTCCGTCTCGGTGGGCTCGTCCGTGGCCGTCTCGGTGGGCTCGGTCTCGGTGTCCTCCACCGGAGTCTCCTCCTCGGAGGGGACGGCCGAGTCGGACGGAGCGGTCACCTCACCGGCGCTGGCGCACCTGCCGCCGGCGCACGGGTCGTCGGAGGACGTACCGGTGAGCATCCAGCCCACGCCGACGCCGACCAGCACCACCGCGGCGGCCGCCACCAGCAGGACCCTGGTGCGGTGACGCACCTCGCCCTCGCCGCTGCCACCACCGGCGCCACCGCCTCCGCCGCGGGAGGAGCGCCCCCCGTCGCCGGAGTCGTCGGTCCAGCCGGAGCCGAGGAAGCCGCGCCTGGGCTTGTCGTCGTCCAGGTCGTCGGCCTCGTACCCCCGGTCGAGCGGGAGGTAGGGGGAGTCGTCGTCGGGATGGCGGGAGCCGCCGCGCTCGTCGAGCACCTCGTGCGGGCCGCTGTGCCCCCCGAAGTCGTGCGGACCACTCGGACCGCCGAAGTCGTGCCCGCCACTGGGCCCACCGAACTCGTGCGGGCCGCTCGGGCCACCGAACTCGTGCGGGCCGCTCGGGCCGCCGAACTCGTGCCCACCGGGACCGCTCAGCACGTCACGCTGGGAGTCGCTCCCGCCGCCCAGCACGTCATGGGGATCACTGCCGCCGCCCAGCACGTCACGCGAAGGGCTTCCCCCGTCGAGCACGTCATGTGAGCCGCCCGTCCCGCCGGCGTCGTACGCCGGGGACGTCCCGCTGAGCACGTCATGGTGACCGGGGTCGTCAAGGACGTCACGCCGCTCGATCAACTGGGGCTCGGCGCCCTTCTCCAGCGGGAGGATGTAGGTCTCGTTGCCGACCACCTGGATGGCGGGTTGTTCGTCGGTGTCCTCAGTGCTCCACCGCGGGGACAGCACATCACCCGTCATCTCCGGGTTTAACGACCTACCCTGCCCATCCTCGTATGGCCTGTCGTTCTCGTCGCGCGCCACGATGGAACCTCTCTAATACGAATACGACCCGCCCTTTCCTAGCAGACACGACCACCACTTGTCCGGAAATTTCACATGTTTCCCTAAAAACACGCTGTGTAACGTGCGTCCCTATCGTGGCACGTACGAGCGGACGAAGCCCCTCAGCAGCCGTGGTGGTGGGCGGCGCAGGCGGTCGACGACAGCGCTCCCCGGTGAGGCGGCGCAGGCCTGGACGGCACTGGACGGCGGCATCGAGGACTCCATCCAATGAGCGCGAATCACGGGCGTCGCTACGCCGGGTGACGCCATCATGACGGGCATGCTGTTGACCGAGATGGCGCCCCCTCCAGGCGCCGAGCAGGTGGCCGGGCTGCGGGCCCGCGCCAGGGCCGCCCGCCACCGCGCCTTCGTCGCGCTGTCCACCTCGATCGCGGTGCTGGCCACCGCCCAGTTGCTCGCCGACCGGGCTCCGACCAGGGAGCAGACGGTGCCGCTCGCGGTGCTGTCCCTGGTGGCACTGGTGGCGGCGCTGCCCACGATGGCCGTCACCCAGTACGCGTGGGGCGTCCGGGCCCGCCTGGTCCGGTGGCGCGAGCACGAGCTGTACGGCGCCGCGCACTCGGGCGGGACCCGGCCGTTCAGCCGGCTCGCCCTCGCCGCGGGCTGGGCGGTGACGCTGCTGCTCGGCGGCACCACGCCGGGCTTCTTCGACCAGGCCGCCCTGTACTCCGTCGCCGACGACCTGAGCTGGGCGGTCGAGGCGCTGGCGGTGACGAGCTGCGGGGCCGGGGTGTTGTTCCTGCTCTGGTGGGCCCGCGACGCGCTGTGGCTGCTGGCCCGCGCCCGGCGTTCGGGCGCCTCCCCGGGGGACCCGTGGGATCCGGGCCACGGCCCCCGCCCGCGCACGGGCACGCTGCGGACGGGCGCGCTCTGGGCGGGCGCGGCGGTGGCGGTGGCGGCCCTGCTCGCGGCCCGCGCCCATCTGTGGGAGCCGGCGACGGCGGCGATCTACGCGCTGCTGACCGCCGCTCTTGTGCTCGGAGTAGTTACCGACGAGTAGCATAGGCGCGGAACCCATCCAGCCAACGAGGAGCGAATCCGTGCCTTCCTCTCGTGACGTCGTGTTCGTCGACGGCGTGCGCACACCCTTCGGCCGGTCAGGGCCGAACGGGCTGTACGCGGAGACCCGCGCCGACGACCTGGTCGTCCGCGTCATCCGCGAGCTCATCAGGCGCAACCCCGGCCTGCCGCCCGAGCGCGTCGACGAGGTCGCCATCGCCGCGACCACGCAGATCGGCGACCAGGGCCTGACCATCGGCCGGTCGGCGGCGGTGCTGGCCGGGCTGCCGAAGAGCGTGCCCGGCTACGCCGTCGACCGCATGTGCGCGGGCGCCATGACCGCTGTCACCACGGTCGCGGGCGGCATCGCGTTCGGCGCGTACGACGTCGCCATCGCCGGCGGCGTCGAGCACATGGGCCGCCACCCCATGGGCGAGGGCGTCGACCCGAACCCGCGCTTCCTGTCGGAGAAGCTGGTCGACCCGAGCGCCCTGGTCATGGGCATGACGGCGGAGAACCTGCACGACCGCTACCCGTCGATCACCAAGGAGCGCGCCGACACGTACGCGGTGCTGTCGCAGGAGCGGGCGGCCAAGGCGTACGCCGACGGCAGAATCCAGCCCGACCTGGTGCCGGCCGCGATCAGGACGGCCGAGAAGGGCTGGGGCCTGGCCGTCGAGGACGAGGCGCCGAGGCCGGGCACCACCATGGAGGGCCTGAGCGCGCTCAAGACACCGTTCCGTCCGCACGGCAACGTCACGGCGGGCAACTCCTCCGGCATCAACGACGGCGCCACCGGCTGCGTCGTGGCGGCCGGGGAGGTCGCCGGCGAGCTGGGGCTGGCGCCGAAGATGCGGCTCGTGTCCTACGCGTTCGCGGGCGTCGACCCCGAGGTCATGGGCGTCGGGCCGATCCCGTCCACGGAGCGGGCGCTGCGCCTGGCCGGGCTGGACATCTCCGACATCGGGCTGTTCGAGATCAACGAGGCGTTCGCCGTGCAGGTGCTGGCGTTCCTCCAGCACTTCGGCATCGCCGACGACGACCCGCGCGTGAACCCCTACGGCGGCGCCATCGCCTACGGCCACCCGCTGGCCTCTTCGGGGGTCCGGCTGATGACGCAGCTCGCGCGGCAGTTCGGCGAGCGTCCCGGCGTGCGTTACGGCATCACCACGATGTGCGTCGGACTGGGCATGGGCGGCACTGTGATCTGGGAGAACCTGGCATGAGCGAGCTGGACAACTGGCGTGCGCTGCTGAGCGAGCGCGCCGCCGACGAGGTCGTCACCAAGGCGCTGGTACGCGACGTGCGCCTGCCCGGCGGCGCCGGCACGATGGCGCTGATCACCCTGGACAACGGCTTCGACCACACCAGACCGAACACGTTCGGCCCGCACGGCCTGTTCGCGCTGAACGGCGCCCTGTCGGAGATCGCCGAGCGCACCGACCTGGCCGCGGTGGGCGTGACGGGCAAACCGTTCGTCTTCGCCGTCGGCGCCGACCTCAAGGGAGCGGCGGCCCTGCGCACCCGTGAGGAGGCGCTGGCCGTCGCCCGGCTGGGCCACCACGTGTTCCGCCGGCTCGGCGAGCTGCCCATCCCGTCGTTCGCGTTCGTGAACGGCGCGGCCATGGGCGGCGGGCTCGAGGTCGCGCTGCACTGCACGTACCGGACGATCTCTTCCGGCGTGCCCGCGGTGGCGCTGCCCGAGTGTTTCCTCGGGCTGGTGCCCGGCTGGGGCGGCACGCAACTGCTGCCGCGCCTGATCGGCCCGGCGGACGCGATCAAGCTGATCATCGAGAACCCGCTGGCGCAGAACCGCATGACCAAGGGCAGGCAGGCGTACGAGCTGGGCGTCGCCGACGCCCTGTTCGAACCCGCCGACTTCCTGGAGGAGTCGCTGCGCTGGGCCGCCCAGGTGATCGGCGGCGAGGTGGTCGTGGAGCGGCCCGAGCACGACGGCTGGGACAAGGCGGTCGCCGACGCGCGGTTCCTGGTCGACATGAAGCTGCGCGGCGCGGCGCCCGCCCCCTACCGGGCGCTCGACCTGATCGCGCGGGCCCGCACCGCGACCCGCGACGAGGGGTTCGCCGCCGAGGACGAGGCGCTGGCCGACCTGCTGACGGGTGACGAGCTGCGGGCCGGGCTCTACGCGTTCGACCTGGTGCAGCGGCGCGCGAAGCAGCCGGCGGGCGCGCCCGACCCGGCGCTCGCCCGCAAGGTGGGCAAGGTCGGCATCGTCGGGGCTGGGCTGATGGCCTCGCAGATGGCGCTGCTGTTCGCCCGCCGGCTGGAGGTGCCGGTCGTGCTGACCGACGTCGACCAGGCGAGGATCGACAAGGGCGTGACGTACGTACGGGACGAGATCGGCAAGCTGCTGGCCAAGGGCCGCCTCTCGCGGGACCAGGCCAACCGGCTCACGTCGCTGGTGACCGGCTCGCCCTCCAAGGACGCCTTCGCCGACGCCGACTTCGTGATCGAGGCGGTCTTCGAGGACCTCGCGGTCAAGAAGCAGGTCCTCGCCGAGGTGGAGGCCGTCGTCGGCCCTTCCTGTGCGCTGGCCACGAACACCTCCTCGCTGTCGCTGACCGCGATGGGCGCCGAACTCGCTCGCCCCGAGCGGCTGGTCGGGTTCCACTTCTTCAACCCGGTCGCGGTGATGCCGCTGCTGGAGATCGTCGCAGGCGCCGCGACGGACGCCGCCACGCTGGCCACGGCGTTGGCGGTGGGCAGGACACTGAAGAAGTCGTCGGTGCTGGTCAAGGACGCCCCTGCATTCGTGGTCAACCGGCTGCTGACGCGCTTCATGGGCGAGGTCGTGGCGGCCGTGGACGAGGGCACGCCGCTGGAGACGGCCGAGCACGCGCTCGACGGGCTGGGCCTGCCGATGACGCCGTTCGCGCTGCTGCAGCTCGTCGGTCCGGCCGTCGGCCTGCACGTGGCGCGGACGCTCCACGAGGCCTTCCCCGAGAGGTTCGGCGTCTCGCGGAACCTGGCCGAGCTGGTCGCAGCCGGCAAGCCGGGCGTCTACCTGCCGGACCTGACGCTCGACGCGGAGGCGGTGGCGCTCTTCGCGGGCGGCGACCGGCCGTCCACCGCCGGGCAGGTGCGCGAGCGGGTGCTGGCGGCGCTGGCCGAGGAGATCCGGATCATGCTGGACGAGGGCGTCGTCGCGGCGGCGCAGGACATCGACCTGTGCATGATCCTCGGCGCCGGCTGGCCGTTCCATCTGGGCGGCATCACGCCGTATCTGGACAGGTCCGGTATCGCCCAGCCGCGCTTCCTTCCTCCGGGCGTGGCCTCGGTTCCCGCGTGATTTTACGGAGGCCCGCCCGGCGGGCCTCCCCACGCCGCACCCTCCTCCGTCGTAGCGTTTGGTGCCGTCCTACGAACGGAGAGTAACCATGATGAGAGCAGCCGGCACCATCGCGCTCTGCGGAGCCCTCCTGGCGGGCGCGTCGTCGCCCGCAGCGGCGGCGCGCGACCCCAAGGTGCAGCTCAAGATCGTCAACTCGGTCAAGGGCGGGGCCACGAAGACGGCCTGGCTCCGCTGCGCGCCCACCGGGGGCACCCATCCCGACGCGCGCACGGCCTGCCGCCAGCTGCGCCGGGTCGGAGGCGACCCGGCCAAGCTCAACGTCTCGCCCGGCACGGCCTGCACGAAGGAGTTCAGGCCGCACGTCATCGCGGTCGTCGGCCGGTGGTACGGCACGACGGTGAAGTGGGGGAAGGTCTTCCCCAACGGCTGCCAGGCCAAGGCCGCGACCGGAGCCGTCGCCGCGCTCTGACCCCGGCACGGGGGTGGTCCGCGCCCCACCCCCGGCGTTGCTCAGCGGTCGCTCTTCTGCCAGGGCATCGCCGTCCTGCTGTGCCAGTAGCCGTACGAGAAATAGAGCACGACACCGATGATCATCCAGATGACGAACCGCAGCCATGTCTGCGCCGGCAGGTTGAGCATCAGGTAGAGGCAGGCCAGCACGGACAGGATCGGCAGCACCGGCACCAGCGGTGCCCTGAACGCCCGCGGCAGGTCCGGCCTGGTGTGCCTGAGCACCACCACGCCGATCGAGACCACCACGAACGCGAAGAGCGTGCCGATGTTCACCAGCTCGGCCAGCTCTCCGAACGACACGAACCCGGCCAGCGCCATCGTGACCAGCCCGATGAGGACCGTGAGCCGGAACGGCGTGCCGAAACGCGGATTGACCCTGGCCATCGAGCGCGGCAGCAGCCCGTCGCGGCACATCGCGAAGAGCACCCGGGTCTGGCCCAGCAGCAGGACGAGCACCACCGTCGTCAGGCCGGCCAGCGCGCCCACGCTGATGATGCCGGCCAGCCACGGCTGGCCGACCGCGATGAAGGCGTCCGACAGCGGCGCCGACGTGCTCAGCTCGCTGTAGCGCTGCATGCCGACGACGACGATGGAGACGGCGACGTACAGGAGCGTGCAGATCCCCAGCGAGCCGAGGATGCCGCGCGGCACGTCGCGCTGCGGCCTCACGGTCTCCTCCGCGGCGGTGGCCACGATGTCGAAGCCGATGAACGCGAAGAACACGATGGCCGCGGCCGAGAAGATGCCGATCACGCCGAACGCGACCGGCGTGATGCCGAACAGCAGCTGGATCAGCGGTGCCTTCGTGCCTTCCACACGCGGCGTGGCCACCGCCTCGGGGATGAACGGCGTGTAGTTGGCGCCCTTGATGAAGAACAGCCCGGCCACGATGACGAGCAGCACCACGGCGACCTTCGTGATCACCAGGATGAGGTTGACGCGTGAGGACAGCTTGATGCCGACCGCCAGGACCGTCGTGAGGACGGCGACGATGACGACGGCGGGCAGGTTGACCACGGGATCGTCACCGGCGATCGTGGCGGGCAGCCCCAGGCCGGCGGAGGCCAGCATCGAGGCGAAATAGCCCGACCAGCCCACCGCCACCACGGCGGCGGCCAGCGCCAGCTCCAGGACCAGGTCCCAGCCGATCACCCACGCGGGGAACTCTCCCAGTGTGGCGAAGGAGAAGGTGTAGGCGGACCCCGCCACCGGGATCGTGGAGGCGAACTCGGCGTAGCACAGCGCCGCCAGGGCGCAGACGACGGCCGCGACGACGAAGGAGAGGGCCACCGCCGGGCCGGCCAGTTCCTTGGCAACCTGGCCGGTGAGCACGAAGATTCCTGTGCCGACGATCACGCCGATGCCGAAGACCGTCAGGTCCGTGGCCGTCAGGCGTTTGCGCAGCTGGTGTTCGGGGGCTTCGGTGTCGCTGATCGACTGCTCGACGCTCTTCGTGCGAAAGATGTCCACGATCAGCGATCCTTCCCACGCCCCCGGCCGTCATGCGCCGCCGGGGGCATGGTCGGGGGTGTTCAGTGGCGGGCGGGCTCCTCTGCCTGGGCGCGCCTGGCGACCGCCTCGGTGATCTGGCGAGCGAGGTCCTGGCCGGTCAGGCCGATGCGGCTGAGGATCGCGGCCCGCTTGGCGTGGTCGAGGAACTCCTGCGGGATGCCGAAGGTGCGGACGGGCACGTCGACGTCGGCGTCGCGCAGCAGGCGGGCCACGGCGTCGCCGACCGCGCCCACCCGGCCGTTGTCCTCGACGACGGCCACCAGCTTGTGCTGCTCGGCCGCCGGCGCGAGCGCCTCGTCGAGCGGCTTGACCCAGCGCGGGTCGACCACGGTGGTCGCGATGCCCTGGGCGTCGAGCAGGACCGCCGCCTCCATGCAGACCTGCGCCATCGGGCCCACGCCGACCAGCAGCACGTCGGGCTCGGGCTCCTGCCCGCCCTCCGCGTCGCCCTTCGGGGCACGCAGCACGTCCATCTCGCCCAGCCGGCCGACCGCGTCGAGCGTCGCGGCGATCGGGCCCTTCGGGAAGCGCAGCACGGTCGGGCCGTCGGAGACCTCCACGGCCTCGCGCAGCAGCTCGGTCAGCCGGTCGCCGTCGCGCGGCACCGCGACCCTGAGGCCGGGCACCACCTGGAGGATGGACAGATCCCACATGCCGTTGTGGCTGGCGCCGTCGTCGCCCGTGACGCCCGCCCGGTCGAGCACGACGGTGACCGGCAGCCGATGCAGGGCGACGTCCAGGAGGAGCTGGTCGAACGCGCGGTTGAGGAAGGTGGCGTAGAGGGCCACCACCGGGTGCAGGCCGCCGAGAGCGAGACCTGCGGCGCTGGTGAGCGCGTGCTGCTCGGCGATGCCGACGTCGTAGATGCGGTCGGGGTAGGCCTCGGCGAAGCTGTTGAGGCCCGTCGGGTGCAGCATGGCCGCGGTGATCGCGACCAGGTCGTCGCGCTCCTTGCCGAGCCGGACCAGCTCCTCGCTGAACACGTTGGTCCAGATGCGGCCCTTGGGCTTCTCCGCGCCGGTGGCCCGGTCGAAGGCGCCGGGCGAGTGGAACTGGTCCTCGTCGTGGTCCTCGGCGGGGGCGTAGCCGCGGCCCTTCTGGGTGAGCGCGTGCACGATGACGGGCCCCCGGAAGCCGCGGGCCTTGCGCAGCGCCGCCTCCATGGCCTGCTCGTCGTGGCCGTCGATGGGCCCGACGTATTTCAGGCCGAGGTCCTCGAACATCACCTGCGGCGCGATGACGTCCTTGACGCCCTTCTTGAAGCCGTGGAGCGCGTCGTAGAGGACCGGAACGTTGCCGATCTTGTCTTTCACGTATTCGAGCACGTCCTCGTAGTGGCGGTTGACCCGCAGCGAGGACAGGTGGGAGGCCAGGCCGCCGATGGTGGGCGAGTAGGAGCGGCCGTTGTCGTTGACCACGATGACGACCGGCAGGTCCTTGATGGCGGCGATGTTGTTGAGCGCCTCCCAGGCCATGCCGCCGGTCAGCGCGCCGTCACCGATCACGGCGACCACCGTGCGGTCGCGCTCGCCGCGCAGCTTGAACGCCTTGGCCAGGCCGTCGGCGTAGGACAGCGCGGTCGAGGCGTGGGAGTTCTCGACGAAGTCGTGCTCCGACTCGGCCCTGCTCGGGTAGCCCGACAGGCCGCCCTCCTGCTTCAGCGCGTCGAACCCGGACGCGCGGCCGGTGAGGAGCTTGTGCACGTACGCCTGGTGGCCGGTGTCCCAGACGACCGGGTCGGCCGGCGAGTCGAAGACCCGGTGCACGGCGATGGTCAGCTCGACCACGCCGAGGTTGGGGCCCAGGTGGCCGCCGTACTTCGCGCACGAGTCGACGAGCAGGTCACGGATCTCCCCCGCGAGCCGCGGCAACTCCTCCACAGTGAGCCGTTTGACGTCCTGCGGTCCCTTTACCGAGCCCAGCAACCCGCTCACGGATCCGACTCCCCTCTGCTCTTGTCCGCCGATTCCCCGAGTGTAGTTCGCGGACGCCTCACTGACTCCATCAAGTCAAACCCACCCCGGTATGTCCGATCTTGACCTACTCTTTCGTTACCTATGAACTCCGTCCACAAAACTAAACTCGCAGCACTTGTGGCCGCCGCACTGGCTCTTTCCCTGGCAGCGGCCGGTCTGGTGCTCGTCTTGGTGGACGTGACCATGACGCCGGAGGGGTTACGCAACGAGGCCCAGCAGCTCGCCGCCCCTCCCTCACGTGCCGCGGGCCAGCAGGCGCGGGTGCCCGACCTCGGCAAGGCGGCGGCGATCCGTAATCCGCTCTACAGGACCGGGCGGCTCACCGACGTCGACTGCCGCCCCGGCCCCCTTCCCGCCAGGAGCATCACCGCGTACCGGCGTTTCCTGACCCGCGTGACCGCGTGCCTGAACCGGGTGTGGGGCCTGCAGTTCCGCAAGGCGGAGATGACCTTCGCCAAACCGCGGCTGCGCATCATCACCCGGAGAGTCAAGACGCCCTGCGGGGTGTGGAACGCCGGCGCCGACGGCGTCTACTGCTCCACCGACCGCACCATCTACCTCATGATCAGCAAGGACCAGCTACGCAACCCGTTCCCCCTCGGGATCACCCGGCTGATCGCCCACGAGTACGGCCACCACGTGCAGCAGATCTCCGGTATCTGGAACTATTACTGGACGGCCAGAACCCTCGCGGGCAAGACCAGGCGGCTGCTGCTCTCACGCAAGTCCGAGCTCCAGGCCGAGTGTTTCTCCGCCGCCTTCATGCGCACGATGCGGGGCTCCGAGCTGGTCTCCACCGCCGACTGGGCCTACACCGTGGAGTGGTTCAGGAAGAACGGCGCCAAGGGCTGGCCCCAGAACGACCACGGCAAGGGGCCCACGCAGGCGGCCTGGATGTCACGCGGGTTCAAGCGCGGCACACCGGGCGCGTGCAACACCTGGGCCACCGCGTCCCGTAACGTCAGATGATCTAAGATCCGCCATCGTGCGCTTATCCCACTTAGCGGCAGCCGTGTGCGTGGTCGCCGGTCTGCTCCTGCCGGGCCCCGCCCGCGCGGCGCAACGAGAGGCGCCCGCCGGGCTGCCCGGAGAGATGAGCGGCACCGGCCTGCCGCTCCTGTGCGACATTCCCGACATCCGACTGGGCAGCGTGGCCTCGCTCAGGTCGTTCCACCGCGCGATGGCCGACTGCGCCGACCGGTTCTGGGCCGTCACGTTCGCCGTGGCCGGACTGGCCTACACGCCGCCCGAGCTGTCCGTCACGACGGGAACCGGCTCGGTGTGCGGCGCGATCACCGACCACGGCGCACAGTACTGCCCGGACCAGCAGACGATCGTCGTCCGGATCATGCAGGACGAGCTGCGCGACCCGTTCAGGATGAACATCGCGCACTCCGTCGCCCACGAGTGGGGACACCACGTGCAGCGGCTCACCGGCGTGCTCGACGCGTACAACGCGCTGTACCAGCCGGCCTCCGGACAGGCGCGGAACCTGCTGAACCACCGGCTGGAGATGCAGGCCGAGTGCTACGCGGGCGTCTTCTACAGCGCCGCGCTGGACTCGATCGGCCCCGGCATCGCGTGGGAGGCGTGGCTCAGGGCCGTGAGCGAGGCGGACGAGAGCCAGGCCCACGGCAGGCCCGGCAACCTGGCGGCCTGGCAGGACCGCGGGTACCGCGGCGGGGCGACCGGCCACTGCGACACCTGGACGGCGGGCGACTCCGCGGTCGCCTGATCGCGGGCACCTGACCACGGACGAGGCGGCCCTCAGGCGTTGGCGCGGGCCAGGACCTCCAGCGGGTCGGACAGCACGTGGGCGAAGGCGAGCTCGGCCGCCCCCACCAGGGTCGCGGCGTCGCCCAGGGCCGACGTGCGCAGCCGCAGCCGGTCGCGCTGCGGCGCCATGGCGTGCAGCGTGAGCTGCGTGCGCACCTGCGCGGCCGAGCCGAGATAGATCTCCCGCAACATCCCGCCGAAGATCAGCATCTCCGGGTTGAAGATGTTCACCAGGTTCGCGACGCCGAGCCCGAGCCACTCGCCGACCCTCTTCAGGCCCTCCTGCGCCCCGATGTCGCCGCGGTCGGCGGCCTCCACCACGGCCCTGACCGCGTCCCTGCCCTGCTGAGCGCCGAACCGGCCGGCCGACTCCAGCAGCGCCCGCTCTCCCACCTCCGCCTCCAGGCAGCCGCTGGAGCCGCAGCCGCAGGCGCGGCCGCCCGGGTTGACGACCATGTGGCCGACCTCCCCGCCGTAGCCGTCGTGGCCGCCGAGCAGATGGCCGCCCGCGATGATCCCGCCGCCGATACCGACGTCGCCGTGCAGGTAGATGAGGTCCTTGACGGCCGCGCCGACCCCGCGGCTGTGCTCGGCGAGCGCGCCCAGGTTGGCGTCGTTGCCCACACTGACCGGCAGCCCCAGGCCCAGCCTGCGGTCCAGTTCCTCGCCGAACGGCACCTCCCCGTCCAGCAGGTTGGGGCCGAACGTCACCACGCCGTCGGCCTTGCGCACGCCGCCGGACACGGCCGCCGCCGCGCCGACGCACACCGTGTCGGCCCTGGTCCTGCGCCGCATCTGCCGGGCGAACCCTGACAACGTCGCGGCCAGCTCGTCCAGCTTGAACCGGCTCCGGTCGCGCGGGACCTCCCTGCGGTCGAGGATGACCCCGCCCAGCCCCACACGTGCGACCGCGAGCCGGTCGGGGCCCACGTCGAACGCGAACACGTAGACCCGCGCCGACTCGGGCCGCACCACGAGCGAGGGCCGCCCGGCACGGCGCGTTTCGCGCGGCAGTTCCTCGCGTACCAGCCCCGCGGCGGTGAGGTCGGAGGTCAGGGCCATGATGGTGCTCCGGTTGAGCCCCATCCTGGACGTGAGCTCGGCGCGCGAGATCGGCCCGCCCAGGTGCACATGCCGGAGCAGCGCGCCGAGATTGTGGCGCCTGATGTCCTCTTGAGACGGTCCGGCACGCATGGTCTGGAGTTCCTTCAGGGGCTGCGAGTCGCTGATCACCTTAATCCAGCGGCCGCCGCCCGCTTGCGCGCCAGGGCGTCGACACCCGCGGCGAGCAGCAGGACGGATCCGGTGACCAGGTATTTCACACTGGCCCCGTACCCCATCAGGCCCATGCCGTTCTCGATCACGGCCACCACCGCGCCGCCCATCACGGCGTCCAGCACCCTGCCCTTGCCGCCGAACAGGCTCGTGCCGCCGATGACGGCCGCGCCCACCGCGTACAGCAGGACGGAACTGCCGCCCGTGTTCGGGTCGACGGAACTTGCCCTGGACGCGGCCACGATCCCGCCGATCGCGGCCATCGAGGAGCAGATCACGAACGCGTAGATCTTGATGCGGTCGACCGGGATGCCCGCTCGCCTCGCGGCCTCGGCGTTGCCTCCGACCGCGTACAGGTGCCGGCCGAAACCGGTGCGGCGCAGCACCAGCGTCCACACGACCAGCAGCACCAGGATGAGCGGCACCACGATCGGCACGCCCGTGAGCGAGACCAGCTCGGGGTTGCGGCTGCGCTCCAGGTTGAGCGCGAAGACCGCGAGCCCGGCGAACAGCGCCAGCATGCCCACGCGGATCGCGATCAGCGACATCGGGTCGGCGATCAGGCCGCGCTTGGCGCGGGATCTGGCCCGCCTGAGCTGCACGCCCGCGAAGACCGCCACGCAGACCGCGTAGAGCGCCCAGCCCAGCCACGGGGGCAGGTTCCTGTTCGCGATGGCGACGATCACGCTGTTCCTGATGGAGATGTTCGTGCCCTCGTCGACCAGCACCAGGACCAGGCCCTGGAAGGCGAGGAATCCCGCCAGCGTCACCACGAACGACGGTATGCCGACCTTGGCGACCAGCCCGCCGAGCACCGTGCCGATGAGCACACCGGTGAGGATCGCGGCCACCACGCACACGTACCAGGGCAGGCCCGCGCTGGTCAGCGTGACGGCGAGCACCGCCGCGCACACGCCGCTGGCGAAACCCGCCGACAGGTCGATCTCGCCGAGCAGCAGCACGAACACCAGGCCCATCGCGATCAGCGTGATCGCGGCCCCCTGGGTGAACAGGTTCGCGAAGTTGATCGCGGTGACGAACGAGGGCCGCGCGGCCGCGAAGACCGCGCAGAGCACCACCAGGCCGATCACCGCAGGCAGCGCGCCCATGTCGCCGCCGCGCACCCGCTGGACGTAGGCGAGGAAACTGTTGCCGATCGACGGTGACTGCGTCGCCGCGACGATCGCCTCGCCCGGTAGTTCCTTGACCTTGTTCATGGCGTGACCCCGTTCTTGAGGCCGAGATCGCCGCTGCGGCCGGAGGTGATCAGTTCGACGACCTGCGCGTGCGTCACGTCGGCGGTCTTGACCTGCGCGGCCGTCCTGCCGAGGTAGAGCGCCGCGATCCGGTCGGAGACGGCGAACACGTCGTTCATGTTGTGCGAGATGAGCACGACGGCCAGCCCCGTGTCGGCCAGCCTGCGCACCAGTTCCAGCACCTGCGCGGTCTGGGCCACGCCCAGGGCCGCGGTCGGCTCGTCGAGAATGACGACCTTGCTGTTCCACAGCACGGCCTTGGCGATGGCCACGGTCTGCCGCTGCCCGCCGGACAGGCTGGAGACCTGCTGCCTGATGGACTTCACCGTACGCACGGACAGGCTGCTGAGCGTGCGCTCGGCGAGTTCCTCCATGCTGTCCTCGTCGAGCAGCGGGCCTCGCCTGCGCTCCCTGCCGAGGAACATGTTCTGCACGATGTCGAGGTTGTCGCACAGGGCGAGGTCCTGGTAGACGATCTCGACGCCCAGCTCGCCCGCGTCGCGCGGACTGTGGACCTGGACCGGGCGGCCGTCGAAGAGGATCTCGCCGTCGTCGATCGGGTAGATGCCGCCGACGCACTTGACGAGCGTCGACTTGCCGGCGCCGTTGTCACCGACGAGCGCCGTGACCTCGCCGGCGTACGCCGACAGTTCGACCTGGTGCAGGACCTTCACCGGGCCGAAGCTCTTGTCTATCCGGCGCGCTTCAAGGAGGGGGGTCATGGGGCTCCCTAAGGAGGGCACGGCCGCGCGCGTGGCGCGGGCCGTACCCCTTGGTCTTATTCGATTCCTGCCTCGGTGCACTTCTCGGCGAAGTCACCCGTGCACAGTTCCTCCTTGGTCACGAACCCGTCGGCCACCACGTCCTTGATGTTCTCGAAGTGGATGGCCTGCGGCTCCATCAGCTCCGCGGGCACGTCCTGGCCGCTCTCCGGGTCCTTGACGCTGCTGCCCGCCGTGGGCTTCTCGCCCTTGGCCAGCGCCACCGCGAGCTTGGCCGCGGCGTCGGCCTCCTTCTTGACGGCCTTGTAGACGGTCATGCACTGGTCGCCGGCGAGGATGTTCTGCAGGCCCTGCACGGTGGCGTCCTGGCCGGTGACCGGCACCTTGCCGTTGAGGTTGTTCTTCTTCAGCACGGTGATGGCGGCGTTGCCGAGGCCGTCGTTGGCGGCCAGCACCCCGGCGATCTTCGGCTCCTGGGTCAGCATCTGCTCGAAGAGCGTCGCGGCCTGGGTGTTGTCCCAGTCGGGCACCGACTGCTCCGGGCCCTTGACGTACTCTCCGGCGTCGAACTTCGGCTTGAGCACGCCGTCGTACCCGGCCTTGAACAGGGTGGCGTTGTTGTCCGTCGGCGAGCCGTTGAGGTAGGCGACGATCGGCTTGTCCGCCTCCTTGTCGGTCAGGCACTTGGCCAGGCCCTCGCCCTGGAGCTGGCCGACCCTGGTGTTGTCGAAGCTGACGTAGTAGGCGGCGCCGCCGCCGAGCGTCAGCCGGTCGTAGTCGATGGTGGGCACGCCCTGCGCTTTGGCCTTGTCGATGACGGTCTTGCCGGTGCCGCTGTCCAGATTGACGATCATCAGGACGGTCGCGCCGTTCGTGATCATCTGGTCGGCGATGGTCTGGAACGCCGTCTTGTCGTTCTGGGCGTTCTGGATGTCGTACTGGACGCCGGCGGCCTTGAACGCCTCTTCGAGGTACTTGCGGTCCGCCGTCTCCCACCGGGCCGAGGACTTGCTGTCCGGCAGGATGACACCGACCTTGCCCGCCGGGGCCTGTGAGGCGGTCGCGGAGTCCGTCGACGAAGTGGTCTGACCGCTTTCGCCCCCGCAGGCGGTGAGACCGAGAGCGAGCGCGGCTGCCGCGGCGGTCATGCTGAGGATCCCCTTGCGCATGGTGCAGGGTCCTTTCTTCCGGAGGGGCCGGATGAATGTTGTTTGCGGCAACGTATTCCGGGATCCTCTGCTTTGGAAGACCCACTCGCGCGGTAGTTTGTTGTTTCTAGTAACAATCAGGAAACATGAGGCCCGGTCCGGGGTCGCACGTACGGGAGCCCGCGGCTCGCTAACGTGGGCCCATGATCGTATGGATCAACGGCACCCACGGCGCGGGCAAGACGACCACCGGCGCACTCGTGCAGCCGCTGCTTCCGGACGCACGGGTGTTCGACGCCGAGAAGGTCGGCGTGACCCTCACGGACATCCGGCCGGGGCTTCCCTCGACGGACAACTTCCACCGTGTCCGGACGAGAAAGGCACGGGATCCCCCACGGCCGTCACGGCGGGCCGGTCAGGGCAGGCCGATGACGACGTTCTGGGCGATCAGGCTCAGCGCCGAGGCGGTCGCCACCACGAGCACCGCCATCCGGGCCCTGCCGCCGTCGAGGTAGCGCCGCAGCGGCCCCGACGCCAGGAACCCGATGGCCATGGGCACGACCAGCGTCGCCCCAGCCGCCACCGCCTGCACGGGCAGTTCGCCCACCAGTGCCAGGATCCCCAGCGACTGCAGCGCGCTCAGGCAGAAGAACATCGCGAGCGTCGCCCTGATCTGCGGGCCCTGCGCGCTCTGGTACACCAGCGCGACGGGAGGCCCGCCGATGCCCGTCGCGGTGCCGGTGATGCCGGAGACGAAACCGGCGCAGGTGAGCGTCACGCCGGTGCGCGGCACGCTCATCGCCCTGGCGGTCAGGAGCACGGCGATCACCACCATGACCGCCACGAAGACGCTCCTGGCGTATATGGATGTGTAGACAATAATGAGTGCACCGATGACACTCCCCGGCAGCCTGCCCAGCAGCGCGAACCCCACTCCGCGCCACTCCACCCGCCGCCACTCCGAGGCCAGCGTGAACAGCGGCATCGCCAGGTTGACCACCTGGACGGCGCCCGGCATCAGGTCGGGCTCGATCATCGTCAGCACGGGCACGGCCACCAGCCCCAGCCCGAAACCCACCCCGCCCTGCACGATCGCGCCCGCAAGAACCGCCAGTCCACCCACGGTGAGCAGCAATGCCGCATCAGTCATGCAGGAGAGTCAACCATCTTTACTCTCTGTCGCCATTCCTGCGCCAAGGGTGACCGGCCAGCGACTGGTTGAGCTTGTCGTTGCTGACGATCAGAGAGGGACGGTCGAAACCCTGCTCGCGACCGGTCGGACTGCTGAACCTAGTGAACCAGATATCACCTTGCGTCAGTTTCATCTTTCTCCTCGGGAAATGTGAGTAGACCGCGCCGACGCCTTCTACTGCACCCAGCGCGCCACCGTGGTCTTCCCGCTGACCGGCCGGTGGATCGAGAACAGGACCGACCTGTTCCCGTTCAAGGTGGCCGCCCACGAGTACGGTCACCACCTCCAGAGCCTGCTCGGCATCCGCCGCTCCTACGAGGCCAGGGCACACGGTACGCACACGGACCGGTTGAAGCGCCGCTACGAGCTCCAGGCCGACTGCCTGTCCGGAGTGTTCCTGGGCAGCGTCTGGCGCTCCCTGGATCGCTCGGAGCACGACTGGGCGGCGCTGCTCGACGCGACCCGGGCGAGCGGCGACGACGATGACGGCCACCGCACCCACGGCAAGGGATCCAGCCGGGCCTACTGGCTCAAACGCGGCTACGGCGCCGTCTCCCCCTCCGCCTGCGACACCTGGTCCGCACCCGCCGCCAGAGTCGCCTGACTGCGAGCCCAGCGACCTGTTCGGTGAGATGGCGGCGGGTGCGACGCCGGCCTGCGACGAGACGGGATCGACCGCCACCAGCTCCGTGATCCCCGGCGGAAGGCGGCCTGGGAAAACGAGAAGCCGCCCGGCGGAGGGTGTTCCGCCGGGCGGCTCTCAGGGTGTCGGGTGGTTCCCCCGAAACGGGCGCGTGAGGATCGCGCCCAACCCCGGCGACGAGCCGGGCTCCGTCACTCCCGGCCGGCTCTTGGCCGGACGGGAGTTCGGGACGTTCACTTGGCCAGCAGCGAGCGCAGAACGTACTGCATGATGCCGCCGTGCCGGTAGTAGTCGGCCTCGCCCGGCGTGTCGATGCGCACCACCGCGTCGAACTCGACGTCGCCGGCCTTGACGTGCACCGTCCGGGGGATGCCGCCCTTGTTGAGCTCCTCGACGCCCGTGAGGTCGAACGTCTCCTCTCCCGTGAGGCCGAGGCTCTCCGCCGAGGCGCCCTCGGGGAACTGCAGCGGGAGCACGCCCATGCCGATGAGGTTGGAGCGGTGGATGCGCTCGTAAGACTCGGCGATGACGGCGCGGACGCCCAGCAGCGCCGTGCCCTTGGCCGCCCAGTCACGCGAGGAGCCGGAGCCGTATTCCTTGCCCGCCAGCACCACCAGCGGCGTTCCCTGGGCCGCGTAGTTGACCGAGGCGTCGTAGATGAACGACACCGGGCCGTCGGGCTGGGTGAAGTCGCGGGTGTAGCCGCCCTCGGTGCCGGGGGCGATCTGGTTGCGCAGGCGGATGTTGGCGAACGTGCCCCTGATCATCACCTCGTGGTTGCCACGACGCGAGCCGTAGGAGTTGAAGTCCTTCACCTCGACCCCGTGGGCCTTCAGGTACTGGGCCGCGGGGGTGCCCACCTTGATGGAGCCGGCGGGCGAGATGTGGTCGGTGGTGACCGAGTCGCCGACCTTGACCAGCACGCGGGCTCCGGTGATGTCCGCCACCGGCTCCGGCTTCTCCGGCATGCCGTCGAAGTAGGGGGCCTTGCGGACGTAGGTCGAGTCAGGGTCCCACTCGAAAGTGTCGCCGGTCGGGATCGGCAGCGAGCGCCAGTGGTCGTCGCCCTTGAAGACGTCGGCGTAGTCGCGCTCGAACATGTCGCGCCCGATCGAGGAGTTGACCACCGCCGCGATCTCGTCCGGCGCGGGCCAGATGTCGCGCAGGTAGACCGGCTCGCCGTCACTGCCGAGGCCGAGCGGCTCGGTCTCGAGGTCGAGGTCCATGGTCCCGGCCAGCGCGTACGCCACCACCAGCGGCGGCGAGGCCAGGTAGTTCATCTTGACGTCGGGGTTGATGCGGCCCTCGAAGTTGCGGTTGCCCGACAACACGGCGGCGACGGCCAGGTCGTTGGCCTGCACGGCCTCCGAGATCTCCGGCAGGAGCGGCCCCGAGTTGCCGATGCAGGTGGTGCAGCCGTAGCCGACGAGGTTGAAACCGATCTTGTCGAGGTACGGCTGGAGCCCCGAACGCTCGAAGTAGCCGGTGACGACCTGCGACCCGGGGGCCAGCGAGGTCTTGACCCACGGCTTGCGGGTCAGGCCCTTCTCCACGGCGTTGCGGGCCAGCAGCGCCGCGCCGAGCATGACGTACGGGTTGGAGGTGTTGGTGCACGAGGTGATCGCGGCGATCGAGACGATGCCGTGGTCGATCTCGAACGTGGTGCCGTCGGCCAGCGTGACCGGCACCGGCTTGTGCGGCCGGCCGCCGTTGGCCGTGGAGTTGGAGGCCGGCGAGTCGCTGGCCGGGAAGGACTCCTTGGACGCCTCGTCGACGCCGTCCTCCACGTAGTTCTCGACGTCGTGACGCCAGGTCTCCTTCGCGGCCGACAGGGCGATCCGGTCCTGCGGGCGCTTGGGCCCGGCGATGGACGGCACGACCGTGGCGAGGTCGAGCTCGATGTACTCGGAGAAGACGGGCTCGGGCGCGGACGGGTCGAGCCAGAGGCCCTGGGCCTTGGCGTACGCCTCCACGAGGGCGATCTGCTCCTCCGAGCGCCCGGTCAGGCGGAGGTAGTCGATGGTCTGACCGTCGATCGGGAAGATCGCGCAGGTGGAGCCGAACTCGGGGCTCATGTTGCCGATCGTGGCCCGGTCGGCCAGCGGCACGGACGCGACACCCTCGCCGTAGAACTCGACGAACTTGCCGACCACGCCGTGCTTGCGCAGCATCTCGGTGATCGTCAGGACCAGGTCGGTGGCCGTCGCGCCGGCGGGCAGCTTGCCGTTGAGCTTGAAGCCGACCACGCGCGGGATCAGCATCGAGATCGGCTGGCCGAGCATCGCGGCCTCGGCCTCGATGCCGCCCACGCCCCAGCCCAGGACGCCGATGCCGTTCTCCATCGTGGTGTGGGAGTCGGTGCCGACACAGGTGTCGGGGTAGGCCTTGCCGTCGCGGGTCATGACCACGCGGGCCAGGTGCTCGATGTTGACCTGGTGGACGATGCCCGTGCCGGGCGGCACCACCTTGAACTCGTCGAAGGCGGTCTGACCCCAGCGCAGGAACTGGTAACGCTCGTGGTTGCGCTCGTACTCGCGCTCGACGTTGCGCTGGAAGGCGTCAGGGTGGCCGAAGTAGTCGACGATGACCGAGTGGTCGATGACCATCTCGGCGGGCGCGAGCGGATTGATCCTGGCCGGGTCGCCGCCGAGATCGCGCACGGCCTCGCGCATCGTGGCCAGGTCGACCACGCACGGCACGCCCGTGAAGTCCTGCATGATGACGCGCGCGGGCGTGAACTGGATCTCCACGCTCGGCGCCGCCTTCGGATCCCATCCTCCGAGCGCGCGAATGTGGTCGGCGGTGATGTTGGCGCCGTCCTCGGTGCGGAGGAGGTTTTCCAGCAGGATCTTCAGACTGTACGGGAGGCGTGCGGCGCCCTCGACGGGGTCCAGCCGGAAGATCTCGTATGACGCGTCGCCGACGCGTAGCGTGTCACGGCTGCCGAAGCTGTTCGCGGACACGGTGGTTCGCCTCCTCCATCAGACATCTTTCAGGCTTGCGGGTGGCTCCCCGCTCCTCACTCACTTCGCGCAACCCCTCCTGCGTGGGGTCTCCACTCCGTTCGCTGCGTCGGGTTCACTCCCCAAATCCTGCCGCACGCGCGGACGAGTAAGCACGTTAGGTACGCCTAAGTCGCGGCCGTGCGGCAGGTGTCTCGATATCAAGATATCTGGAAAAGTATCTCGACATCAAGTTAAACGGGCACCAGGCGCCAGTACAGCAGACCGATGATGGCCACGGACAGGACCGGCGCGAGGATCTTCTGCTCGAACTTCCTGCCCGTTTTGATGCCGATCTTCCATGGCAGCAGGAACTTCGTCCCGAGCGGCCACAACACGGGGCAGCCGCGTTCGGTCATGCAGTCGCCGACGACGTGGGTGAAACTTCCGACCGCGACGGCCAGCCCGAGCCAGGCGTACCCCACTTCGAGGGAGAGGAACACGGCGTAGAGCCCGGCGGTCATGCCGATGTTGATCATGGCCGAGCCGAGCTTGTTCCCGGGGATGCCGACGCCGATGGCGCGCAGCGCCAGGCCGATGAGCAGCACGACCATGACGTCGCGCCCGATGGGATAGGTGTTGGCCAGCCAGTGCGCCCCGAGACCGATGGCCACGGCGAAGATGAGCGAGTGGGTGGCGCCGCGGTGGCCGCCGCCGAGCCAGGACACGCATTTGCTGAGAGCCCAGGTCAGCGGCCCGAACGTCTGAGCGATCGTCGCGCTCGGATGGTCGAGGTCGGGCAACATCGCGGCGCCCGCGCAGATGATGGCGCCGGCGATCAGTTCGGAAGGACTGAGCGCCGTGGCCATGATCCCGGTCTCCACGAACCGGGTGGACTCGTTCAGCAGCGGCAGTGCGGCAAGGGGCGGCGCCAGCCCCAGCCAGGCGATGGCCCCGGTCATCGCATGCGTGTGCCCCATCATGATCCGGACTGTACGGCAAAGACCTTCTTTACGCGGCGAGGCATGCCGTGCGACCGGGCCACCAGGGCGTTGCCCCGAGGAGAAAGCATCCGCAAACGCAGACGAGGTCGTCTCCGCGGCGACAGCACCCCCCAGCCCTGCCGACGCGGAACGACCTCGTCTGCTGTGAACAACGCCCGCCTCCCCCGGACTGTTCCCAGATTCCGCAACTTTTCCGTGATGTGGCTCACACCCTTTCGTGACTTGCCGAACGTCATTTCATCGATATATCTTTGACCCATCGAGAACAGATCGCGATATAGGGGGAGAAATGAGTTCAGCGCAGGCAGCGGGCGGCCCCTGGCCGGGCGCACACGCGTACAAGCGCGCGGCCCGCGAGGCCGTCAGGGCCATGACCGACGCGTTCGACCAGCTGGGCGGCCACCACCACCGCGGCCCGCACGAGCACCACCACCGCGGCAGGAGGGGCGGCCCCGGGTTCCCGTTCGACTTCGGGCGCGGCCCGTGGAGCGGCCCCGGCGGCCCCTTCGGCGGCCCATGGAGCGGCGGGCACCGCGGCTGGGGCGGCAGGGGCCGCAAGGCGAAGCGGGGCGACGTGCGCGCCGCGATCCTGGCCCTGCTCTCCGAGGAGCCGCGCAACGGCTACCAGATCATCCAGGAGATCGCCGAGCGCAGCGAGGGCGGCTGGAAGCCCAGCCCCGGCGCCGTCTACCCGGCGTTGCAGCAGCTCACAGACGAGGGCCTGGTGATCTCGGAGGAGCACGAGGGCCGCAAGGCCTACCGTCTCACCGAGCAGGGCAGCGCCTACGTCGAAACGCACGCCGACGAGGTCAGGGCCCCTTGGGACGAGATGCGCCCCGACATCGACGACAACACCGCCGACCTCTGGCACATCGCGCGGCAGTCGGCGTTCGCCATGATGCAGATCCTGCAGACCGGCAACGACGCACAGATCCGCGAAGCGCGTAAGACTCTGGTGGAGACCCGGCGCAAGCTCTACCAGATCCTGGCCGACGACGAGCCGGGCGAGGAATGACGACGCGGACGGCCGGCGCACGCGACGACCGGCTCAGAGACAGCGAGGAGCCGCACATGGACCGCAACGATCTCCGCATCGGCGACGCCGAGCGCGAGCAGACGATGGCCGCCCTGCGTGAGCACTTCGCCGAGGGCCGCCTGACCCACGAGGAGCTCGACGAGCGCGTCGACCGTACGCTGGCCGCCAAGACGGCCCGCGACCTGGCGGGCATCACGGCCGACCTCCCCGGCCCCGGCCATCACGCTCCGGCGCCGCAGCCCGGCATGGACGACTGGCGGACGGCGATGCACGCGCATCGTCGGCAGATGCAGGAGATGCGCCACGCGCACCGCGACCTGCGCCGCCAATGGTCCCACCAGCACTCCTGGCGGCGCCACCGCGGCCCTCACCCGATCGTGCCCCTGCTGTTCGTGGCCATGATGGCGGGGCTGTTCTTCGGCGGGTTCGGCATCTTCAAGGTGCTGCTCGTGGTGTGGGTCGTGGCCGTGGTCGTCAGCATGGCCCGCCGCCGGCGCCGGCACCGCCGCTGATCACCCCACCGCCGAGGCCATGACCCGTCCGGCGGCCCGTTGACAAACGGAACACTGATCCGTATCTTTTCGGAACAACGATCCGTTTATCGCGGAGCCCGCCGCGGCGCGTGCACCTGTGCGCGGCCCGCGGGCTTCAGCCGGGAGTCCCGACATGATTCTGGTAACCGGCGGTCTCGGGTTCATCGGCTCTCACACCGTCCAGGCGCTCGTCGACATGGGCGAGGAATGCGTGCTGGTCCAGCGGAGCAAGACCGAGCCGCCCGCCTACCTCGCCGGCGCGAAGGTGGCGGTGGAGCAGGCCGACATCACCGACCTGCCCACCCTGCTCGACGTCGGCGAACGCCACGAGGTCACCGGCATCGTGCACCTCGCCGGGTCCATGCCGTGGCCGCCCGATCCCGACCGGCCCGTCGAGGCCACCCGCAAGGCGCTCGGCGGCCTGCTCAACGTCATGCAGGCCGCCCGCGACTGGGGAGTGCGGCGCGTGGGCGTCGCCAGCACGATCGGCGTCTACTCCGGCCTGACGGATCAGGGCGCTCTCCATGAGGACATGCCCCTGCCCATGACGTCGTTCCACCCGATCCCGGCCTTCAAGAAGATCGGCGAGCTGCTCGGCGGGCACCTGGCCGACGCCACCGGTGTCGAGGTCGTCAACTACCGCATCTCGGCCACCTGGGGACCGCGCGACCCCCATGGGGCGCTGTTCTTCGCGGCCCCCGAACTCGTCCACGCCGCCGCCCGCGGGACCGAGCCCGACCTGTCGGCTCTCCCCGCGCCGGCGCACGCGGAGGACTCGATCGACCTGTGCTACGTGAAGGACACGGCCCGGGCCATCGCGCTCCTCCAGCTCGCCGACCGGCTGAACCACCGCACCTACAACGTGGCGTCCGGGCGCGCGACGTCCAACGCCGAGGTCATCGCGGCGATCAGGAAGGCCGTCCCCGACGCCCGGATCGGCCTGCCCACCGGCGGGAGCGGCCCGCGGACCCACCTCGACATCACCCGGCTCCAGCGGGACACCGGCTTCCGGCCCGCCTACGACGTCGAGCGCGCCGCCGCCGACTACATCACCTGGCTGCGCGCCGGCAACGAGCGCTGAGCCCGGCCCGCGGGGGCGCGCTCGTTGACGCAGCGCAGCACGGGGAAGCGGGTCAGCGCGCCGGTGTCCAGCTCCCGTTCCGTGGTGACGTGGAAGACCGCCCTCTCCCCCGGCAGCAGCGTGACGAGCTGGTCGTCCACGACCGCGCCCGGGTCCAGCCGGTCGGGGAAGAGCACCAGCTCGCGCAGCACGCTGCCGGCGGTGACCGTCACCCGGTAACCGCCGGGCACACGTTCCGCGCGGGCGTCGTAGACGGCCTCGGGGAATGCCATGGCGGTGTCCTCGGCGTAGCAGTAGGTGGTGCGGACCGTGTCCAGCTCCGCCGTGAGCAGCTCGCGCGCCGGGTCGCCAGGGGTCACGACGGAGCCGGGCAAGGCCACCCTGAGCACCGACCTCGGCGCGGCCCGGACCGCCACGACCTCCTTGGCCAGCGGCTCGCCCGTCAGCCGCCGCCGTACGAAGCGCAGGTCGCCCGACCACGGCTCGCCGCTGTCGTTCACCACCGCCAGCGCGCCGTCCTGGACGCTGAGCAGCCGGTCGGCGTAGGCGCGGCGCAGCGCGTACCAGAGCGGTTTGAGCCGTCCGTCGCCGTCGACCGCCGACCAGGAGGTGACCGGCCAGCAGTCGTTGAGCTGCCAGACGATCGTCCCCATGCAGTACGGCATGAGGGCACGGAAGCGCTCGATCCCGAACGCCATGGCCCGCGCCTGGTTGAGCTGGGTCAGGTAGTGCCAGTCGTCGAACGTCTCCGGCGCCGGCAGGTGCTCGCCCAGCCCGCGCAGCAGCTTGCCCTGCCCGTCGTCGGCCTTCTGGTGGGAGGAGCCGGGCGTCAGCGGCTCGTCGGAGGAGGCGCGGCGCACGGTGGCGTACGCCGGCGGCCCCTGGAAGCCGAACTCGGCCACGAAGCGGGGCCGGTAGGCGGCGTAACGGGTGTAGTCCTCGCGGTTCCACACGTCCCAGATGTGAACCGTCCCGGTGGACGGGTCGTTCGGGGGCTGGCCGGGCGCGCCGGAGTAGGGGCTGCCCGGCCAGTACGGGCGGGCCGGGTCGAGCTCGGCCACGATCGACGGCAGCAGGTCGTAGTAGAACCCTGCGCCCCAGCTGCGGCCCTCCAGCCGCTCCTGCCAGCCCCAGTCCGCGTGGCCCTCCAGGTTCTCGTTGTTGCCGCACCACAGCACCAGGCTGGGGTGCGGGGCGAGTCTGGCGACGTTCTGCCTGGCCTCGGCCTCGACCTCGGAGCGGAACGGCTCCTCCTCCGGGTAGGCGGCGCAGGCGAACGGGAAGTCCTGCCAGACGAGCAGGCCCAGCTCGTCGGCCAGGTCGTAGAAGGCGTCGCTCTCGTACCGGCCGCCGCCCCAGACGCGCAGCAGGTTGACCCCGGCGGCGGTGGCCTGGCCGAACCGCTCGGCCAGTCGCTCCCGGGTGATCCGGGGGGCGAAGCAGTCGTCGGGGATCCAGTTGACGCCCCTGACGAAGACGGGCACCCCGTTCACGCGGATCCCGAACGCCTCCCGGTCCAGTTCGACCGAGCGGAAGCCGATCCGGCCGCGCCACTCCTGCGGGCCGAGGCGCACGGTCAGGTCGTAGAGAGGCTGGCCGCCGTACCCCCGGGGCCACCACGGCTCCGGGTCGGGCACCCGCAGCGCCAGCACGGCCGCGCGCCCGCCGACGTGCTGCTCGGCGCTCACCCCCGCGACCTCGGCGGTCACGGTGACCGGCGCCTCGGTGACCCGCTCGACCCGTACGTGCACCTCCACCCGGCCGTCTGCGTGCGCGATCGGCCGCACCTCGGCCAGACGGGCGCCGCTCCAGCTCTCCAGCCCGATCGGGCGGCTGATCCCGGCGGTGACCACGGTCGGCCCCCAGTCCCAGCCGAAGTTGCAGGCGGCCTTCCTGACGAACATGTACGGCTCCGCGTACGAGGCGGGCCGCTCGCCGAGCGCCGCCCTGCGTTCCTCGGCGTAGTCATAGGCCGAGTCGAAGCGCACGGTGAGGGTGTTGTCGCCGTCGCGCAGCAGGTGGCGTACCGGGAAGCGGTAGGAGCGGTGCTCGTTGGCCGTGGCCGCGAGCCGCACCCCGTTGAGCTCGACGGTGGCGACCGTGTCGAGGCCCTCGCACACCACGTCGGTGCGCTCGTGCTCGTCCGGCGACCAGGCGAAGGAGGTCCGGTAGACCCAGTCCGTGCGCCCGATCCAGGCCTGCCGTCGCTCGTTGTCGTCGAGGTAGGGGTCGTCGATGAGACCGGCGGCGAGCAGGTCGGTGTGCACACACCCGGGTACGGTCGCGGGCACGCTGCCCGCGGTGACAGGGGCGGGCACGTCCGCCGGTCCCCCCGGGACGGCCGACAGGATCCAGCCGTCGTGCAGCGGACGGTACGAGCTCACAGGCAACTCCTAGGGGCAGGTGTCCAGCCGGGCGCACGCCACGAAGTGCCCCGGCTCGGCCTCGATCAGGGCGCCGGTGGCCCCGCGCTCGTGGTAGACGCAGGAGTCCACCGGCGTGGCGTCGTCCCAGGCCTGGTTGAGGCGCGGCACGGCGGACAGCAGCTCGCGCGTGTAGGGGTGCAGCGGGTCGCCGAAGACGCTGCCGGTCAGCCCCATCTCCACGATGCTCCCCCGGCGCAGCACCATAGTGCGCTCGGCGAGGTAGGTGCCGAGTGACAGGTCGTGCGTGATGTAGAGCACGCCCAGCCCCCTGGTCCTCAGCTCGGCCAGCAGGTTGAGCACGTCGATGCGGGTGGAGGCGTCGAGCATGCTGGTGATCTCGTCGGCGACCAGCAGCTTGATGTCCAGCAGCAGCGCGCGGGCGATGAGCAGGCGCTGCAGCTGGCCGCCGCTCAGCTGGTGGGGATATTTGCCGAGCACCTGGCCGGGGTTGAGCCGCACGTCGCGCAGCGCCGCCTCGACGCGCTCCTCCCACTCGGGTTCGGAGACGGCCGGGTAGTACGTCTCCTTGATCATGTTGTAGACGCGGTCGGCCTTGAACACCGGGTTGAACGAGCTGAACGGGTCCTGGAAGATGCCCTGGATGTGGCGGTAGTACTCCTTGTCCGCCCGCACGGGCCGCCCGTCGAAGGTGATCGAGCCGCGGGTGACCGGGTTCAGGCCGAGGATCATCCGGCCGATCGTGCTCTTGCCGCTGCCGCTCTCCCCGATCAGCGAGACGACCTCGCCGGGGGCGACCTCGAAGCTCACCTCCCGTACGGCCGTGACGCTCTTGCCGCCGAAGGCGCCGATCCTGAATTCCTTGGTGACGTCGTCGAGTCTGAGCATCAGGCCTTCCAGCAAGCGACGTGGTGGTCGGGGGCGAGCTCGGCCACCGGCGGGTCCTGCGCGCACTCGTCTCCCGCGATCGGGCAGCGGGCGCGGAAGCGGCAGCCGGCCGGCGGGTCGAGCAGCGAGGGCGGGCTGCCGGGGATGCCCTCCAGCCTGCGGTCGGCGTGCCGGACGCCGACCTCGGGCAGGGAGTCGAGCAGCAGTTTCGTGTACGGGTGGCGGGGCGCCTTGACGATCACGTCGGCCGGCGCCTTCTCGGCGAGCCTGCCCGCGTACATGACCATGATCGTGTCGGCGATGTGGTGCGTGAGCGCGATGTCGTGCGTGACGAAGATCATGCTCTTGATGTAGCCGCTCTCGCGGAAGCCGAGCAGGGCGCGGGCGACGGCCTTCTGCGTGGAGACGTCGAGGGCCGAGGTGACCTCGTCGGCGATCAGCAGCGACGGGTCGAGCAGCGTGGAGATCACCATGACCATGCGCTGCTTCATGCCGCCCGACAGCTCGATCGGGTAGCGGTCGAGCACCTCGCGGGGCAGTCCGACCTGGTCCATCCGGCGCTCCAGCTCGGCGGTGTCCACCTCCGCGCCTCTCGACCTGAGCAGTTCGGTGACCATTCTGCGCAGCTTGCGGGTCGGGTTGAGCGCGCTCATGGCGTACTGCGGGATGAGGGAGACCTCGCGGAAGCGGAAGTCGTTCATCGCGCGGTCGTCGCCGATCGGCAGTTCCCGATCGTCGAGCACGACCGTGCCGCCGACGTGGCGCATGCGGCCGTCCATGCGGATGAGGCTCTTGCCCAGCGTGCTCTTGCCGCAGCCGGACTCGCCGACCAGGCCGAGGATCTCGCCGTCGCCGAGCTCGAAGGTCATGCCGTCGAGCGCGCGCACCTCGCCCTTGAGCGTCCTGTAGTAGACCTTCAGCTCGCTGACCTGCAGACTCATGTCTCCCTCAGTTTCGGGTTGAAGACCTCGTCGAGCCCGACGTTGGCGACGTACAGGGCGCCGACGATCGCCGTGATGCCGGCTCCCGGCGGCACGAACCACCACCACATGCCGAGCTGGAGCGCGCTCCACTGGTTGGCGTTCTGCAACATCAGGCCGAGCGAGACGCCCTCTGTCGGGCCGAGGCCGATGAAGTCGAGCGAGGAGGCGATGAGGATCGCGCCGCCGAACAGCAGGATGAACGTCATGAACAGGTAGGAGCTCATGTTGGGCGCGATCTCCCTGGAGATGATGCGCCAGGTGCCCGCTCCGCTCATCCGCGCCAGGTCCACGAACTCGCGGGTGCGCAGCGAGAACGTCTGCGCCCTGATCGCCCGCGCCGCCCACGGCCACTGCGTCAGGCCGATGAACAGGCCCTGCACGGCCACGCTCCGGATGCCCAGGTAGGCGTTGATGATCAGCAGCACGGCCAGCGTGGGGATGACGAGGATGACGTTGGTCAGCATGTTGAGCACCTCGTCGACCGCGCCGCCCCGGTAGCCGGCCACGAATCCCACGAGCATGCCGATGACCGCCGCGATGCCGCCGCCGATGACGCCCACGAGGAAGGTGGCGCGCAGGCCGTGCACGAACTGCAGGAAGATGTCCTGGCCGAACGTGGTGGTGCCGAGCCAGTGCTCGGCCGAGGGCGGGCTCATGGGGCGGGTGCCGTAGTCGTTGGGTGTGCCGCCCGCCAGCAGCGGCCCGACCATGCCCAGCACGAGCAGGACGACCACGATGCCGAACCCGGTCACCAGCTTGGCGTTGCGCACCGCGAAGTGCAGCGCCTCGCGGCGCATCCCCTCGCGCTCGCGCGGCTCGCTCTCCTGAAGGGTCGTCATGCCTGCGCACCCGCCATTCCCGCCCTGGTCCGCGGATCGACCACGACATAGACGATGTCGATGATGAAGTTGGCGATCAGCACGCCGAGCACGATGAACAGGAACGTGCCCTGGAGCAGGAAGAAGTCCTGGTTCTGGATCGCCTTGAGAATCAGGCTGCCGAGCCCCGGGTAGGCGAAGACGATCTCGGTGACGAGCGCTCCCGCCACGAGCACGCCCAGTTGCAGGGCCAGGCCGGTGATCTGGGGCAGGACGGCGTTGCGGAAGGCGTACCTGCGGATGAGCCGGGCGGGCGCGCCGAGCGCCGACAGGTAGTTGGAGTAGTCGGACTCCAGCTCATAGATGATCATGTTGCGCATGCCGATGGCCCAGCCGCCCAGCGCCACCAGGAACAGCGACAGGAACGGCAGCGTCCAGTGGTGCAGCAGGTCCAGCGCGAAGGTCCACGACCAGTTGGGCCGCATCGAGAAGCTGTAGCCGCCGGCGACGGGGAAGAGGCCGGCGATCACGCCGAGCGCCCAGGCCAGCAGCACCGCCAGCCACATGTACGGCATGGCCGTCAGCACGTAGCCGACGGGCAGCACGGTGTTGTCCAGCAGCTTGCGCCGGGCGGCGTAGGCGCCGAACCGGTTGCCCACGACCCAGCTGAGCAGCACCGACGGGATGATCAGACCCAGCGTGTACGGCACCGCCCCGTTGATCACGGTGCTGACCGGGGTCGGGAACAACCAGATGCTGATCCCGAAGTCGCCCTGGAACATGGCGCCCCAGAAGTTCACGTACTGCTGCCAGAGCGGCTGGTCGAAGCCGAACAGGTCGTTGTAGTAGGCCCGCATCGCCTCGACGGCCTCGGGCTGGGCGACGTTCGCCCGCGCCACCATGCTCGCCACCGGATCACCCGGCATGAAGCGCGGGATCAGCCAGTTGACCGTGACGGCGACGAAGAAGGTCAGTCCGTAGATGAGGAGTTTCCTGCTGAAGTAGCGACGCACGCGTGTTCTCCGAGAGGGCCCTCCGCCCCCTGGCGGACTGTGCCGCGAGCGGGCGGAGGGGCGGACGGTCAGAGGTCAGGAGCCGGCGGGCTGGAGCTGGGTGAGCGTCTCGAAGCCGCCCAGCTCGAACCAGTTACGCCACATGACGGCGCCGGTCTTGGGTGCGTTGCCCTCCGCGGACGGCCAGTTCTTCCACACGCTGGTGCTGTGCTGCGCCCACAGGCCGTTGTACCAGAGCGGGATGATCGGCATGTCGTCGAAGTGGATCTGCTGGAGCTGCGAGATGACCTTCTGCATGCCGGCGGTGTCGTCGGTCCTGACCTGGTCGAGCTGCTGCACGAGGTCCCAGGCCTTCTCGTTCTCGTAGCGGGCGAAGTTGACCGTGTTCTGCTGCTTCCTGACCGGCAGCTGGAACATGTACTCGTAGTAGGTGTACGGCGAGTTGGACAGCTGGCGCTCGTTGTTGAGGAGCAGGTCGAAGTCGCCCTCGGTGCGCTTCTCCACCAGGGCGTTGAAGTCGGGGAAGTCGGGCGTGATCTGGATGCCGGCGGTCTTGGCGCTGGCCGCGATCGACCGGGCCGACTCCATCCAGTCGGTCCAGCCCGACGGCACGATGAGCGTCAGGCTGATCTTGGAGCCGTCCTTGTTCTCCACGAACCCGTCGCCGTCGCCGTCCTTGTAGCCGGCGTCGGCCAGCAGCTTCTTGGCCTTGCCGGTGTCGAAGGCGAAGCCGGAGGAGGAGACCACGTTCTGGTCCACGTACGTGTCCCACTGCGGGAGCAGACCGGTCGGGCTCGACGCCTTGACGAGGTTGCCGTACACGCTTTCCACGATCTTCTTGACGTCGATCGACGAGGCCAGCGCCTTGCGGAAGGCGGGGTCGTCCATCGGCTTCTTCGTGGTGTTGGGCACCAGCCAGGCGGTGTTGGCCGACAACATGAACGGAGGCTCTTTGTAGTAGGTGGTCAGGCCGAAGTTGCCCTGCACCAGGTTGGCCACGCCGGGCAGGAAGTTGTTGCTGAGGTCGAGGCCCTTCTGCAGCAGCATGCCCATCGCGACCTCGTTGCTGGGCGTGGCGATGTCGACGATGTAGCGGGGCTTGGGGTCCAGGTTGAGTGCCCCCTTGCCCCACCAGTCGTCACGCCGCTGCAGGACCACGCGGTCCTGGTCCTTGCTCATGAACGTGTACGCGCCCGTCGCGACCGGGTTGTCGTTGGTGCCGTCGAGCACCTCCTTCTCCGAGCGGTCCTTCCAGACGTGCTCGGGGACCATGGCCCGGCTGTAGAGCATGTAGTCCCACTCCTGGTAGTTCGCCTTGGAGAAGGTGAACGTCACCGTCCGGTCGTCGGTGGCCTTGACGCTCTCCAGCCAGTTCCAGAGGTTGTGGAAGGGGATCGTCTCCATCTTGCCGAGCTCGAAGGTGTAGACGACGTCCTTGGCGCTGAACGGCTGGCCGTCGGACCACTTGACGCCGTCACGGAGCTTGAGCTCGTAGGTGGTGTCGTCGGTCCAGGAGCCGCTCTCGGCCAGCCACGGGACGAGCTTGGCCGCGTTGGTGTCGTAGTGGAACAGCGTCTCGTACACCAGGCCCTTGGTGCCAACAGCGGAGTCCCACTCCCGGATGGGGTTGTAGTTCAGTGGCGGACCCCATTGCGTGCCGGTCGTGTACAGGGTCTCGTTGCGCGGCAGCTGATCGGGGTCGGCGCTGGCCGCGCCGGCCTGGCCCTGCGGCTGTGTGGCCGGGGGGTTCGGCGTGGATCCGCCGCCGGTGCAGGCCGTGGCCAGCAGGCCGGCCGCCACGAGCGGGATGAGGATCCGAGCCCGGATACGCATCGCTTCTCTCCTTCCTCCGCGCTCAGGCGCGAAGGTTCGCACGTCTGCTGGACACCCCGACGAGCCGGCCGCGGACGGGGCCGCAACCCTTGGGAGCGCTCCCAAGGGTAAGGCGAACGCGCTTCCGCCCGTCGGCCGGTGAGCGATCATCACTTCTTCATGACTCACAGGCCGTCAAGGCCCGCTGAACCGGATAAGTACCGCGAACGTAAATTCCTGGTGACGGTTACGTCAAGGGCCGTGACGCTTTCGAGACGTGCCCCGGAAGCCGTATGCCTGCGGAGCCGTACGCGTCCAGGGACGATGCGCCGCTGCCGGCGACCAGGGCCTAACCGGTTCAATCGGCGGCCCGGCCGGGGCACTCCTCCCACAGGAATACGTGATCGCCACTGACGTCCCTGGAGCCACCCCGGTTTACCTGCATTTATCGCGATTCGATGACAAATCGGTCGCTTTCCCGCCAGAATGCGGTCCCATCCAGCGTCTATCGCAACTGGAGGCACACCCTTATGCGTAGACCCCTTGGGGTAATCGCCGGTCTCGTGACCGTGGCGGCGCTGGGCGCGCCGCTCGGCACGGCGCAGGCCGCCACCACATCCGAGGCCGCGTGCCGGGTGAGCGTGGCCAAGCCCCGGCTCGACAGCGAGGCACAGAAGATCACGGCGTTCGCCGTGCGCCGCGGGTGCTCCGGCCCCGCGCTCCTCCGCATCCGCATCAAGCGCGCCGTGCCGGGCCGGGATCCGGTCGTCAAGAGCGGCGCGACCAGGGACGGCCGCATCACCCTGAAGGCGGGCTGCCGTCCGGGCACCTATTACGCCTTCGCCACCGACTACCGCGGCCACACCGTCAAGTCCAAGGCCGCGAAGCTGACCTGCTCCCCGGGCGACGCCGCCTCCAGACCGTCGACACCGCCCCCGTCCTCCGGCTCCGTGGGCACGACCGTGGAGAACGAGGTCGTCAGGCTGACCAACGCCGAACGCGCCAAGGGCGGCTGCGAACCGCTCAGGCACGACCAGAAACTCCGTGCCGCCGCCTTCGGCCACTCATCCGACATGGCCGAGCAGGGCAAGATGGCGCACAAGCTCCCCGGCCGCCCCGACCTCCAGCAGCGCATCGAGGCGGCGGGCCTGACCGGGTTCAGGGCGTGGGGCGAGAACGTCGCCTGGGGCCAGCCCTCCGCCGCGTCCGTGGTGCGGGCCTGGATGAACAGTTCCGGCCACCGGGCCAACATCATGAACTGCCGGTACAACCTCATCGGTGTCGGCGCGAAGAAGGACGGCCAGGGCCGGATCTACTGGACCCAGGACTTCGTCACGAAGTGATTCCCCCGCCGGCGAACACGGACGTGGCCGGGGTCGCCTGCCCCGGCCACGCCGTCTCAGCCCATCTCTTCCAGCTTGCGGCCCTTGGTCTCCTTGACCCACTTGGCGACGAACAGGAAGGAAAGCACGGCGAACAGCGCGTACGCGGCGTACGTGAGCGACAGGTTCCACTCCGACAGCGCCGGGAACGACACCGTGATCAGCCAGTTGGCGATCCACTGCGCCCCGGCGGCGACGCCCAGGGCGGCGGCGCGGATGCGGTTGGGGAACATCTCACCGAGCAGCACCCAGACCACCACGCCCCAGGACAGCGCGAAGAACAGCACGAACACGTTCGCCGCCACGAGGGCGATCGCCCCTTGCGGGTTGGGCAGGGACACCTCTCCCTCCACCAGCCGCGCCGCGCTGAACGCCCACGCCGCGGTGGCGAGCGAGATCGCCATCCCGGCCGAGCCGATCATGAGCAGCGGCCGGCGGCCGATCTTGTCGACCAGCGAGATCGCGATGAAGGTGCCGATGATGTTGATGATCGAGCTGGAGAAGCTGATCAGCAGCGAGTCGGACTGGTTGATGCCGACCGACTGCCACAACACGGACGAGTAGTAGAAGATCACGTTGATGCCGACCAACTGCTGGAAGGCCGACAGGATGATGCCGATCCAGACGATCGACAGCAGCCCGAGCGTGGGCCCGCGCAGGTCCTTCAGCCCCGGCACCTTCTCGGTGCGCAGCACGTGCTGGATCTCCGCCACCCGCGCGTCGAGGTCGACATCGTCGCCCTCGACCTCGGCCAGCACCTCGCGGGCCTTCCTGCTCCGTCCCGACATGATCAGATAACGCGGCGACTCCGGGATGGTCAGGGCGAACAGCAGGTAGAGCAGGGCGGGTACGACACATGCCCCGAGCATCCACTGCCAGGCCTGCAGCGGCCCGAGATGATAGTTGACGTTGCCGCCGGCGATGCTGGCGATCACATAGTTGACCAGCTGCGAGACCGCGATGCCAAGCACGATGGCGAGTTGCTGGAACGAGCCCAGCCGCCCGCGGTAGGCGGCCGGGGCCACCTCGGCGATGTACGCGGGACCGAGCACCGACGCCATGCCGATGGCGAACCCCGCGGCGATCCGCCAGAACCCCAGGTCCCAGACGGTGAACGGCAGCATCTGCCCGATCGAGCTGATCGCGAACAACACCGCCGCCACCTGCATGGACCGGGTGCGTCCCAGCCGGTCGGCCAGCCGGCCGCCCATCCACGCGCCCACGGCCGAGCCGAGCAGCGCGATCGCCACCACGAACCCGATCTCGAACGCCCCGACGCGGAAGTGGTTCTGGATCCCCACGACCGCGCCGTTGATGACCGAACTGTCGTAACCGAACAGGAACCCGCCCACGGCCGCCGCCGCCGTGATGAACACGACGTGGCTCAGATGCTCTTGATGAGTGCGCTGAGTAGCCATGCAGGTCCTTCCCCCGGGCCCGGGGAACTACCCGCAGATCACCCACGTATGCCCGTCACAGGCGGGGGTCGACCGGCTCCGACTCCAGAGCCAGCACGGCGAAGACCGGCTCGTGGACACGCCATCCCGGCTCGCCGTCGGCCAGCCGCGACAGCGCCTCCAGCCCCAGCGCGTACTCGCGCAGCGCCAGCGAGCGCTTCTTGCCGAGAAAGCGCCTGCGCAGCACGTCGAGCGACTCCGTGTAGTCGGGGCCGTAGATGATCCGCAGGTATTCGCGCCCTCGCACCTTGACCCCCGGCTGCACCCGGCCCGGCGTGTGGACGGCCGGCTTGACCACCATGCCCTCGCCGCCCGTCGCCGTCATCGACTCCCACCACGCGGTGGCCGCGGCCCTGGACTCGGGCGAGTCGAGCGTCACGAAGACATGCTCGGTCCTGGCGATCAGCGGGGAGTCGAGCAGCCCCAGCGTGGACAGATGCCAGGCGTGCGGCTCCAGCGCCGTGGCCCTCCCCTCGCAGGCCAGGATCTGGAACGGCGCCACCTTGATGCCCTCCAGCCCGTCGACCGGCCAGCAGTAACGCGCGTACGCGTCGCGGAACAGTGCGGCGTTGCCGGCGCGGCGCCGGGTGCGGTCGAGCAGGCCGTGCACCTCCAGCCCGCGACCGGCCGCCGCCTCCAGGGCCGCCACCGCCTCGGGCAGCGCGGCACGGGCGGCCGCTCCGACGGAGGCGTACTGCGACCTGATGAGCTCGCCCGCCTTCGCCGACCAGGGCAGCAGCTCGCAGTCGAGCACCACCCAGTCGGAGCCCAGCTCCGCCCAGAGCGGCTCGCACGCCTCGCGCAACCGGGTCACCAGGGGCTCGGTGTCGGCGAAGAACGGCCGGCCCGTACGCGTGAAGACCGCGCCCGCGCCACCGTCGGTCACGCCGAAGCGGGCCGCCGCCACCTCCGGCGTCCTGGCCAGCACGGCGACGGCCCGCGAGCCCATGTGCTTCTCCTCGCACACGACCTCACGCACCCCGGCGGCGGCGAACTCCTCGAACGCCTCGTGCGGGTGCTCCAGGTAGCCGTCCAGCGTGGAGGTCTCCGGCGGCGCCATGGTGGGCGGCAGGTAGACCAGCCAGCGCGGGTCGACCGCGAACCGGCTCATGACCTCCAGCGCGGCGGCCGCGTTCTCCTCCATGACCTTGACCCGGGGACCGAACCTGGTCTCGACGTGCCGGGTGCCGATCACGTCGTTGATGTCGAGCATGCCGGGATCGCGTACGTGAGCGGCGCCGAGCGGCTTTGCCGGTTCGTACCACACCTTCTCTGCCGGGACCTGGACGATCTCGCGTTCCGGGTAGCGCAGCGCCGTCAGGTGGCCACCGAACACGCAGCCGGTGTCGAGGCAGATGGTGTTGTTCACCCACTCGGGGCTGACCGTGGGCGTGTGGCCGTAGACCACCATGGCCCGGCCCCGATAGTCGTCGGCCCACGGGTAGCGGACCGGCAGGCCGTACTCGTCGGTCTCGCCGGTCGTGTCGCCGTACAGGGCGAACGCGCGCACCCGGCCCGAGGCGCGGCCGTGGTAGGCCTCCTTCAGGCCCGCGTGCGCGACGACGAGCCGGCCGCCGTCGAGGCGGTAGTGGCTGAGCAGGCCGTCCATGAACGTCTTGGCCCGCTCGGCGAACCCGGGCGGCTGCGCCGCGAGCTGGTCCAGCGACTCCTGCAGGCCGTGGGCGACCTTGACCTTGCGCCCGTTCAGCGCGCGCACCAGCTTCTGCTCGTGGTTGCCCATCACGCAGATCGCGGTGCCCGCTTCGACCATGTCCATGACCAGGCTCAGCACGCCCGGCGTGTCGGGCCCGCGGTCCACCAGGTCGCCGACGAACACGGCCGTTCGGCCCCCGGGGTGCGCGTACCCCTGCGGGCCGCGCACCCAGCCGAGCTCGCCCAGCAGGGTCTCCAGCTCCGAGCGGCAACCGTGGACGTCGCCGATGATGTCGAACGGCCCGGTCAGCTCCGTCTTGTCCGACCACGCCTTCTCGTAGCCGATCGTGGCGGCCTCGATCTCGTCGAGGCCGCGCAGCACGTGGACCTTCCTGAAGCCGTCGCGCGAGATCTTGCCGAGCGAGCGGCGCAGGTCCTTACGCTGCCTGATCACCACGCCGGCGCCGAAGTCACGGTCGGGGCGGGAGGCGTTGCGCTCGATGGCCACCTCCTCCGGCACGTCGAGCACGATCGCGTCGGCCAGCACGTCGTGCTGCCGGGCCAGGTCGATGAGGCTCCTGCGGGCGGCGTACTGGACGTTGGTGGCGTCGACGACGGTCAACAGCCCCCTGGACAGGCGCACGCCGACGATGTGGTGCAGCAGGTCGAACGCGGCCGGGGTGGCCGACTGGTCGTTCTCGTCGTCGGCGACCAGGCCGCGGCAGAAGTCGGAGGAGATGACCTGGGTGGGCGCGAAGTGCCGGGCCGCGAACGTCGACTTGCCGCTGCCGGAGACGCCGACGAGCACCACGAGGGAGAGCTCAGGAACGCTGATCACGGGTGAACACTCCCATCTGGGTGGGCGGACCGACCTCGGGGTCGTCGTCGCCGACCGGTTCGAACCCGACCTGGTAGCCGTGCTCCCCCGCCACCCGGGTGGCCCAGGCGGCGAACTCGGCGCGGGTCCACTCGAAGCGGTGGTCGGGGTGACGCAGCCCGGTCAGGAACTCGTAGCGGACGTTGTGCTCGATGTTGGGCGTGGTGACGAGCACGTGGGCCGGTCTGGCGTGGGCGAACACCACCCGTTCGAGCGCGGCCAGCCGGGGCGGGTCGACATGCTCGATCACCTCCATGAGCACGGCGGCGTCGTAGCCGGACAGCCGCTTGTCGGTGTAGGTGAGCGCGCCCTGGAACAGGGTGAGCCGGGCGCGCCTGCTGTCGGGCATGCGGTCGAGGCGCAGCTTGCGGGCCGCGATGGTGAGGGCCATCGACGAGACGTCCATGCCGCCGACCTTGGCGAACCGGGGGCGGGCCAGCAGCGCGCCGACCAGCTCGCCGTGGCCGCATCCGAGGTCGATCACGCTGGCGGCGCCGAGCTGTTCCAGCCTGGCCAGCACGGCCTCGCGCCGCCGCGCGCTGAGGGGCCTGCCCTTGGGCTCGCCGACCGCGCCCCCGGGCCCCTCGGCGCCCGGCCCCTCCGCCGGTACGGCGTCCTGCGCCGCGTCGACGCCGGTCTGCGGCCGGGCGTCCCGGCCCTCGGCGGCCCGGCCCTCGGCGGCCGGGGCCTCGGTGGCGGCCTCGGTGGCGGCCTCGGTGGCGGCTGTGATCCCGGCGGGCGCGTCCTCCTCGACGGCGGGCTCCAGCTGCTCCTCGGTCTCGTCGCCCAGCTCGGCCAGGCGCGCCAGCGCGGTGCGGGTCAGCGTGGAGCGCCGCCCCAGGTAGCGCCGGGTGATGAGGCCGCGCTCCGGGTGCCCGTGGAGCCAGCCCTCCCCGGCCCTGATCAGCTTGTCGACCTCGTCGGGCGCGATCCAGTAGTGCTTGCCGTCGTCGAGCACCGGCAGCAGCACGTACAGGTGGTTGAGCGCGTCGGCCAGGCGGGCGGACCCGCTCAGGGTGAGCCGTACGTAACGCGACTCCCCCCACTCGGGGAAGCCGGCGTCGAGCACGATCGGCTGCGCGGCCACCTCCCAGCCGAGCGGCTCGAACAACCGCCGCGCGAGGTCGGGCCCGCCCCGGCAGGGCAGCGCCGGCAGCCGCAGCTCCAGCGGCAGCGCCGTGCCGGGCAGTTCGGGCCTGGCCCCGCACCGGCCGGCCCGCGCGGTGCGGAACACGTCGGCCAGCGCCACAGCCAGCAGCGAGGAGGCGGCGTAGGGGCGGTCGTTGACGTACTGCGACAGGCTGAAGTCGGGCGAGCCCTTGCCCCGCGACCTGGCCAGCGCGATCGGGTCGACCTCGAGCATGAGCGCCACGGTGCAGCGTTCGCCGCCGGCCTCGGGGTAGAACACCGTGGCCGTGCCGAACGACTGGCCGAACTCCTGCACGCGCTCGGGATGCTTGTGCAGGAGGAAGCCGAGATCGGTGGCGGGCCTCGCGGTGGTGGTGATCGTCAACAGCACCCGCCCAAGTGTGCCGTAACCACGCGAAGGTCCGCCAACCGGTTATGCCACGCGCGGAAGCACCTCGGCCGCGATCAGCTCCAGGTGCTCCAGGTCGGCGAGGTCGAGGATCTGCAGGTAGACCCGCTCCGCGCCCAGCTCGCCGAACTTGGCGAGTTTCTCCGTCACCTCGGCCGGGGTGCCGGCCAGGCCTCTCTCTCGGAGGGTGTCGGATTTCTCGCCGATGGCCGCCGCGCGCCGCTCGACCTCCGCCCGGTCGGCTCCCACGATCGTGGTCTGCGCCGCCGACAGCAGCACGGAGCGCCCGGTGCTCTCGCACGCCTCGCGTACCCGGTCGAAGGCGTCCTTGGTCTCGGCCAGGGTGCGGAACGGCACGTTGTACTCGTCGGCGTACGTCGCCGCCAGCCGGGGCGTGCGCTTGGCGCCGAACCCGCCGATGATGATCGGCGGCCTGGGCCGCTGGACGGGTTTGGGCAGGGCGGGAGAGTCGGCGAGCCGGTAGTAGCTGCCCTCGAACGAGTAGGTCTTCTCCGCCGTCCACAGGCCCGTGATGATCTCGAGCTGCTCCTCGAAGCGCGCGAAACGCTCGCCCGTGGGCGGGAACGGGATGCCGTACGCGGCGTGCTCGCCGTCGTACCAGCCGGTGCCGAAGCCCAGCTCGGCCCGGCCTCCGCTCATCTGGTCGACCTGGGCCACGCTGATCGCCAGCGGCCCCGGCAGCCGGAACGTGGCCGGGCTCACCAGCGTGCCCAGCCGGATCCTGGAGGTCTCCCTGGCCAGGCCGGCGAGTGTGATCCACGCGTCGGTCGAGCCGGGACCCGGGTCGCCGGGGCCGATGCGCTGGTAGTGGTCAGACCGGAAGAAAGCGTCGAAACCCAGGCGTTCGGTCGCCTGTGCGACGGTGAGCAGGTCGTCATATGTCGCGCCCTGCTGGGGCTCGGTGAAGATCCGCAGCTTCATGCCCACATTATCCGCACACAACGGACGCGAACCCGAAAATGGCCGCGCCGCGCCGCCATGGTTGGTAACGTGCAGCCGCCAGCGCTGTACGTAGCCGACCGAACACACGGGGTGGCCTATGCCGCGGCACACCAGGGAGCCCGGCCTGCTCCCGAGACCTCTGGCGATCCTGGCGGCGCTCGCGCTCGTCGCGGGCACCGGCGCGGCGATCCGCCAGCTTCCGTCGGGTCGATCGTCCCCTCCGCAGCCGTCGACCCCGGTCGCCCAGCCGTCGCCGTCGCCGTCGCTGTCGCCCGTGGTGGCCGAGGAGCCGCCGACGACGTTCGTGGCGTTCGTCGACACCGCCCGCGAGCCCGAGTTCGACCTTCCCGCGTCGTCACGCCGGACCGGCGTGCGCCGCTACGCGCTCGGCCACCTCGTCGCCGACGCCGGGGCGGCCGGCGACGGCTGCGTGCCCACGTGGACGGGCTCCCCCGCCCCCGGCAAGCCGATCGGCCGCCTCAGGGCGCTGGGCGGCGACGCCGCGCTCGTGTTCGGCGGATCTGGCGGGCGCGCGCTGGCCACGGCCTGCACCCGTCCCGGCGGGCTCGCCACCGCCTACCGCCGGATCATCGGGGCGTACGACGCCGGCGCCGTCGACTTCGAGGTCCGCGACAGCGCCGACAAGGCCGCGGTGCTGCGCAGGGCACGCGCCATCCACGCCCTGCAGCAGGAGCGCGACCTGCGGGTGAGCTTCACCCTGCCGCTGAGGCCGGGCGGGCTGAGCTCCGCCGACGTGGCGATGTTGCGCACGACCCGCCGGGCGGGCGCCGACATCGGCACCGTCAACCTGCTGGCCCCTCTCGAACGGCGCGCGGCCCACCGCGGCCGGCTGGGCAGGGTGGCGACGGCCGTGCGGGCCGCCCGTGTCCAGATCGCGCGGGCGCAGGGGGTGGACGATCCCGGCGAGGCGTGGGAGCGCATCGCGCTGACCCCGGTGCTGGCCAGGGGCTCCGACCTCGGCGCGTCCGACGCCCGCACCCTGGCCGCGTACGCCACCCGCCACCGGCTGGCCTGGTTGTCGCTGCGCGGCGCGGAGCCGTCGCAGGGCGTCTCACGGATTCTCTCGCGAGCGTTGTCCTGAAATAGGATCCCGGGAAGCGGTGAGGATTGTCAGCAAGAGGAGGGCGTGATGGCGGCACGTCCCGACATGGCCAGAAAGCTCCTCATCTACTGGATGGACGCCGTCATGGCCGGCATGGCCGTGGTGTTCGCCGCGCTCACCATCGCCGAGACGGCGGCCGGCACGATCTCCGTCGCCCGCGGGGCGTCCGTCCTCATGTGCCTGCTCGGCTTCTTCGGGCTCTATCCCTTCCTCCTCAGGCAGGCCTTCGACCACCGGCCGAGGCCCACGCCCAAGCTGGCGCTCGCGGCGGTGTTCGCGTTGGGCATGCTGGTGCTCATGCCGCACAACGGCGACATCGCCAGCCTGCGCTGGGAGAGCGTCACCCTGTGGTTGTCGGCCGCCGCGCTCTACCTGCCGCTGTGGGCGACGGTCTGCCTGGGCACGGCCTCGGTCGCCATGTCCACCGTGTTCCTCGCCCACACGACCGGCCAGGCGTGGCCGGGTATCCTCCTCAGCGAGACCGCCGTGGCCGTCGTCCTGATCGCGGCCATGCTGCTGTGGCGCTGGCTCTGGTGGATGATCAGGGACGCGCACAAGAGCCGCGAGGCGAAGGCGAGCCTGGCCGTCGCGGAGGAGCGGCTGCGCTTCGCCCGCGACCTGCACGACCTGCTCGGCCACAGCCTCGCCGTGATCACGCTGAAGAGCGAGCTGGCCGCCAAGCTGGCCACCAAGGACGCCGCGAGGGCGTCCGCCGAGATGGCCGCCGTACGCGAACTGGCCGGCGAGTCGCTGGCCGAGGTGCAGCAGGCCGTGCACGGTTACCAGCGGCTCGACCTGGAGGAGGAGCTCGACGGCGTACGCGTCGCCCTGGAGGCCACGGGCGCCCGGTGCGAGATCCGGGCCAGAGCCGACGGGCTGGGGCCCGAGGCCAGGACGCTGCTGGCGTGGGCGGTGCGCGAGGGCGGCACCAACGTGCTCAAGCACAGCAGGGCCACCCGCTGCGCCATCACGATCGACGGAGGCGTGCTGGAGATGGTCAACGACGGCGTGAACGGCCTGCCGGGCACGCCGGGAAACGGCCTGCGCGGCCTTTCGGAGCGGCTGGTCGCGGCGGGCGGCTCGTTCTCCGCGGCGCCCACCAGGTCGGGCGAGTTCCTGCTGCGCGCGGCGGTGCCGTCGTGAGGGCGATCACCCGGATGCGGAACGCGACGAAGCTCGACAAGGCCCGCTGGCTGATCGTCTGCTCCTCCGACACGCTCATGGTTGTGGCCCTCGTCGGCTTCGTCCAGCTGTACTTCGGATGGCAGCAGGGCTTGCCCTGGCAGCTGGCCGCGACCGCCGCCCTGCTGCTGCTGACTCTCGTCGTGCTGAGCACGCGGCCGTTCAGGATCGCCGTCAGGGGCGGGAAGCGGCCCACGGCGATCATCGCCGTGGCCGGGGTGATCGTCCTGCTCCTGTCGTTCGTCCCGGTCTTCTGGGCGACCGCGACGTGGCTGGGGATGGTCGCGACGTTCGCCCGCAGGAGGACCGTCGTCGCCCTGTCCGTCGCGTCGATCGTGGTCACCAACCTGTACGTGACACTGGCCAACGCCTTCCTCCCCGAACTGCTGCTCGTCCAGGTGCTGATCACCGTCATCTCGGTCGGCGCGGTGTGGGCCCACCTGCGGCTCTGGCACCTGACCAAGGAGGCGCACGAAGGGCAGGAGGCGCTGTCCAGGCTGGCGGTGTCGGAGGAACGCCTGCGCTTCGCCCGCGACCTCAACGACCTGCTCGGGCAGAGCCTCACCGACATCGCGGCCAGGACCGCCCACGCCGAGCGAACCCTGCGCTCCGGGCAGGAGGCGGCTCCCGAGATGTTCGAGGTGCGCGACCTGGCCAGGCGGTCGCTGCGCGAGGTGCGCAACGTCGTCCAGAGCTACCGGGCGATCGACCTGGACGAGGTCCTCGCCAGCGTGCGGGCGGTGCTGGAGGCGGCGGACGTACGCTGCACCGTGCGCGCCGAGATCTCCTCGCTGTCGCCCGAGACCCGCACGCTGCTGGCCACGGTCGTACGCGAGGGCGCGACGAACGTGCTCAAGCACAGCAAGGCCGAACGCTGCACGATCATCATCCAGGACGGAGTGCTGGAGATGTCCAACGACGGGGTGAACGGGCCGGTGGGCGCGCATGCGCCGAACGGCCTGGCTGGGCTGGCCCAGCGCGTACGCGCGGCGGGCGGCACCCTGGAGGCGCGACCCACCCGCGAGGGACACTACCTGCTGCGCGCGGCGGTGCCGGCATGACCGCGCGCGTGCCGCGTACGAGGAGGCTCTCATGACCACCCGCGTGCTGCTCGCCGACGACGAGCACCTCGTCAGGGGCGCCATCGCGGCCCTGCTCGACCTGGAGGACGGCATCCAGGTCGTGGCCCAGGTGGGCCGGGGCGACGAGGTGGTGGCCGCGGTGGCCGAGCACCGGCCTGACGTGGCCGTCCTCGACATCGAGATGCCGGGCATGGACGGTCTGAGCGCCGCCGAGCAGATCAGCTCCGCGTGCAAGATCGTCATCCTGACGAGCCTGGGCCGCCCCGGTTACCTGCGCCGGGCCATGGCGGCCGGCGTGAGCGGCTTTCTCGGCAAGGACGCCTCGGCGGAGGAGCTGGCCATGGCCATCCGCAAGGTCCAGGCGGGCGGGCGTTACCTCGACGCCGAGCTGGCCGCCGCGGCGATGGCCGCCGGCGACAGCCCGCTGACCGAGCGCGAGCGCGACGCGCTGCGTCTGGCCGGCGACGGGGCCACGATCTCCAGGATCGCGGGCGAGCTGCACCTGACCGAGGGCACCGTACGCAACTACCTGTCGAGCGCCATGACCAAGCTCAACGCGCAGAACCGCCTTGAGGCCATCCGCACGGCGCAGCGCATGGGCTGGCTGTGACCCGTTGAGGCCCCAGCCGCCCGGCCTACGCCCGTACGAGCAGCGCGACGCACTCCACGTGATGGGTCATCGGGAAGGCGTCGAAGGCCCGCAGGTCCGCCAGCGTGTAGCCGCGCTCCGCCAGCCAGGCCAGGTCGCGGGCAAGAGTGGCCGGGTCGCACGACACGTACACGATGCGCAGCGCCTCCAGCGACGCGACGCGCGTCACCACCTCCCGCCCCAGCCCCGCTCTGGGCGGGTCGACCACGACGAGGTCGGCCCGCTCGATCTCGAACCGGTCGAGCGCGTCCTCGACGCGCCCCCGCTCCACGCGCGCCTGCGGCAGGTCGCGGAGGTTGGCGCGGGCGTCACGGACGGCGGACTCCTCCGACTCCAGCCCGAACACCGCCCCCTCGGGTCCCACGGCCTCCGCCAGGCCGGCCGCGAACAGGCCCACCCCGCAGTAGAGGTCGAGCGCCCACTCCCCCGGCTCGGGCGCGGCGTACGCCAGCACCGCGTCGAGCAGCGTCTCGGCGGCCCCGGGGTGCACCTGCCAGAAGCCGCTGCCCGCCACCCGGAACCGGCGCTCGCCCGCCTGCTCGTGCAACACGCCCGACCCGCGCCTCGGCACCGTGCGGCCCTTGCCCTGGTCGAGCAGGACGGAGGCGGGCACTTCGAGGTCGGGCACGGTGACGCTGCGCCGGGGCCGTGGTTTGACGACCACGGCCCGGTCGCCCTGGGACGAGGCGATGACCTCGATGCCGGACGCGCCCGGCCAGGTGTGCTCCTCGGCGGCGACCGCCTCGACCTCGGGATGGGCGATCAGGCAGGCGTCGACGACCTCGATCGCGTGGGAGCGGTGGCGGCGGAAGCCCAGCTCGCCGGAGGGCAGCGCGGCGAACTGCACCCGCGTGCGCCAGCCGAGTCCGTCCTCGGCCCCCGGCACCTCCTCGACCACGACCTCGCGCTCGATGCCCGCCAGCCGCTGCAGTTGCTCGGCCACGACCTGCGCCTTGAGCCGCCGCTGCGCCTCCAGCGTGGCGTGCTGCCAGTCGCAGCCGCCGCAGCGCCCGGGCCCCGCGAAGGGGCAGGGCGGGATGACCCGGTCGGGCGACGGATCGAGGATCTCCACGGCGTCGGCCCGCAGGAACCGGGTGGTCTCCTCGGTGACGTGTGCGATCACCCTCTCGCCGGGCAGCGCATGGCGCACGAAGACCACCCGCCCGTCGTGGCGTGCCACACACCAGCCGCCATGGGCGACCGGACCTACCGTCAGCTCGAGAGATGCCTGTTCCACACCGACACCCTATGTGCGCCGGCGCGGGCGGCCGTCACGGGCGGGGGGGCCGCGCCG